>NZ_JBSFJU010000013.1:0-12219 GCF_053598215.1 Kitasatospora sp. NPDC001175 | reverse complement strand
CGGCCGGGGGCGCCCCCACCGCCACTGACCTGCAGGCCGTTCTCGACCGTGCGGCCGCCGGGGGCCGGATCACCCCCGAGGAGGCGCTGGACCTCTACCGCTGGGCACCGCTGCACGCGCTGGGCTCCGCCGCCGACGCCGTCCGCCGCCGCCGGTACGCCGGGGTCGAGCACATCGCGACGTACATCATCGAGCGGAACATCAACTACACCAACGTCTGTGTGACGGCGTGCAAGTTCTGCGCCTTCTACGTGCCGCCGAAGAGTGACAAGGGCTGGTCCCGGGACCTCGACGAGATCCTGCGCCGCTGCGCGGAGACGGTCGAGCTGGGCGGTACCCAGATCATGTTCCAGGGCGGTCACCACCCCGACTACGGCGTCGAGTACTACGAGCGCGCCTTCTCCGCGATCAAGGCGGAGTTCCCGCAGCTGGTGATCCACTCGCTGGGCGCCTCCGAGGTCGAGCACATGTCCCGGATCTCGGGCGTCTCCATCGAGGAGGCCATCACCCGGATCCACAAGGCGGGTCTGGACTCCTTCGCCGGTGCCGGAGCCGAGCTGCTGCCCGAGCGTCCGCGCAAGGCGATCGCCCCGCTGAAGGAGTCGGGCGAGCGCTGGCTGGAGATCATGGAGGCCGCGCACGGCCTGGGTGTGGAGTCCACCTCCACCATGCTGATGGGCACCGGTGAGACCAACGCCGAGCGGATCGAGCACCTGCGCATGATCCGCGACGTGCAGGACCGTACGGGCGGCTTCCGCGCCTTCATCCCGTACACCTACCAGCCGCAGAACAACCACCTCAAGGGCTCCACCCAGGCGACCGTCTTCGAGTACCTGCGGATGATCGCCATCGCGCGGCTCTTCCTCGACAACGTGGCGCACATCCAGGGCTCCTGGCTGACCACCGGCAAGGAGGCGGGCCAGCTCTCGCTGCACTACGGGGCCGACGACCTCGGCTCGGTGATGCTGGAGGAGAACGTGGTCTCGATGGCCGGTGCCAAGCACCGCTCCAACCTGACCGAGCTGATCCACCTGATCCGGGCCGCCGACCGGGTCCCCGCGCAGCGCTCCACCACCTACGAGCACCTGCGGGTGCTGGTCGACCCGGCCAACGACCCGGTCGACCCCCGGGTCGCCTCGCACATCGCCTCCACGGCGATCGAGGGCGGCACCGCGCACCCCGAGCTGAAGATCCTCTCCGCGAACTGATGCTGACGCTGCACCGCGCCGCCGTACTGGTGGTCGACCCCGCCGCCCCGCCGGTCCACGACGGGGCGGTGCTGGTCGACGGCGGCGTGGTGGCCGCCACCGGTCCGTACCGGCCGGTGGCCGGTGCCAGGGAGCGGACGTGGGACGGGCTGTTGGTGCCCGGCCTGCGCAATCCGTACGGGCAGTGGCTTCTGGAGCGGGCGTACCACCCGGACCCCCGGGAGGAGCTGGGCAGTGAGCCGCTGTCCGGCGCGGCGTACGCCGAGGCGTTCGGCGGGGAGCCCGGTGAGCTGGACCAGGAGCGGCGGGGCGGCAGCGCCCGGCGCGGTCTGCAGCGGATGCTGGCGTACGGGACCACGGCGGTCGCGGGGCCCTTCGAGCTGCCGGTGGTGCGCACCGCCGTGGCCAGGTCCGGGCTGGTGGCGCTGGCCGGGGACGGCGCCGAGGGCGGCCTGGACCCGCTGGCCGGCACCGGACTGGCGCAGGCCGTGCACCGGCCGCTGGCCGTCGGCGGGCGGGCCGACTTCGCGGTCTTCGATGTGAGTTCGGTCGCCGAGCTGGAGGCGGCGGGCGCGGGCTGCTGTCTGGCCACGGTGCTCGGCGGAAGGCTGCTGTACCGACGGCGCTGAGGAAGGGCCTGTTGCCGCGGAAGGATGGCTGGTGCACGGACGGAATCTGGCCGGAGACCAGCGCGCAAGCTGGTTGGTCCGATGAACTGATTGATCGTTGTCGTGACCTGAGGCCCCGCCAGCGGTTACCATCCCGGACAGCCCTTCAGATCGCCTCCCCCAGCGATTGAACGGGTCACCTCACCATCGGCCCCTTCCCCCGGGGGCCTTGTCCGGCAGCCAGGACAGGAACCATGCGATCCGCGACCGTCCCCCGCTTTCGCAGCGCGCGCCTCGGCCGAGGCTGGTACCTCGCCGCAGTGCTCAGCGCCGTGCTCGCGGTCGGGATGTGCCTGCTCGGCTGGCGTCAGGCCGACCAGGCGGAGCGGATCACCGCCCACCCCGTCCGCACCGAGGGCACCGTCACCCAGCTCCCGTCCGGCAGCGCCACCTACAGCGCGGTCAGCTACCAGGCCGACGGGCGGCAGCGCACGGCGGCCGACCTGTGGCTGCCGGCGGACGCCAAGGTCGGCGACCGGATCTGCCTGGAACACGCCGCCGACGACCTGAGCGCCGTCCGGGTCTGCGGCGAGCACTACCCGCAGCCGGCCGGGATCGGTCTGGCCCGGGTCAGCGTGCCGACGGCGCTGCTGCTCTGCGCCGGCTGCGTGGTCCGGATCTGGCGGCACCGGCGGGCCACCCAGTCCATCCAGCAGTCCGTACGGGTACACGGCCGGGGCGCCCGGATCAGCACCACGGTGGCCTTCGCCACCGAGGCGCTGGGCGAGGGGATGCCCTCGATCACCCACGGCAAGCGCTCCCGGCGGCGGCGCAGGGGCGGGCGGCGCGCGCTGCGCTGAAGGTGTGACGTGGCTGCCGGGAGCCGCGCCGGAGGGGCCGCCGAGGGTGCGGCGAGGGGGCGCCGGGAGCCGCGCCGGAGGGGCTCTCGGGAGGTGTACGCACACCCGTTGCCGTGGCGTCGGGTGCCAGGGTGAAGAATGGGGTCCGTGACCCGAGCCTCTCTGGACAAGCAGCCGCACGAAGTCGCCGCGATGTTCGACGATGTCGCGGCCAAGTACGACCGCACCAACGACGTGCTCTCGCTCGGCCAGGCCCGTGCCTGGCGGCGTGCGGTGGCCGACGCGGTGGACGCCAGGCCCGGTGAGCTGGTGCTCGACCTCGGCGCCGGTACCGGCACCTCCTCGCTGCCCTTCGAGGAGGCCGGTGCGAAGGTCGTGCCGTGCGACTTCTCGGTCGGCATGCTCGCCGAGGGCAAGCACCGCCACCCCGAGCTGGCCCTGACCGCCGGGGACGCCACCAGGCTGCCGTTCGCGGACGGCGTCTTCGACGCGGTCACCATCTCCTTCGCCCTGCGCAACGTCCAGGAGACCGACGCCGCGCTGCGCGAGATGCGCCGGGTCACCAAGCCCGGCGGCAAGCTGGTGATCTGCGAGTTCTCCACCCCGACCTGGACGCCCTTCCGGAGCGTCTACACCGAGTACCTGATGCGCGCCCTGCCGCCGGTGGCGACCGCCGTCAGCAGCAACCCGGACGCGTACGTCTACCTCGCCGAGTCGATCCGGGCCTGGCCCGACCAGCCCGGGCTGGCCACCAAGCTGCAGCAGGCCGGCTGGTCCAAGGTCGCCTGGCGCAACCTCACCGGCGGGATCGTCGCCCTGCACCGGGGTTTCAACCTCTGAGCCCCACCGGGCAGTCGGGCTCCGCCCCGAGGGGCCCTCGTTAGACTCGTCCGAGCCCGCCCCGGCCCCCTCGCGGGCCAGGACGGGCCCTTGCCGCCCAGACCGACCCGCTGCCCGCAGGAGTGTGCCCACCGTGTCCGAGACCGCAGCCGACCTGAGCGCCGACACCGTCGAGAGCAGCGCCGACGTCATCGTGGTCGGTGCCGGCCCGGCGGGTTCGACCACCGCGTACTACCTGGCGCAGGCCGGACTCGACGTCCTGCTGCTGGAGAAGACCGCGTTCCCGCGCGAGAAGGTCTGCGGTGACGGCCTGACCCCGCGCGCCACCAAGCAGTTGGTGGACATGGGCATCGACGTCTCCACCGCGAACGGCTGGCTGCACAACCGGGGCCTGAGGATCATCGGTGGCGGCGTCCGGCTGGAACTGGACTGGCCCGAGCTCTCCGCGTTCCCCGACTACGGCCTGGTCCGCAAGCGCGCCGACTTCGACGAACTGCTCGCCCGGCAGGCCCAGAAGGCCGGGGCCCGGCTGTACGAGCGCTGCAACGTCAGCGGCCCGGTGCTGGACGACCGCACCGGCCGGATCGTCGGCGTCACCGCCAAGCTGGGCGAGGAGCGGCGCCCGGTGGCCTTCCGCGCACCGCTGGTGGTCGCCGCCGACGGCAACTCCACCCGGCTCTCCCTGGCGATGGGGCTGCACCGCCGCGAGGACCGCCCGATGGGCGTGGCCTACCGGACGTACTTCAAGTCCCCGCGCCACGAGGACGACTACCTGGAGTCCTGGCTGGAGCTCTGGGACACCCGCGGCGGTCGGCGCGAGCTGATGCCCGGCTACGGCTGGATCTTCGGCATGGGCGACGGCACCTCCAACGTCGGCCTCGGCATCCTCAACTCCTCCGCTTCCTTCGGGGAGTTGGACTGGCGTGAGGTGCTCAAGGCCTGGTGCGCCGGCATGCCCGAGGAGTGGGGCTACACCCCCGAGAACATGACCGACCCGATCCGCGGCGCCGCCCTGCCGATGGCCTTCAACCGCCAGCCGCACTACACCCGCGGCCTGCTGCTGGTCGGCGACGCCGGCGGCATGGTCAACCCCTTCAACGGCGAGGGAATCGCCTACGCGATGGAATCCGGCCAGCTCGCCGCCGGTGTCATCGTCCAGGCCCACGCCCGGGTCACCCCCGCCGGCCGCGAGCGCGCCCTACAGGCCTACCCCCGCATCCTCAAGGACGTCTACGGCGGCTACTACACCCTCGGTCGCGGCTTCGTGAAGCTGATCGGCAACCCGAAGGTCATGCAGCTCGCCGCCCAGCGCGGCCTGACCCACCCCGTCCTGATGAAGTTCGTCCTCAAGATGCTCGCCAACCTGACCGACCCTCAGGGCGGCGACGCCATGGACCGCATCATCAACGGCCTCGCCAAGGTCGCGCCCAACGCCTGACCTCTGCCGTCGGTTTGCCGTGTTCCGTCGGCGCCGTTACGCTCCCCGGCGCGCTGTCCGGGGAGCGGACGGCGGGACACGACGGGGGACGTACGTGCTCGACAACGGCCATCTGCCCGACCGGCGCCTGTGGTTGCGCTCGGCGCTGTGGGCCTTCCTGCTGTGCGTGGCCTCGGTGGCGGCCGAGATCACCGACAGCCTGCTCTACGACCACTACGTCGTCGAGCCCACCAGGCACTGCCACCACGCCGGCGCGGTCCCACCACTCGCCATCGGCCTCGGCGCGCTCTCCACCCTCCTCGCCCTGGTCACCGCGGTCTGGCTGATCCGGCTCCTCTCCACCGCCCCGCGCGGCGGCGGTGCACCGGTCCGCGCCGTCCAGGCCGGCCTGGTCGTGCTGCTGCTCCTCGTCACGCTCCTGCTCGTGGCCGACGTGCTCTCGCTCTGGACCGAACTCGACCCGCCGGAGCTGGACCCGTTCAACTGCGGGGAGTGACCCGTTCGCAACCGGCAACCGGCAACCGGCAACCGGCAACCGGCAGCCGGCCGGAGTCGATCGCGGCGATCTGCTCGTCCGTCCCACGGAAGACGACAGGGGCGCAGTGGGCGAACGGCCGAGCGGGGCCCGTACGGCGCCGGCGCGCCCGCGCCGTACGGGAGTTGAGGGTCAGCGGTTGGTGATGCGGACCTGGTGGATGTTGACCGGGAGGGTGGGGTAGCCGTCGCCGGGGTTGTTCTGGTCGTCCTCGCCGGCGGCGGCGATCTTCTGGAGGACGTCGAGGCCGGCGGTGACGCGGCCGAAGGGGGTGTAGGCGGGGGAGAGCTTGGTGTCCTTCCAGACGAAGAAGAACTGGCTGCCGTTGGTGTTGGGGCCGGCGTTGGCCATGGCCACGGTGCCGGCGGGGTAGGTGGCGCCGGTGAGGTTCTCGTCGGGGAAGGAGTAGCCGGGGCCGCCGCTGCCGGTGCCGGTGGGGTCGCCGCACTGGAGGACGTAGATCCCCTTGGTGGTGAGGCGGTGGCAGTGGGTGCGGTTGAAGTAGGAGTGCTCGGCCAGGAAGCGGAACGAGAAGGTGGTGCAGGGCGCCTTGTCGGTCAGGGCCTGGAAGGTGATGGCGCCCTGGCTGGTCCGCAGCGTGGCGTGGTAGGGCTTGGCGGCCCTGACCGGGTCGAAGACCGGTATGCCCTTGAAGTTGTCGGCCGGGACGGCCGGTGTGTAGCTGCAGGCGGTGGGCGCGGGGGTGGGGGCCGGGGTCGCCGCCTCGGCTTCGGTGGTGGCGAGGCCGAGGGGCAGGGCGACGGCGGCGGCGAGTGGCAGTGCCCAGTGCTTGCGCTTCATGCGGGGTTCCCTCCCGGGGGTGTGTGCCATGGCAGTTGGCATGGCGTACTCACTGATGCCCCCGGGGTGAACCTGCTATGCGTGGGGCGGTTTGGTGTTAGCGGGGCTGCGGAGAAGGGGAGTTGTCCTGCGGTTCGGGGGAGAAGAGGCCCGCGCGGGCGGCGAGCAGGGCGGCGGCCGCGGCGCGGGTGGCGGCGGGCTCGTCGAGGGGTTCGCCGGTGAGGAAGAGGCGGTGGTAGAGCGGGGCGGTCGCGGCCCGGACCAGCTCCACCGGGTCGGCGCCGGACGGGAGTTCGCCGCGTTCGACGCCCCGGACGGCGACCTCGGCGGCCTGCCGGTGCCGGGCCGCGAAGAAGGCGTGCAGCGCCTCGGCGCCCCGAGGTGAGCGCAGTGCGGCGGCGATCAGGGCGGTCGGGGTGGTGCGCAGTTCGGGGTCGGTGAAGGTGGCGTACACCTCGTGGGCGAGCAGGCGGACGTCCTCGTCGACCGAGCCGGTGTCGGGGATGGGCCAGGGCTGCTCGGCGGAGGTGGTGAGGGCCTGGGCGATCAGGCCGTCCATGCCGCCCCAGCGGCGGTAGAGGGTGGCCTTGTGGATGCCCGAGCGGTTGGCGACGGCGTCCACGGTGAGCTGGTCGTACGGCTTCTCGGAGACCTCGGCGAGGGTGGCGGCGACGACGTCGGCGAGGACGCGGGCGCTGCGGCCGCCCGGCCGGGGGGTGGGGGTGGCGGTAGGCAAAGTCGACTCCAGTCGCGTTAAGAGTTGCCAGATTGGTGCCGCACTGACATGCTCCATCTTAATGCGACGTCGGTCGCGTTAGATTGTCCCCAGTGCCGGAGGTACCGCTGTGCCCGATGTGATCCCCGACCCCACCGTGCTGCATCCGCTGGCCGGGCACGACCGCGTCGTCCTGCTGCGGAACCTGGTCACCGATCCGCGGATCGAGGTGGGCGAGTACACCTACTACGACGACCCGGACGGCGCGACCGAGTTCGAACAGCGCAACGTGCTCTACGCGTACGGGTCCGAGCGGCTGGTGATCGGGCGGTACTGCGCGATCGCGAGCGGCACCCGCTTCCTGATGGCGGGCGCCGAGCACCCCGCGATGGGCGTCTCGACCTTCCCGTTCACCATGTTCGGCGGCACCTGGACCGAGCGGACGCTCGACCTGGTCACCGGGATGCCGAGCCGGGGTGACACGGTGGTCGGGCACGACGTCTGGTTCGGCTACGGCGTCACGGTGATGCCGGGCGTACGGATCGGCGACGGCGCGATCATCGCGACGGGTGCGGTGGTCACCGCGGACGTCGCGCCGTACACCGTCGTGGGCGGCAATCCCGCCCGGCCGATCAAGCGGCGGTTCTCCGACGAGGACGTCGAACGGCTGCTTCGGGCCGCGTGGTGGCACTGGCCGGTCGAGCTGGTCACCGAGCACCTGCGGGTCATCATGTCGGGTACGCCGGCGGAGATCGAGGAGATCGCCCGGCGGAACGGGCTGTTGACCGAGGAGGGCTGACCCGGCTCGCGCGTGAAGGTGGGCCCCTCCAGGAGGGCCGCGACGACGGCCTTCGGGGAGCACGGCGCCCGCGCCGGGGCTTCCAAGATCCGGAAAGCCGTTGATCGTTCGTCCGGTGCCGCGCGAGGATGTCACCCCGCCGCCGCAGAACCGTCCGACGCCGTACGGGCCTTCGGCCTTCCACTCCCGGAGGGAACACCGTATGCGCTCCGTCCCGCCGATCGTCCGTGACCTGCCCGTGCTCGCGGTGGCCGTGGTCTGGGGATCCAGCTTCCTGGTGGTCAAGCAATTGGCGACGCCGCAGACCGTGCTGCCGGTGCTGGTACTGCGCTTCGGCCTGGTGCTGCCGCTGCTGGGCCTGTTCGCGTTCCGGGCACTGCGGGGGCTCACCGCGCGCGAGTGGCTGGGCGGGGCCGCGCTCGGCGCGATCCTCGGCGCGATCTTCCTGCTGGAGACCTACGGTGCGGTGCACACCTCGGCGACCAACGCCGGTCTGATCGTCAGCCTCACCATGGTGCTCACGCCGCTCGCCGAGAGCGCGGTACGGCGGACCGCGCCGTCCTGGTCCTTCCTCGGGGCGGCCGGGCTCTCGGTGCTCGGGGTCGCCCTGCTGACCGGCGGCGGATTCCGGGCGCCGGGCATGGGCGACCTGCTGGTGCTCGCCGCGGCGTTGGTGCGGACCGTCCACGTGCTCACCATGTCCCGCACCAGGGCCATCGCGGGGACCGACTCGTTGGCCCTCACCTGGGTCCAACTCGCCACGTCCGGGCTCGTGTTCGTGATCGCCTCGGTCTTCACCGGGCCGTCCGCCCTCGCGGTGGCGGCCGGGTTCGGGCCGGTGCAGTGGGTGTACCTGCTGCACCTGTCGCTGCTCTGCACGCTGTTCGCGTTCTTCGTCCAGATGTGGGCGGTCCGCGCCACCTCACCCTCTCGGGTGAGCCTGCTGCTGGGCACCGAGCCGCTCTGGGCCGCCGTCTTCGGCACCACCCTGGGCGGCGACCGCCTGTCGCCGCTCGCGCTGCTCGGCGGACTCCTGGTGCTGGTGGGCACCGAGGGCGGCCGGCGGGCCGGGCTGGGCGGCGGGCGGCGCGCGGCGGCCGACGAGGGCGAGGCCGCCGCTGTGCGGGAGCGTACGGAGGCGGAGCACAGCGCCGGGGCAGAGCGGGAGTTGGACCACGCGCGCTGAGTGAACGCTCCCGGCCGCCGCCGGGTTCGTAGTGCGGGTTGCCGAGCCCCCGCGTGGAGTGGACGTTGTGCGCCGGAGCGCAGCGGTCAGAGCGCGCCCGCGTCGCGAGCCGTCCAGACGGACGGGTACAGCGGCCGCCAGCCGAGCTCGGCCCGGATCCTGGCGTTGCTCGCGTGCCCCTCCCACGGGTCCCCGGCCTCGCGTGCGGCCGCGCCCTCCGGCTGCGGTACGCCGTGCAGTTCGTGCAGGTCGTACGCGGTGATCGGCGCGTCGTCGACCGCGTTGTACGCGCGGCCCTCGATGCCCGGCGTCCGGACGGCGCGCCACAGCGACTGGGACGCGTCCGCGTGGTGGACCACGGGCAGCCGCTGGTGCGAGGCCCACTGGCCGGCCCACTGCAGCGACTGGGCCAGGTGCGTGTCACCCTCGCCGTACACGAAGGCCAACCGCACCACTACCAGGGGCAGTTCCAGCTCCCGCAGCTCCTCCTCGGCCTGGGCCTTCGACGCGGCGTACGCGCCCCAGGAGGCGTCCGGGCGCAGCTCGTCCGACTCCACGGCAGGCCGGCCGAGGCCGCCGCGGTACACCAGGTTGGTGCTGGTCTGGACGAACCGCCGCACGCCCGCCTCGGCCGCGTCGCGGCCGAGCTCCACCGCCGCGTCACGGTTGACCGCGTACGCCTCCTCGTCCGGCACCCCGCGCAGTGCGGCGGCCACGTTCACCACCGCGTCCACGCCCTGCAGCGCCTTGACCCGGGCGGCCTGTTCGCGCAGGTCGCCCTGCACCACGTCGACGCCGAGCCCGGCCAGGTCTGCGGCCTTCGTCTCGTCGCGGACCAGGATCCGGACCGCGTCCGCCCCCTCCCACCGCACCAGGCGCGGCACGAACCTGCGGCCGACCTTGCCGGTCGCTCCGGTGACCAGGATCTTCTTCAACTCGGCTCCTCCGTCGTCTCGATCTCGCTGCAACCACCGTGCCCGGTCGGCGCGGACGGCGGGAGAGACCCCCTTAGCCAGGGATCAGGAATCCCTGGTTCGGTGCGGCAGCGACTGGGATGCTCGAACGGTGATCGACCGACCCGCACTCGCCGACTTCCTGAGCCGCTGCCGCTCCCGGCTGACCCCGGCCGATGTGGGCCTGCCACCCGGGGCCCGCCGCCGTACGCCCGGTCTGCGCCGGGAGGAGGTGGCCCAACTCGCCGGCCTCTCGGTCGACTACTACGCCCGGCTCGAACAGCGGCGCGGCCCGCAGCCCTCACCGCAGTTGATCGCCTCGCTCGCGCGGGCGCTGCGGCTGACCGACGACGAACGCGACCACCTCTTCCACCTCGCGGGCCACCCGCCGCCGCGCTCCGTACGGGCCCTGAGCCACCTGCGGCCCGGCCTGCTCCTGGTGCTGGACCGGCTGCACGACACCCCCGCCCAGGTGCTCTCCGACCTGGGCGACGTCCTGGCACAGAACGCCATGGCGGTCGCGCTGTTCGGCGACGCCGCCGAACTGCGCCCGGAGGACCGCAACATCAGCTGGAGGTGGTTCACCTCGCCGGCCGCCCGGGCGCTGTTCCCGGAGGAGGACCACGCCGACCTCGCCCGCGCCAATGTCGCCCACCTGCGTGCCACCCGGGCGGCCCGGCCGACCGACCCCCAGGTGGTCGACCTGGTGGACCGGCTGCTCGCCGCGAGCGCGGAGTTCGCCGAGCTCTGGGAGCAGCACCCGGTGGCTGTCCGCCGGAACGGCCGGAAGTCGTTTCTGCACCCCGTGGTCGGACGGATCGAGGTCGATTGCGAGGTGCTCGCAGGCACCGACCACGACCAACTGCTGCTGATCTACACCGCCCGCCCGGGGAGCGAGTCGGCGCAGCGGCTCGAACTGCTGCGGGTGGTGGGACGGCAGGACTTCGGGCGGGCGGAGCCACGGGTGAGCTGATGCATCGTCAACACGTGTGATTCGTTCGCTCGACTTCGTTTTCCGGAGGTCTCATGGCTGAGACGATCGAGACGGCGGTCTATCCGTGATCTGAACTCGGCTCGGCGGTGCCGTCCGAGGTCGTTTCGGATTTGGTGTAGAGGATTTCGCGGGCCTGTTCGGCGGCGCGGGTGATGCTGTCGGAGATGAAGTCGAGGAAGCGGGCGGCGTTCTCGAGGCGGGTGGCGGCGGGGGTGTGGGGGCCGAGGACGGCGGCGCCCTGGCGTGAGGTTTCGACGAGTTGGTCGTTGGATCGGGCGCTGCGGAGCATCGACTGGTACCAGAGGTCGTCGTCGACGATGTAGAGCTCGCGGCGGCGTTCGTCGCGTTGGCGGCGGACGAGGTCCATGCTGTCGAGGAAGGTGATCGCTTTGGAGATGGATGCCGGGCTGACCTGGAGGCGCTGGGCGAGTTGGGACGCGGTGAGGCTGCCCGCGTCGGTGGTGTAGAGGCAGGCCAGCACTCGGGCCGGCATCTTGGGCAGGCCCGAAGCCATGTAGACGGTGGCGAGCCTTTCCTCGTACTCGGCCACGGCCTCGGCGTCGCGTCCGTGCGGCTGGGGGGCTGACTCCGGCCCTCGGGAGGAGGTGGACTTGCGTCGGCGGGCGCGGTGTTCGGTGGCGCGGTGGGCCAGGTCGGGGCGGTAGGCGGTGGGGCCGCCGTTGCGCATCACCTCACGGGTGATCGTCGAGGTCGGGCGTTCGAGGCGCCTGGCGATCTCGGCGTAGGGGAGGCTGTCCGCCAAGCCCAGCGCGATCTGCTGGCGTTCCTGCTGAGTGAGCCTGCCTCCGGGCATCGCGATCTCCTCGGTGATCTTTCGTGGGGCTCCTGATTCCCCCACCATAGCGTTCAGTTCTCACCCATTGCAATGATCTGAGAAGTCATCGTTGCGTTAATTTTAGAGCCATTGCAACAGTTTCTCGCCTCTTACCTGCAGAGATGCAGATTCTATGCAACTTGCATGTTGCCTTGTTTTGGAAAGCAACGTAGCGTTTCTGGTATCAGAAACAACGAGCGAGCACAGGAGAGCACGATGCTGAAGTTCGACACCCCCGCCCCGATCTCCGCCGTCCTGGCCGTCCCCGCCGGACGCATCCAGCTCATCGCCGCCGACCGCGCCGACACCACCGTCGAGGTCCTGCCCGCGAACCCCTCCAAGAGCCGCGATGTCCAGAGTGCCGAGCAGACCACCGTCGCCTACGCCGACGGCGTCCTGCGGATCCAGGTCCCCGAGCCCAAGAACGTGCTCCTCGGCAACGGATCC
>NZ_JBSFJU010000012.1:0-179514 GCF_053598215.1 Kitasatospora sp. NPDC001175 | reverse complement strand
GCCTACAAGTACATGTGCGAGCGCTACGGCAGCCCGAACGCCGCCTGGTCCTGGTGGGCCGCCCACCACTGGTACTAAGCCGACCCACAGGCTCCAGTGACCCGAAGGGGGCCCGGTGCACACGCACCGGGCCCCCATCGGCGTACCCCCTTCCGCTACGACAGGCGACGGGCCGGTTCAACGGGCGACGGACCGGACCAGCAGCAGCGCCACGTCGTCGGTGCGGTGGCCGGCCTGCCCGGCGTGGCCGATCAGCTCGTCGGCCACCCGTTCGAGCGGTTCATCTCCGCAGCGGGCGAAGGTCGAGGTCAGGCCGTTCAGCATCCGGTCCATGTCGGCACCGGGCTTCTCCACCAGGCCGTCGGTGAACAGCGCCAGGGTGGTGCCCACCGGCAGGCCGATCCGGGTCAGCGGGTAGTCGGCGTCGGGCTCCACGTTCAGCACCAGACCGCCCCGCGGATCCAGCACCCGCGCCCGGCCGTCCGGAGCGCGCAGCAGGGGCGGGGGATGTCCGGCGTTCGCCAGCCAGACCTGCCGTTGGGACAGGTCGACCCTCAGGTAGGCGCAGGTGGCCAGCAGTGTGGTCCCCAGTTCGAAGAGCAGCCGGTTGGTGCGGGCGAGCACGGTGCGCGGATCGGCGTCGGCCGTCGCGAAGGCGTGCATGGCGGTCCGGATCTGCCCCATCAGGGCGGCGGCGTTGACGTTGTGGCCCTCCACGTCGCCGATGACGATCGCCGCGGTGTCCCGGTCGATGCGGATGAGGTCGTAGAAGTCGCCGCCGATGTCCATGCCGTCGGTGCAGGCGAGGTAGCGGGCCGCGCTCTCCAGGCCCGGAACGACCGGCAGGGCGTGCGGCAGGAGGCTCGCCTGGAGTCCCTGGGCGAGCCGGAGTTTGGTGTCGTACAGCCGGGCGCGGTCCAGGGCCTGCGCGATCAGGCCGCCGAGCGCGGTGAGCACGGCGCGTTCGTCCACGGTGAAGGAGTGCGGCTCGGCGAACGCCAGTACGCAGGTGCCGATCAGCCGGCCGGAGACCACCAGCGGCAGATAGGCCCAGGCGGCCATGGCGTCCTGGGTCTCCCGGCGGCCCGGGTAGAGCCGTTCCAGCTCCGCCCGGTTCTCGTAGAAGGCCGGCGCCGGGTCGGTCAGCGCCTGCACTCCCGGTGTGGCGGCGGTCAGCGGAGTGGCGTCGAACTGGTCGACCAGGCCCGGCGGATAGCCCTGGTGACCGACGATGCGCAGCCGGCCGCTCTCCGTCATCAGCACGGCCACCGCCTGGGCGCCGAAGGCCGGCACGATCTGTTCGGAGACCATGCTCACCACGTCCTGCACGCTGACCGCCTCGGTCAGCGCGCTGGCGAGGTGCAGGATGTGGTACAGCACCCCGGCCCGGGTGGGTACGGCGGGTCCGACGACCACCTCGGCGTCCGGCAGGTCCTGCTGGGCGACCTCGGCGTCGGTGATGCGCACGGTGAGCCCGGACACGTTCGGGTAGAGCTGGAAGCACAGCCACCGGTCCGGCGGCCGCAGCGCCACGAACGACATGGGCTGCCCGCTCATCACCGCCGCCAGGTACCGGGTCTCGTACACCGGGTCGCGGAGCCAGGGCAGCACCGTCCAGGGCCGGGCGCCCAGCAGGCGGTCGGCGGGCTCCCCCAGCAGCTCGACGGCTCGCTCGGTGACGATGGTCAGCACGCCGCGCTGGTCGATGGCGCAGATGCCGTCGGGCAACCGGGAGATCATCGCGGTGACCCCGCTGCTCCGTTCGGTGCTGACCGCCATCGGCCGCGGTCCGGGCCTGACCGGCCGGCCGGCGTGGTCCGCCCGTTCCAGTACGCCGACCAGGTCCTCGGCGAGCTCCATCAGCCCGTCGTGCTCCCAGGCCGGCAGTTCGGCGGGATGGCCGGCCGGCCACATCAGGAACACCGCGCCGTAAACGCGCTGCCCCGCGGTGAGCGGGATGGCCGCGAGGCAGAAGGCATAGGGCATGCTCACCGCGACCCGCGGATAGCGCCGCGCCATCTCCGCCGCGCCGCCGACCCAGACCAGGCGGCCGTCGCGCGCCGCGTCGGCCACCGGGATCGGCGCGGCCAGGCCGATGCGTACCCAGGGTCGGATGAACTGCCGTCCCGCGCCCAGCGTGAGCTCCAGCTGGAGCACCTGCAGGTCGTCCGAGAGCAGGTACAGTCCGCCGATGTGCGCGCCGAGCCGGGTGGCGCCCGACCGCAGGGCCGATGCCAGCGCACCCAGGTCGCCGTCGGCAGGTGTTTGCACCCCGGTGGTCCCGGGCCGGGAGAGTGCGGACGACGTGCTCACCACCGCGATCACCTTGCCTCCAGCCGACGAGGTGCGCCCGCGACGGCCTCGTTGTTCCCATATTCGCGCCGACGGCTTCGAATGTCCCGTACGGCGGGCGAGGACGTCACCCTCGGCGCGGTCGCGCCCGGGCGGCCCATCGCCACCACGAGCGACGGAAGTCTCCCCGAGGTAACGCGGCCGCCCCTGCCCCTGCCTCACCGCTTCGCCTGCCTCACCGCTTCGCCGCCGGCCGGATGTAGATCGGGTGGGCGTTGATCCCGACGAACGCGATGGACCGCACCATGCCGACCTTGGCCAGCTGGCGGCCGATGCGGTCGACCGCTTCCGGCGCGAACTGCTCGGCGAGGTAGGCGGCGTGGGCGTCGTCCAGCGACAGCGTGGCAAGGGTGGTCCGCACCGCCGCGACCGCGTCGGCGAGCCGGGTGAACGTGGCCGTCCGCGTCAGGCCCTTGATCTCGACCATGACCGGGTGCGGGAAGTCCGTCCCCGCTTCCCGCGTCCTGCCGGCGCTCTCCGTGTCCGTCATGACTCACCCATCCTCGACACACCGCTGCTTTCCTGTGACGGCGCGGTCGAGGGCCGGGCGGCGGCCGCCGGACCGACGACCGACCACACCGCCTTGCCGACGCCGCCCGCACGCGGACAGCAGCCCCAGCGCACCGACAGCTGATCGACCAGCCACAGCCCCCGGCCGCACTCGTCATCCACACCCGCCCGGTGCACGGTCGGCCGGTCGTTGCTCGCGTCGTGAACCTCTACCCGCAACGCCCCCGGCGACAACTCGAACCGCACGAAGATCAAGCGACCGGGGGACGTACGCCCGTGCTGCACGGCATTGTTGACCAGCTCGGTCAACACCAACTCGCCGACGGCGACGTACAGTTCCCCATCGGTCATGTCCGCAAGGAACCCGCGCAGCAACCGCCGCGCCACGCCTCCCGACTTCCGGTGTCGCGGCAGCCACGCCGAGCGCTCAGTCGCCACGGTCAGCGGCCGATCAAGCCGTTTCGGCACCTCGATCGCTTCCACGCACGGAAGGTCGCTAGAGTCATGCATGTCTGCCTGCTTTTTCCAGGTTGGCCACGCCCCGGGACCGGTCGCACGGTCGCCGGGGTCCATCGTTCCGGCCGGTTACTGAGTGGCATCACTAGACCACGGCCGCGGTACCCTGAAAGAACTTGACGAGTGATCAGTCAAGATTTGCCGCAAGTTCCGGACCTAGCTGTACTGCCATAAGGGGAGGTCAGAGGGGTGGCGGAGGAAGAACGATCCGAGTACTTGACTCCGTTGCAGCGGTTCGGAGTGGAGGTCAGAGAGATCAGGCGCGGTCGCAAGATCACACAAAAGGGCCTCGGGCTGGCCTCCGGCTACTCGGAGGCGTACGTCAGCAAGGTCGAGAAGGGCGTGATGATGCCCTCCGAGACGTTCGCCCAGAAATGTGACACCGTCTTCCAAACGAGTGGTCTCTTCACCCGCCTGCGAGAGCTGGTCCAGAACGGCGACAACCCCTCATGGTTCATCCCGTATCTCCAGCTCGAACGGAAGGCGTCGCGCATCCTTGATTTTTCGGCGACCTGCATCATGGGGATTTTTCAGACGGAAGACTACGCGCGCGCCATCTTCCGAGCCGGGCACCCCCGCCACTCGCTGGAAGCGGTACAGGCCAAGGTGATGGCGCGCATCGCTCGCCGCGAGATCCTGGAGCGGCAGAACCCGCCCATGCTCTGGGTTGTGCTTCACGAAGCGTGCCTGCGAACCGTGGTGGGCGGCCGGTCAGTGATGGCTGCCCAGTTGATGCACCTCATGAAATCAGCGGAGTCTCCCTGCGTGGATTTTCAGGTGATCCCGTTCTCGGCAGGGGCAGTGGCGGCTCACATGCTCCCGTTCACACTACTCACGTTCGATAACGCGCCTACGGTGTTGTACGTGGAAGACCCGCAGGGTGGAAAGCTCTACCAATCATCGGAAACAATGGGAAGCTTTTCCGAAAACTATGACCGCCTGCGGTCGCACGCACTTGCCCCCGATGACTCACTAGAGTTCATCGAGAAGCTCAGTAAGGACTATCTGCAATGATCGCAATTCGGAACCCAATAGACAGCGCCACATGGGAGAAGTCGTCATACAGCGGCTCGAACGGCGGACAATGTGTCGAGTTCTCGCGGGCCTTGGCAACGTCGGGCCTTGTGCCAGTGCGCGACTCCAAGAATCCAGACGGCCCCGTGCTGGTCTTCCCGACCGACGCATGGTCGGCGTTCGTCGCCGGGATCAAGGCGGGGGACTTCCCGACCGGCTGACCGACCAGTCGAAAGCGCCAGACAGCCCCGGCAGGGACCATCCGACCGGGGCTGTGGCAGAGCCAGGAGCGGAACGCTCACCAGTCGAGTGCCTCCGGGTCGTCGGTGGTGTGCATGGCGGCCTCCTCGGCCGTCGCGGCGCCACCGGAGATGCCGACATCCTCCGCGATCATGTCGCTGCGCGCGTCCGTGGCCGCGACCAGCCTCCCGCTCCGCCGGTCGCCCGCCTCCGGATCGATCGGCTCCGGATCGGTGCCGGAGGTGTCGCCGATTCCGTTGCTGTCAGGTGCCGTGACCTCCGGCAGTTCCGCCGCCAGCCGCTTTTCGAGGCTCTCGCGGTCGTGCTGCTCGGAGGCGGTGGTCCCGTGGCGCTCCACGGCGAGCGGGCGCTCCGGCGGGGCGTAGCCTTCGTCGAGTGCCGACTCCAGGCCCCGGTCGACCAGGGTGTCCTCCGGCTCCAGAGGCCCGATGTCGTCCTGTACTTCGGAGCCGTTGGGCTGGTACACCTCGTCGCCCATCAACTCGTCGCCCGGCATGAGACTCTCCTTCGCTGGCCAGGGCCCCCACCGCCCGGCCGTGGTGTCCACCACCGACCGTGCGGACCGGCGGGTGTCCGAGCTGTCGGTCCGCCCCACCGCAGCGCGGCCGGACGGGGGGCTGCCGCACCGACACCGCGGCCCCAGCCCATCGGCAGCGGGCACCCGCCGGGCGGGGTGACCGCCCGTACAACGGACGTCTCTTACAGGGTCCCATGCCACGGCCCGCGCCGCAGGCTCGTACCGGCTCGCGCCGCTCCCCCCGCCGGCCGCCCACGCGGCAACGGCTGGTGGCCGGCCGGTGGCCGCCCCGTCACCGGACCGTGGTCGAGACCGGCCTGCGGTCGACGAGGCGGCCCTGCCGCTCGCGGTCCGGTCCCCGCGGTGGGCGGACGCTACCGGTCCGACCGATCGGCGTGGAACGCGGTGACGCTCTCCCGCCGCGGGCGGAGAGCGGCGGTCACGGCCCGCACGCAGCCGAGCAGCGCCGCCGCGGACGACCACCCGCCGGAACGCCAGAGCAGCAGCTCGCCGTCGGCCACCCGCCAGCTGAACGGCTCGGGCGCGGCGAGCAGTTCGCGGACCGCGGCGGCCGGCAGTACCGTCCTGACGTGGTGCGGATCGCGCGCGTAGGTCCGGTGGCGGCCGTCGAAGGCGGCCACCCCTGTGGGCACCGGAGAGTCCGGGACGGGCTCGACCACCCGCACGGAGTGGAACGCGGGTTCGTGCCGCACCTCCACCTCGCCCAGCGGCACCGACAGTTCCACCCTCGCGACTCCGTACACGTGGGTCGAGCCGTTCTCACGGCAGCTGTAGCAGAACCACGTGAGCGGCAACCCGTCCACCTCGCCGGTGACTTGACCGGCGAGCCGCCGCGACGTCCCGTAGTGGAACGGCGGCGTCGTCGGCAGCTGCTCCAGCCCGAACTCCGGCCGGGGCCGGAACGCATGACTGCCTGTCAGGAGGTTGGAGACCGCCCCGGCGCGGCGCCGTTCACGGTACGGACCGAACCGCGGGGCGCCCAGCACCAGCGCGGCCAGGCAGCCGAAGAGCACGATCGGGACGATGACGCCCATGGCGCCTCCACTGGTCGAAACCTTGTCGACCGCTGCCGCCGAGGCTCGGCGAGGCAGCCGCGACCCTGCCGCCGACCAGACTTCCCGGCACACCACCACCGACGGTACCGAACCGGCGACGAAGCGCAAGAGGCCCTCGTCTGCGCACCGGTGTCCTCCGCCACGTCGGCATCGGCGCTCGGGACGGCCGCCGGCCGGCAACGCCGGGCTGCCCCGCGCGGCGCTCGGGGCCCGGGTACGGCCGTGCGGCGCGGCGCGAACGCACGGCCGGGCGCTGGATGGACAGTAAGGGGATGCCGACACCGCACACACCGCCGGAGCCTGCCGGCCCACGCCCCGAAACAGCGGAGCAGCGAGCCGACCGCAACCTCATCGAACTCCTGCAGGAACTGCGCGTGGTGCAGACCGGTGTGCAGATCCTCCTCGCCTTCCTGCTCGGTATGGCGTTCACAGAGCGCTTCACCCGGCTCGACCGCACCCAACAGGCCCTCTACGTCGTGACGTTCCTGCTGACCCTCGTCTCGGCCGCCGTCCTGTCCACACCCGTGGCACTGCACCGCGGCCTGTTCCACCGGGGCGCCAAGCGCCGCATCGTCGACCTGTCGACCCGTTTCACCGAGGTGGGCCTCGGCTTCCTCGCGCTGGCGCTCAACGGCGCGGTCCTGCTGCTGATGGACGTGGTCCTCGGCCGCGCGGCCGCCGCCGCCATCACCTGCGTGAGCATGGTGATGTTCGCCGTCCTGTGGTTCCTGCTCCCCTGGGCGCTGCGCCGTGAACGGACCCCGGACGCGTGACCCGTCGCGAACGCTAACGGGACCGGGGCGGCGCTCACGGCTCAGGCCCCGACGGCCGTCCGCGACTCCGCCGCAGGCCGGCACCGGCTGACACGGCAGCATCGGTCCGGCCCCGCCGGGGCGCGGGAGCCGGCCGCCGGGGCCGGCTCACCGCTCCCGGCGGATGGCGAGCAGGGCCGCGTCGTCGCTCAGTCCGGCACCGACGTACGCCCGTACGTCCACGAGCAGTTCGTCCAGCAGGGCCTCCGGCTCGCCGTGCGGCAGGACGGCCAGGCGCTGGGCCAGCGGGTAGAACCGGTCGGCCGCGTCCCGGGCCTCGGCCACGCCGTCCGTGTACAGCAGCAGGAGGTCGCCGTGTTCGAAGGTGAAGGACCGGGCGCAGTAGTCCCCGCCGACCAGGTCGAGCAGGGCGAGCGGCGGTGCCGCGACGGGCGGGTCGACCTCGCTGACCTCGCCGTCGTGGCAAAGCAGCGGTGGCGGGTGCCCGCAGTTGACCACGGTGGCCGGGCCCGGTGCGTCGGGGATGCCGACCAGCACCGCCGTGACGAACTCCTCGCTCACCGGGCGGCGCGCCAGCGCCGAGTCCAGCCGCTTGGCGACCTCCGCCAGGTCCGGCTCGGCCCGCGCGGCCTCGCGGAACACCCCGAGCACGTCGGCGGCGGTCTCCACCGCGGCCAGGCCCTTGCCGCACACGTCGCCGAGGAGCAGCCGCACGCCGTACGGCGTCCGGATCACCTCGTACAGGTCCCCGCCGATCCGCGCCTCGGCCTCCGCCGCCACGTAGCGCACCGCGACCACCAGCGGCCCCATCCGCCGGGGAACCAGCCGCAGCAGTGCGCGCTGCGCGGCCTCGGCGACCGTGCGGACCCTGGCCAGCTCCCGTTCCTGCGCCGTCACCACCATCACGTTGGCGCAGCTGAAGAAGGTGATCACGGCCACCGTGACGGCCGCGGTGAGCATCACGACGTCCGGCACATCGACGTCGTAGAGCGCCAGGGCCGCGACGGCGACGACGGCGCCCGCCCCGGCCACCAGCGGGTCCGAAACCCGGCGGGTACCCACTCCGGCCAGCACCGGAAGGGCGGCGAGGATCGGGGCGAGGGTGACTCCGGTCCCGGTGAAAACGTCCGCCACCACGGCTGCCGCGACCAGCGCGTAGCCGCCGGCCGTGAGCCTGCGCGACCACTTGGGCAGGAGCCGCGGCCGAAACCGCGCCCCGTCCTTCAGGAGATCAAACACCGGACTGCCCTTCCGTCCCGCTCGCCCCTCGGCCGAACCGTTCCCCCTCCACAGTCAATCGCCTGCCGCGCTTCCGCGACAGGATTCCCGCGAGGACATCCGGCCTGGTGGGTACGGGGCCGCGCGCGGGGACCCGGCCGAAGCAGTCCGGGCGGATCGGGTACCGCGCGGAGCCGGGAGGGACCGGTACCCCGACGAGGACGGCGGATCCGCCTGCGGCGGGCGACATGCCCGGCTCCCCCGCCGAAATCGATGGCGGCCCGCCCGGCAACCCTGGAGACTTCGGCCCGTGCGCCTCTCCCTTCTGCGACAGACCGACTTCCGCTGGTTCTTCGCCGGCCAACTGGTGTCCCTGCTCGGCACGTCGATGGCCCCGGTCGCGCTCGCCTTCGCGGTCCTCAACGCCTCGGGCAGTACCGGTGACCTCGGCATCGTGCTCGCCGCCCACATGGTGCCACTGCTCGCGTTCCTCCTGGTGGGCGGCGCCACGGCCGACCGGTTCGGGCGGCGCACGGTGCTGGTGGCCGCGAACCTGGGCTCGGCCCTCACCCAGGGCGGCGTCGCGGCACTGCTGCTGACCGGCCACTACTCCCTCCCCCTGGTGGCCGCGCTGGAGTTCCTGAACGGTGTGCTGGCCGCGTTCACCACACCGGCGCTGCGCGGCATCGTCCCCCAACTCGTCGACCGGGACCGGCTCCAGCAGGCGAACGCACTGCTGGGGTCGATGCGCAACGCCACGAAGATCTTCGGGCCGAGCCTGTCGGGGGTGCTCGTGGTGGTCGTCGGCAGCGGCCCGGCCATCGCCTTCGACGCGGTGACCTACCTCGTCGCCGCCGGGTGCCTCACCCGTCTGTCCCCCGTCGGCCGGGTGGACGCGCCCCGGAAGACCACCATGGCGGCCGACATCCGGGACGGCTGGACGGAGTTCCGCCGCATCCGCTGGGTCTGGGTGGTCTCCCTGACCTTCTGCCTGATCAACATGGTGCAGACCGGAACCTGGCAGATCCTGGGGCCGGAGCTCACCAGGGAACTCAGCGGCGAGGCGACCTGGGGATTCGTGCTCAGCGCCCGCGGGCTCGGCCTGCTGGTGATGAGCTCCCTGATGTACCGGCTGGTGGTCAGGCACCTGCTGCGGCTCGGACAGCTGATGAGCGCGCTCGGGGCCCTGCCGCTGCTGGTGCTCGGCGCGCATCTGCACAGTCCCTGGCTGATCGCCGGTGCCTTCGTCGCGGGTCTCGGCTCCGCCGTGGCCGCCGTCGGCTGGGACACCTCGCTGCAGGAACACGTTCCCCCGCACGCGCTGTCCCGGGTCTCCTCCTACGACGACCTGCTCTCCTACGTCGCGATCCCGATCGGCCAGCTCTGCGTCGGTCCGCTCGCCCACAGGTTCGGCGGCTTCCGGGTGACCACCACCGCCGGACTCGTCTACCTGGTCGCGGCCGTGGCCCCGCTGCTCTCCGGCACCGTCCGCCGGCTGCCCCACGCCCCGGCCGGCCACCGCGCACCCGTTCCGGCCGGCCCCGCCGCCGATGCCGCCGTCCGCCCGGGCACCCCCCAGCAGCCCGCCGGCTGACGGCACTCCTGGGCAGGCCCGGACCGGCGCCGAACCGAAGCCGCGCCGGCAGGCCCCCGATCGCGATGTCAGTGGCTGCGGCAGGATCTGCTTCTCCGACGGTACGGGGCTCGTGATGCCGATCGCCCAGCATTGGCGGGCCGGGCCCCGTCCGGGGTCCGGCCCGTCACGTGCTCTCCCGCGACCGCCGTTCAGCGGGTGCGGGCGGCGAGCGTCAGTGGTACAGCGCCGCCCAGGTCCTGGTGTCGACCCTGCCGGTCGCGGCCAGATGGCTCTTCGCCTGGAACTTCTTCACGGCGGCGAGGGTGGTCCTGCCGAACTTCCCGTCGACCCCGCTCCACGGCAGGTACTTCCGGTTCGCCAGCAGGCACTGGACCTGCGAGACCCGAGGCCCGTGGTCCCCGTAGACGGTCAGCGCGCGGCCGTCGTAGAAGGCACAGGCGGCCCGCGGGGACACCGCCCCGGGTGCGGCGGCTGCGGCGGCGCTCGGCGTGGCCGCGTCGGCCGCCCCGGCGAAGCCGACCACGGACAGCAGGGCGGCGGCCGCCGCCACGGCGAGTGTGCGACCCGTTCGGAACATCGTCGGCCTCCCTCAGCAGTCCGGGACGCCGGCGATCTTCTGACCGCTGCTCTGCAGGTACACGTTGCTGACGTACGCGATGTCGCTGCCGCCGACCAGCGTGACCTTGCTCCACCACCTGTTGGTGCCGCCCTTCGGGCTCTGCACCGGCGTGGTGTTCCGGTTGGTCTGGCACCAGTCCCACAGGTACTGGTGCGAGACGGTGGCGAGGATGGTGGCGTTGGTCCGCGGGTACTCCCGCAGGTGCACGTTGGTGCCGGTGACGTACACCGTCTTGTGCGTCGGGGCCGTCTGGTGCTCGGCGGCCTGGGCCGCCGTCGGTGCCATCAGGAGCGCGGCCGCGCTGATGGCCGCGACGCCCGTCGCGATCAGGGTGCGCTTGGGTACGGACATGTCGTCTCTCTCCCCCGTTCATGACGACGCTGTGCTGGGTGAATCCCCCGCAGAACAGCCTGCCGGGCCGGCCGCTCCGCCGTCTTGGAAGAAAACGCACGGAAGCGGACTGATCGCATCCGAGGAGTCGCATCGCCTCGGCGCCGGGCGCCTGTTGGGGCCGGCCGCATCCCGGCACCGCCGGGCACCGCTCTTCGGTGCCGCCCATCGGCGCCGGCACCGGCCTCAGCCGGCCAGGACCAGGCTCGTGACCTCACCGGGCAGCCGGTCCACCATCGGCGGGCCGCCGTGGTCCCTGGCCCGCTCCGCCATGAACGTCCGCACCGTGCAGCCCGTCATCGCCTTGAACTCGCCGCACAGATGGGCCTGGTCGTAGAACCCGCAGCTCGCCGCGACCACCGAAGCCCGCTCGCCGGAGACCAGCAGTCGGCGCGCACGCTGGATCCGCAGCACGCGCGCGGCCGCCTTCGGCCGCTGCCCGATCTGCTCCCGGAAGCAATTCTCCAACTTCCGTACGCTCCAGCCGACTTCGTCGGCCAGTCGTGGCACCGGCACCGTCCCCGCGGTCCGGGTCAGCTCGGCCCAGGCCCGTACGGTCTGCGGCGCCGGCGACGGGCCGCGGCGGGCCCACCGCTGGAGGGTGCTGTCGAGCAGCTCGAACCGCGCCTCCCAGTCCGGGGCTTCGGCGAGCGCGTCGGTCAGGGCGCGGATCCGGTCTCCGGGCAGGGCGAACGGGTCGACGGGTCCCCCGGCGAGCTCGTGCTGGTCCAGTCCGAGGAGCGTGAACGCCATCCAGGGCGCGAAGTTGACCTCGACACCGCACAACCGCCCGCCGTGCACGGCCAGCATCGGGCCCGTGGACAGCCCGGACAGTACGGAGACGAGGGTCACGGGCGGCCGCTGGCGCCCGAGTCGGGTCAGGGTGATGGGGTGGTCCTCGAAGGCGAGTAGCAGCGTCGCCGCTCCTACGGGCGCCTCCAGTCGGCGGCGCGGACGGTCGAAGGCGAGTCTCAAGCCCCGGTATCCGATCACCCCGGGCCTCAGCCGGGGGTGGGGAAGTGCGAACGCGGTCTCCCACGTACCCAGTGGACAGGCACGCGGACGCGGGTCGGTGTCGGTAGCTGTCACGCGATGTACACGCCATCCGCACCGCGATGGTTCCCGGTGCCGACCGCCCGGCCGGCAGCCCGCCGACCTGCGCCGAGAGCCATGCCACACCACTGTCACCCCGCCCCTCGGGCACCACCGGGAACCCGGCGGCCCCGGGCCGGCCGCCGCCCCGGTCGCACCGGGTCGGCTCCTGCCCGCGGCCGTCGGCGCACCGCTCTGCGCGGCGGCGCCCAAGGACGTGCCCCGGGAAGCGCCGGTCGGCTCCCCCCGGTAGCAGGACTGCTGGTCTTTCGGCCCTGAACTCCCGGGCCAGTCCTTCCGGATGGGAAAATAGGCGTGCTGCACATTGATCTGATCGGCACCCCCGGAGGTGAGCAGCAGGCACCAACGGACCTCGAGAGGCACCGACGTCGTCGCCCGGTTCACCGTCAGCGTGGCATCGTATCTTCCCGGTAGGAAGGACCAGCCGTCCGCACGGAAGGACATGATTTTCGTCCACGGCTTGTCCTTCGCCAGCAGAAAGGCACCGGCGTCCTCGTCCTCGACCCAGAAGCTCTTCTGCGTCGCGACGTCGCTCTGCCAGTGGCCGTCCGCGTACCAGAGGAAGTCGACCTGGCCCTGCGGAGCGGTGGATCCCTCTCGCCGCAGGTGGAGGACGAGCCCGGTCACGGTCTCCGTGTTCTCGGTCTCGTTCGAGACGGAGATGACAGGCTGTGCGATGATCACCGCCTGGTTCGCAAGGCTGAGCAGGCGGATCATGTTCGGCATGGTAACGCTGACATCCGGACTCGAATGGAGCCCGACGAAATTGTAGAGAGAAAGGATCAGGGCCGAGATCGCGGCCACCAGCGACACCCATTTACTGGAGGTGTCCAGGTACTTTCGCTTTCCGCCCTTCCTGTCCTCTTCCGTCTTGCTCGCGGCCGACTTCTCCATGCCGTCCGCATGCGACTCGGAGATTGCTCCAGAATCCGGAGATCCGGATTCCGGGACTTCCTCATCGGACACCCACAGCCTCCAGCCACCTTGCGTCGCCACGGACCACCAACTGCTACCCAAGCAGCCGGTCCCGTGGTCCTGAAGTCCCTGAACAGGTGATTCGGACACCGGCACCGGGAGGTCACCGATCGATCGGGCAGCGTCTGGCCGGACGGCCGCCGTCGACCGGCCGGCATCCGTCGACCAGCAGGCTTCCCCGCCCTGCGGACTCCGGTCGAATAGCTGGATTCCGTTCGCACATACGAAAGATCCCTTTGGCTGGCTGCTCGCTCCGCCCGGAAGCAACAGGGGCATGCGAGTCGCCATCGTCACCGAGTCGTTCCCGCCCGAGGTCAACGGCGTCGCCCACAGTGTTCTGCAGACCGCCGAGCACCTGGTCCGCCGCGGCCACCAGCCGGGGCGGTGACCGAGCTCGCGGCGGACCCGGCCCGTAGGGCGGCCTACGGCCGGGCCGGGCGGGCGGACGTGACGGCCCGCACCTGGGAGAGCGTCGGCGACCGGCTGCTGGAGCACTACCGGCTGGCCCTCGCGGCACACCACGGCACGGCGCTGTCCGTCGCCTCACCGGCACTGCCGACGGCTCCGGCACCGGCCTTCCCCGAGGAGCAGCCCGCATGAGGTCCGCGCTGCGCATCGTCCGGGTCGCCAACTTCGTGACCCCGGTCTCCGGCGGGTTGCGCACCGCCCTGAAGCACCTCGGCGCGGGCTATCTGGCGGCCGGGCACCAACCGGTACTGGTCGTGCCCGGCGCCCGGCACAGCGACGAGTGGACCGATCACGGCCGGGTCATCACCCTGCCGGGTCCGGCGCACCGCGACCGGCCGGTCGCGTCCGATGACCGTGCGGTTCGCGGCCCTCGGTGACTCACTCACCGAGGGGGTGGGCGATCCGGTGCCGGACGGCTGGCGAGGCTGGGCCGCGGTACTGGCCCCGGCACTGTCCGACGGTCCGCTGGAGTTCCACAACCTCGCCCGGAGCGGTGCGCTCGCCGAAGACCTGACGGGGCGTCAACTGCCTTCGGCATTGGAGCTCCGCCCGCGTCTGGCCGCTCTCGTGGTCGGCGGCAACGACACGCTCAGGGCCGGTTTCGACATCGGCCGGACGGCGCGGCACCTGGACACCGCGATGGGCGCGCTGCGGGCCGGCTCGGCCGAGCTGCTCACCGCCTGCCTCCCCGACCCCGGCCGGCTGCTGCGCCTCCCGCAGCCGCTGGCCGACCCGCTGGCCCGGCGGATGCGGGCGCTCAACACGGTGGTGCACGAGCTCTCCGAGCGCCACCGGGCGGTCCATCTGCACCTGGCCGAGCTGCCCTGGCAGACCGAGCGCGCCCTGCTGAGCGTGGACCGGCTGCACCCCAGCGCGGGCGGCCCAGCTGATCGCCCGCGACTTCCACGCACTGCTCGCCGCGGCCGGGCACCAGCTCGGCCCGGCCCCGCTCGCCGAGCCGTTCACCCGGGCGCCGAGCCGCACCGCGGACCTGTGGTGGATGGCGACCCGAGGCACCCGGTGGGTCGTCGCACGCTGCACCGACCTGCTCCCGGGACTGCTGCTGCTCGCCGCCGCCGAGTCCTTCCACCGCCTCCGCCGTACCACCGCCCACCTCGACGTCCAGTCCTCCCGGGCCACCAACCTCGCCCTGGCGCGTGTACCGCGGTGAGCCACGGGGCCCGGCTCGCGGGGGCACGGACGCCCGCCCGCGCCGCGGGGTTCCTCACCCTGGACGGCCGACTGAGCGGCACACGCCGCCGTCCCCCCGACTACGATGGGCCCGTAACGGACGGAGAGGCAGCCATGGCTGAGCAACCGGCCGAACCGGCCGTCCCGACCGGCCCGGCGAGCGGCGCCCCGTCCGGCGAGGTCCCGAAGTCCTCGGGCCCCAGGAAGTCGAGCGTCGGGATCCACAGCATCGCCGAGACGGCGCGGTACTCGCTGACGGAGATGGGACCCGGGCGGAGCCTGCGGACCCTGCTCGCGCTGAACCAGGAGACCGGGTTCGACTGTCCGAGCTGCGCCTGGGCCGATCCCGCTCCGGAGCACCGGAAGAGGGCCGAGTTCTGCGAGACCGGCGCGAAGGCCGTCGCCTGGGAGGCGACCCGCAAGCGCGTCGGCGCCGAGTTCTTCGCCGCGCACTCGATCGCGGAACTGCGCGAGCGGGACGGCCACTGGCTCGAGTCACAGGGCCGGCTGACCGAGCCCATGTACCTCGCCCCGGATGCGACGCACTACGCACCCGTCTCCTGGGAGCACGCGCTCGCGCTCACCGCCGCCCGCCTGCGCGCCATGGCCGACCCGAACCGTGCCGTCTTCTACACCAGCGGCCGCACCAGCAACGAGGCCGCCTTCCTCTACCAGTTGCTGGCCCGCCGGCTCGGCACCAACAACCTGCCGGACTGTTCCAACATGTGCCATGAGTCGAGCGGCGCGGCCCTGGCGGAGACCATCGGCATCGGGAAGGGCGTGGTGACGCTCTCCGACATCACCGACCACGCCGATCTGATCATCCTGGTGGGCCAGAACCCCGGTACCTGCCACCCCCGGATGCTCACCGCCCTGGAGCAGGCCAAGCGCCGCGGCGCGCGGATCATCGCCGCCAACCCGCTCCCCGAGGCCGGCTTCGGCCGCTTCCACAACCCGCAGACCGTACGCGGACTGGCCGGGCCGGGCACCAGGCTCGCCGACCGCTACCTCCCGGTGCGGATCAACGGCGACCTCGCCCTGTTCGCGGGGCTGAACCGCGTCCTGGTCGACCGGGAGGGCTCCCGGCCGGGCAGCACCCTCGACCACGACTTCATCGACCGGTACTGCGAGGGTTTCGAGGCGGCCGCGACCGGCTGGCGCGCGCTGGACTGGCGGCGGCTCGAAACGATGAGCGGCCTGTCCCGGCACCGGATCGAGGACTGCGCGGCCGACGTGCTGAACGCCGACAGCATCGTCGTCTGCTGGGCGATGGGGATCACCCAGCACCACAACGCGGTCGCCACCATCCGCGAAATCGTCAACTTCCTTCTGCTGCGCGGCAACATCGGACGTCCCGGTGCCGGTCCCGCACCGATCCGAGGGCACAGCAACGTCCAGGGCGACCGGACCATGGGCATCTGGGAGAAGATGCCCGACGCCTTCCTGGACCGGCTCCGCGACGAATTCGGCTTCGATCCGCCCCGCGCGCACGGCCTGGACACCGTCGACTCGATCCGGGCCATGCGCGACGGCAGGATCGACGTGTTCTTCGCCCTCGGCGGCAACTTCGTCTCGGCCACCCCCGACACGGCGGTCACCGAGGCCGCGATGGCCAACTGCGGCCTGACCGTCCACGTGTCGACCAAACCGAACCGGTCCCACCTGTGCCACGGCACCGAGGCGCTGATCCTGCCCTGCCTCGGCCGCACCGAACGCGACCGGCAGGCCTCCGGTGAGCAGTTCGTCACGGTCGAGGACACCATGGCCATGGTGCACGCCTCCCGCGGCCGCCTGCTGCCCGGATCACCGCACCTGCGCAGCGAGGTCGCGATCATCGCCGACCTCGGACACGAACTCTTCGGCGACGAACTCGGCTGGCGGGCCATGCGCGACGACTACGCCGTGATCCGCCGCCACATCGAGCACGTCGTCCCCGGCTTCCACGCCTTCGAGCAGCGGGCCGGGCAGCCCGGCGGATTCATGCTCCCCCGGGGCCCGCACGACTCCCGCACCTTCAACACACCCACCGGCCGGGCCCGGTTCACCGTCAACCCGCCGACCTCGGTCGAAGTCCCGCCAGGGCACCTGCTGCTGACGACCGTACGCTCGCACGACCAGTTCAACACCACCGTCTACGGGCTCGACGACCGCTACCGCGGCATCAAGGGCGGCCGGCGCGTCGTCCTCCTCAACGAGGACGACCTCCGCGACCTCGGCCTGCACGACGGCGACCTGGTCGACCTGGTCAGCGTCTACCCCGACGGCGAACGCCGCGCGAGCGGTTTCCGCGCCGTCCGGTACCCGGCCCCGCGCGGCTGCGCCGCGGCCTACTACCCGGAGGTCAACGTGCTGGTGCCGCTCGACTCCACGGCCGAGATCAGCAACACGCCGGCGACGAAGTCCATCGTGATCCGCGTCGAACCCGCAGGTGGCGGACCGGCCCCCGGTCGGGCCTGACCGCGCCCGGGCCGCCGCCGCGGCGGAGCGCGTACGCGGTCGAGCCCGAACGGCGGGACCGAAACAGCGGGTTGGACCAGCGGTGGGCACTTCCACGGCACCGCCCCCGGCCGGTATCGGCAGAACCCGGGACCGGCGGAACGCGGGATCGGCAGAACCCGGGATCGGCAAAGCATCCGTGCCCGGCCCGCTTCACCGCCGGCGTGCCCGGACCGGGTCCGACGACCAGGACGCGACGGTCTCGGGCACCCCACCGTCCACGGCGCGGCAGTCCTGCCCCACGCCCACCGAGGTCGTGGCCGCGCCGGCGCGCTCCCCGCTCTCCTCGTCCAGCCGGTCCATGACGATCATCGCCACATCGTCCGCCAGACAGCCCTCGGTGTGGCTGATCAGGCCCTGGTGCAGCCGTTCCAGGAACTCCGCCGGGGTGCACGTCCGCATCGCTGCCTCCGCCTCCATGGCCTGCGGCAGGGCGAAGAAGTCGTTGTCGCGGTTACGGGCTTCGATCACGCCGTCGGTGTGCAGCAGCAGCCGGTCGCCGGGCGCGAAGCGATAGCTGTCCGGCTCGGCGGGAGGACCGGTGATGAAGCCCTCCAGGCCGAGCGGCGGCAGCGGTGAACCGGGAATCAGTGCCTGCACCTTGCCCTCGCGCAGCATCAGGGGCGGCGGATGGCCGCGGTTGACCACCTCGACCACGGGCCGGTCGGAGACCTGGGCGACGATCGCGGTGACGAAGTCCTCGGTCTGATCGCCCGCGTCGCCCAGGCCGGCCACACTCGGCATGGCGAACTCCCGTTGCAGCGCGGCCGCACAGTGGTTCACCACCTCCACCAGGTCGTCCTCGTAGTGCACGGCCTCCCGGAACGCACCCAGTACGGCCGCGGCCAGCCGCACGGCCGGCAACCCCTTCCCCCGGACGTCCCCCACGATCATCCGGACCCCGTACCGGGTCTGCACCGCCTCGTACAGGTCCCCGCCGATCTGCGCCCCCTCCTCGGCCGCGAGGTACAGGCTGGCCGCCCGCACCGGGCCCAACCGGGTGGCCACGGGTCTCAGCAGCACCCGCTGCGCCGCCGCGGCGATCCGGCGGACCTGGTCCAGCTCGCTCTGCCGCCGGGCACTGATCGCGCTGCTGGCCGCGACGCTGGCCGCGGAGACCAGGAGGATGGCCAGCAGGTTGGTATAGACCTGCTGGCCGCCCCAGGCCTGGTTGTAGCTGGCGGTGGTCACACTGACGGCCACCGCGACACCCGCCGCCGCGACAGTGCCCTTGGGGCCCATGGTCACCGCGGCCAGCGCCGGGGTCGCGGTGAGCAGCGGGCCGGTGTACACGAAGTGCGCGGGCGAGAGCTCGATGCCCACCACGACCAGCGCGATCGCGAACGGCACACACTGTGCGACGGCGAAGAGCCGGCCGTGACCGCGACCACCGGCTCCCGGTCGAGGGGCTGAGCGGAAGATCGACCGCATGCGTCCAGCCTGCCTCGCGGCGATCCAGTGTTCCACCCTGCGCCCTTGACCTCCGGCCGGGCCGGGACTTGCGGGTCCCGGCCCGGCCCCGACCCGCGCGGCGCCCTCCTCCGGCGAACCCGCCACGCGGATCAGGCCGCACCGACTCCGGCGGGCCGGGCCGCGGGGGCGGGCTCGCCAGGCTGCGAAGCGGGGCCGTCGTAGTGGCCGTCGCCCTCGATGTCCACATGGGGCAGCAGGCGGTCGAGCCAGCCCGGCAGCCACCAGTTGCCGGTTCCGAGCAGGACCATCGTGGACGGGACGAGGATGCCGCGGACGATCGTGGCGTCGAGCGCGACGGCAGTGGCCAGGCCGATGCCGAACATCTTCACCACCGGGTCGTCCGACAGCAGGTAGCTGAGGAAGACGCTGACCATGATCAGGGCGGCGGAGGTGATGATCCGCCCGGTCCCGGCGAGGCCGCTGACCACCGAGCGGCGGTTGTCACCGTGGCGCAGGTAGGCCTCGCGGACGGCGGTCAGCAGGAAGACCTCGTAGTCCATCGAGAGGCCGAAGAGCACGGCGAACATCAGCAGCGGCACGTAGCCGGGGATCGGGACCGGGCCGTCCAGCCCGATCAGGGTGGCTCCCCGGCCCCACTGGAAGATCGCGGTGAGGATGCCGTAGGCGGCGGCGACCGAGAGCAGGTTCATCACGGCCGCCTTCGCCGCGACGACCGGTGAGCGGAAGGCCAGCAGGAGCAGCAGTCCGGCGATCGTGAGGACGAAGGCGACCACCAGCGGCATCCGCCGGGCGAGCCGGTCGTTCAGGTCCACCTGGGCGGCCGGGGTGCCTCCGACGTGGGTGACCTGGCCGGTGCCGCCCGTGGCGTGCGGCAAGGTGTCGTCGCGCAGCCGGTGGACGAGCGCGGCGGTCCCGGGGTCCGAGGGTGCCGTGGCAGGGGTGACCACCCAGCGGACGTGCGTACCGTCGGAGCCGAGCTGCGCCGGGCCGACGGACGCCACGCCCGGGGTGGCCTGCAGCGCCCGGGTGACGGCGGCGACGCGGCTGTCCTGGGAACCGGCAGCGCGGGCGGGGAGCGTGTCGACCACCTGGAGGGTGCCGTTCACGCCGGGACCGAAGGCGGCGGCCAGTCGGTCGTACGCGGTACGGCCATTCGTGCCGACGGCGTTCGAGCCGGCGTCGAGCTGCCCGAACCTCAACTGGGTCGCGGGAACGGCCAGGACGCCGATCAGGGCCAGGCCCGCCAGCAGGCTGCGCCAGGGCCGGGCGGCGACGTGCTCCGCGATCCGGGCCCAGCCGCGGGGCCGGGGGGCGGCCTGTGCTGCTGCCCGTTCCGCCTCGCCGGCCGGGCTCCCCGTACCGCCGGGGCGGGCCGCCTTCGGGGTGAGACTGCGCCCGAGCAGGGCCAGGACGGCCGGGAGCAGGGTGAGGTTGACCGCCAGGGCGACCAGCACCGCGATGCCCGGGGCCAGGGCCAGCGCGTAGAGCAGTGGCAGGCCGCCGAGCGCGAGGCCCGCGAGCGCGGCGACCACCGCGCTCGCGGCGAACGCCACGGCCTTGCCCGATCCGGCCGTGGTCCGGGCCACCGCGTCCTCGATGCCCACGCCGGCCGCGCGCAGTTCGCGGAACCGGGAGAGGCAGAACAGGGTGTAGTCGATTCCCACGCCGAGGCCGATCATGGCCGCGATGGTGGTGCCCGAGGAGGGCATGTCGATGAGGTGCCCCACCAGCCCGAGCACGGAGAGCGAGACGCCGAGCCCGATCACCCCCGCGACCAGCGGCAACCCGGCCGCGACCAGGCCGCCGAAGGAGACGGCGAGGATGACGAACGCCGTCGCCAGGCCGATGACCTCGCTGTACTCGGTGGAGTGCCGGTCCGCCGCGGTGGCGAGGTTGCCGCCGGGGGTGACCTCGATCCCGGCCTGGGCGGCGGGCCGGGCCGCGGCCACGATCTGCCGGGTGATCTCCGGCGTGATGTCCCGCCCGGTGACGTCGAGTTCGACCGAGAGATAGGCCGTGTGGCCGTCCGAGCTCATGGCCGTCCGGCCGGCCTGGTCGTACGGCGTGGTGACGGCGACGACGTGGTCCACCCGTGCGATGGCACCGGCCGCCTGCTGGACGGCCGCGGCCGGATCCGGCGCGGTCAGCGGCGCGGCACCGGCGCCGGTGTGCAGGACGACGGGCTGCTTGCCCGACGGGGCGCCTGCGAAGAACGCCTCGCCGATGTCCCGCGCGGCCTGGCTGTCGCTGCCCGGGATGGACACCGCCTCAACTGTGACCCGGCCGTACCAGGTCACGGCGGCGATCGCGGTGGCGATCAGCAGCAGCCACGCGGCCACGGTCCGCTTCGGTCTGCGGGCGCACCAGCGCCCCACCGTCATGAACATCGGCGAATTGCCCTCTCCTGCGGCGGTGGACGCACCGCGCCCCCGCCAGTGAACTAATTGCACTTGGCGTGCAGCATTACGGTTGCATCCACAGTGCAACAATGTCAACGAGAGGACGGAGGACCCGAGGTGAAGCAGTCGGCTCAGGCCGCGACCGGCCGTGCCCCGGAGGGCCGTGCTACGGACGGCCGGACGGAGCGCGGGCGACAGACCCGCGAGAAGATCGCCGATGCGATGCTGTCCCTGCTGGACGAGGGCGAGTCGCGGTTCGTGGCGGAGCGCATCGCCGAACGCGCCGGAGTGTCACGGCGCCTGGTGTTCCACCACTTCGAGGACATGGCCCAGCTCGCCGAGACCGCCATCAACCGCCGACTGGACCAACTCGCCGCCCAGGTCAGGCCGTTGCCGACCGAGGGTCCGAGAGACGAACGGGTGGCGGCGCTCGCCGAACAGCGCGCACGGATCCTGGAGTGGCTGACCCCGACCCGGCTGGCGGTGATGCGACTGGAGGACCCGTCCGAACGCGTCCAGCAGGTCGTCCAGCAGATGCTGCTCTTCGCCAGGCAGCGGCTGACCGAGATCTTCGCCGTCGAACTCGACCGGCTGCCCGAGGACCGTCGAAGCGACCTGCTCAACGGGCTGGACGCGGTCACCACCTGGAGCACCTGGCACCACTGGCGCAGCGTCGCCGGGCTGGACGTCGACTCGGCCCGCCGCACCATGGCGGCGACGGTGCACGCACTGCTGGCCGCAGCCGACCACCCGTGACCGCCGCCACCGCGTACCAGCCGCCTGCGATCCGTGGACGACGTCCACCCCGGACCGGAGGCCCGGCCGTGGACGGCTCAGATGCTACCGATGCGCCGCCCGGTGACCCGTTCCGGCTGGATCCGCACCCACAGCGGACGGTGCCCGCCGGCCCACGGCCGGCTACCGGGCAGCCTCGCCAGCCGTTCGACGGCCTCGAGGTCGTCGACGTGCCGCGTCGTACCGACGACGAGCACGCTCCAGCCCTGTCTCAGACGGTCGTCGATGTGGTCGACCTGGACGGACACCGAGGTGTCGGCGGCGACGGCGGCACCGCCGTTCGGGTCCGTGCGGTAGACGACCGTCCGGGCGTCGATCAGGTAGTTGACCGGGAAGACCACCGGGCCGGGTTCGGCCGCCAGCGCGATCCGGCCGATGCCGTGGTCGCCGAGCATCTCCCAGCACTCGGGCTCGGTGAGGCGGAACAGGGCCGGCCGCGCGGCCGCCCCGGGCTGTCCCGGTGGGGCGTCGCTCCGCCCTTCGAGCAGCTCGCGGCGGGTGAGGCGCAGCGCCGCCGCGACGCGGAGGAAACCGTTGGGGTCGAGCTCGGGCCCCGCCTCCGCCAGATGCCGCAGGTAGCCGGGCGACATCGCCGCCAGCTTCGCCAGCTCTGCCTCGGTCAAGCCGAGCTGTGCACATCGCTCGGCGATGTGCCGCGCGAGGACGCCCGGAGCAACAGGTCGCACCGCCGGATCGGTGGCCGGGGTGTTCTCGTTCACGGTGGTTCCTCTCCGCCGGCCTCCGGTCAGGGTGTCCGGGCCGGCCGCTCCGCCCCGTCGTGTCCAGGGTTCTCCATGGAGCCCGGGTGTGCCACAGCGCGGTGTGGGGCCCGGGACGGACACCGGGCTCCGGGGACGGGACGCACGCGCGGGTACGGTGCCACGCGGGTGAGGCTCAGCCGCCGTCCGCCTCCAGTACTTCGGAGACCGGCAGCCGGGGCGTCCGCGCCCCCTCCGGTCCGTAGCCGAGGCGGATCAGGATCTGCACGTGTCCCGGCCCCCGATGCGGATCGCGGGCCGCCCAGCGCAGGTCGGGCCACTCCATCGCCTGGTGCAGCAACGAGGCGCGCACCCGGTGGACGGTGGCCGTCAGCAGGACGTGCTCCAGCGCCAGCCCGGCGCGCAGCCAGTCCACCGGCCGGTCGTGATCGGTGGCGAGCACCGCGATGCACGGCTCGGCCTCGAAGGCCTCGGGGGCCTGGTGCTCGGCGGGGTGGATGGCGGAGAAGTCCCGCATCGGCATGCGCCCGGCGGCGTCCTGCGGGCCGAGGGCGGCGGCCGGGATGCCGTACGGCTCGCCACCCGGCCCCTGGACCCAGTCGCGGCTCTCGGCGCGGTGCTCCGGATCGGTGACGTTGCGCCGCTCGGCCTCGGCCGTGAGGTGGAGCAGTCTGGTCCTCTCCTCCCGGTCGGGGAAGTAGAGCACGGCGTCCTCCCCGTGCGCGGCCTCGACGAGTTCGTTGCGTATCTCGACTGCGATCGGTGGCCCGGTGAACGGGGTGCGGACGGTGTGCCGGTGCCAGATCGCGTCGTACAGCTCGGCCGTCCGCGGCGACTGCGTCCGGGACGGTTCGTCCAGGCGGACGGCGGCCAGCAGGCCGGTTTCGGCCGGGTCCGGCAGCAGGTTCACCTCGGGTGCCCAGCCGAGCCGGCGGGCCGCGGTGCACAGGTTGAGCAGTGCCGCGCCGACCGAGATGTGCAGGGCGCGCCCTTCGGGGTCGCTGGCCGGCAGCGACCGCTCGGGCGCGGCACGGACCTCGAGGACGCCGCTCTCGGACCGGAAGCGGTAGTGCCAGGGCTGGGTGTTGTGGATGGACGGAGCGGCCACCGCGGCGGCGATGAGCTTCTCCAGCGCGGCGGCGTCCGGAGCCATGGCGGCCATGGCGGTCTCCTGGGTGGTTTCGGTCAGCCGGGGGCGGGCCCGGTCGGCCCTGCTCCGGAACGCAGGACCTCCAGACGGTGGCGGTACTCGTCCGCGTCGATCTCGCCCCTGGCGAAGCGCTCCGCGAGCACCTGCTCGGCTTCGGGCTGGGCGGGCGGTGTCTGCGGGGTCGGGGTCCAGGCGGCGGGATGCTGCTGGGCCGTGCGGCCGAGGTGCCTTGCCAGGGCGACGATGCCGAGGACGATGAGCGCCCAGACGAGCAGCATGCCGACGGCCATCAGGCCGAAACCCAGGAGATGCGCGCCGTGGCCGTACCAGTACGTCATCGCGGGCCTCCTCAGTGGTACGCGGTGGGTCGGATGCCCTCACCATCCATCGTGCGGCCGATCCGGCGGGCACGGCTCGGGCTGTTCGACTCCGGCCGCCGGGACGTGCCGGCTCGGTGCGGTGGTGCGGTGCTTGGAGGATCAGGCCGGTCCGTCCCGCCACGCCAGGTGCTCGGCGACGGCTTGGCGGACCAGGTCCGCCGCGCGGGGCACCGCCGCGGCCACGTCCTGGCTGAGGCCCTCGCCCTCGGTGAAGTCCGCGCCCTCGACCGCGACGATCAGCAGCTCGCGCGGCAGCCGGCCGAGGACGGCGGCCAGTCCGACCGCCTCTCCGAGGCCGAGGCCGTGGGAGTCGGCGGCGTGGCTCTCGGCCATCGCGCCGCCGGGGTCGTCCGGGCTCACCCGCACCTGGTGGAGCCGGCCGGGCTCGGCGGGGTGCGAGTGCACGGCGTCGACCACCACGGCCAGGCCGGCGCCCTCCCAGAGTTCGATGAGGCGGGACGGCTCGCCGTCGCTCAGGGCGATCCGGTCGGCGGGGAGCCGGTCGGCGGCCAGTTCGGCCAGGACGGCTACGGCCGCACCGTCGTCGTGGCGGTACTCGTCGCCGACGCCGATCAGGACGATCCGGTCCTCGGCCGACTCACCGGGCATCTCGGGCATGACGCTCATCTCCATTCCATGGTGAGGCCCCGAGGCGCGCGGCGCAGCACCGGCCGAACGCGGATGCCCGAGCCGGGCCTCGCTGCCGTCCCGGGAGTTCGCTCCAGCTCGTCCGGTCCGTTCCACCCCGGGCGACCCGGGTCCGTGCCCTTCCGGTGGTGTGCGGCGAAGCCCAGCGCGCAGGATGGGTGAACCACGGTGGAGACACCGAGGCCGGTGTCGGGCCGATCCGGCGGCGGCGCTCCGGTCTCCGCCGGTCCGCAGGCACCCGGTCCCGGCCGGGCCGATCGGCGCCGCGGGGCTGTGCCGGTCAGTGGCCGGCGGGCCGACCGCCCCGGGAGCCCTGGAGGAGATCGTGAACGGACCCATCGTCGTCGGCTTCGACGGGTCGCCGGAGAGCACGGCCGCCACCGACTGGGCGGCGCGGGAGGCGCAGCGCCGCAGACTGCCGCTTGAGCTGCTCCAGGCCTGGCCCTGGCAGCACGGCCAGCCGCTGGGCAGCGAGGAGGCGAAGCGGTGGGGAAAGCAGCAGTTGGCGCGGAAGGAGGCCGAGTTGGGCGCGCTGCTCTCCGGTGTGGAGGTGACCGCCGCCCACATCCCCGGTGGCGTACCCGCGGAGGTGCTTGCGACGGCCGGGCGGAACGCCACGATGCTCGTGCTCGGCTCGCGCGGCCTCAGCGCGTTGCGCGGGTTCCTGGTCGGTTCGGTGAGCCAGGAGGTGCTGGCCCGGGCGGGCTGCCCGGTGGTGCTCGTCCGTGCGGGCATCACCGCGGCGGACGAGCACCCGGCGTCACCGGAGGCGGCGGCGCCGCCGGCCGACGCCCCCTACCGCGAGGTCGCCCTCGGCCTGGACACCAAGCATCCGTGCGACGAGGTACTGGCTTTCGCCTTCGAGGCCGCCTCGGTCCGTTCGGCGCCGCTGCGGGTGGTCCGCGCCTGGGGCCCGCCGAGCGGCACCGAGTACTTGGCCTTCGGCTCCATCGGCGGTCTGGAGAAGGACCTGGCTAGGATCGAGCACGACACGGTCGAGCGGCGGCTTGCGCCCTGGCGCGAGCGGTACCCGCAGGTGGAGGTCCTGACGACGGTGGCGCTCGGCAACGCCGCCGTCACGCTGCTGGAGGAGACACCGCAGGCCGGGCTCCTGGTGATCGGCCGCCGTACCCGGCGCGCGCCGATCGGATCGCATCTGGGCCCGGCCGCTCACGCCGTGATCCACCACGCCCGCTGCCCGGTCGCGGTCGTCCCGTTCGGCTGACCGGGCGTCCACCGAGCAGGGGAAGGCCGTCAGCGGTTGACGGACTTCGCGCGCCGCCTTCCCGCTCCTCATCGCGGGGTCGCGCGACCTCACAGCTCGGTCAGCTCGCCCAGGCCCAGAGCGCGCAGGGTGTGGTTGGCCATGTGCAGGTGGCCGACGGTGCGAAGGCTGATCACAATCACCCGGCCGTGAACTGTGCGGGGCTCGGTAGGGCGGTCGGTGTTCCCGGCGGAACCCGGCCCGGCACGACACCCTCGTGGTCCGTCGCCCGGCGCCGGCGTTCGGCCCTGCCTGGCGCGGCCTTCCCGGCGACGCTGCGGCCGGCAACTGGACCGACTACGCAGTGGTGACGCTGCAGCGGAAAGCTTCGCATATGCCAGATAACTATGACGATGTCTCACCGCTCCACGGCTTGGCCCGACAGGCGCACGCCTGGAGCCGGCCACTCCTCCTCGAACCGTCATCCGCCCGGACCGACGTACTCGATCGGCTGGTGAGCTGGTGGTCACACCATCGCGACCCGGGCGGGTCGCAGCCGCCGGCAGCCGTGACCCCGAGGGGCTTCCCGGTGGGCGGCCTGCCGGCGTACCAGCGTACTGGCCAGGGGCCGGGCGAGGGCAACTAGCGGGCGTAGCACGGCCTTTCGGGCGCAGCACGGTGCATGGCCGCCTGGTGCGAGGAGGCTTGGGTGACGGCGGCGCGTTCAGTAGTGGAGCGCCGCCTTCGCCACCACGAGGACCACTCCGAGCAGGAGGTTGACGCCACCGTTGAGCAGCACGATGCGACGCGAGGCGCCTGCCCGGAGGACGGGGACGGTCGCCCAGCCGACCTGTTCGGCCAGGGCGACAGCCAGCGCGAGCCACGCGGTCCCCTCCACCCCCAGGTCCAGGAGCGGGCCGATCGCCACAGCGACGGCCGGCGGGACGGCCACCTTGACGATCGGCCATTCGGCGACGGCCACCCTGCGGACGTCCTCCCCGGTCAGGGGCTGGTGCAGCAGCCGTTCCCCCACGATGCGCGCGTAGACGTGCGCCGCCCAGAAGACCAGACCGGTGATGAGCAGCAGCGCCACCAGCTTGATCCGCGGGAACGGACCGAGGGTCCCCGCGGTGGCCACCACCGACGCCGCGAGGATCGAGCCGTAGACGGCCCCGGCGTAGTCAGTCCGGCCTCCGGCGGACGGCTTCGGCGCGTCACCCTCCGCACCGCCGTCCGCACCGCCGTCCGCACCGCCGTCCGCGGCAGCTCGATCTCCCACGCTCCCCAGGATCAGCCCGGACGCGCGGAGCCGCACAGCGACCGCCGCCGGTCGGCCGCCCTCGGCGCCCTCGGCAGGGCCGGCCCGCATCACCGGTCCGGGCGGCACCCGCACGCGCGGGTCCGCCGCCCGCGTCACGCCCTCGCCCGAGCAGCCCGCCCAGTTTGAATGCCGATACTACGAAACCGTAATATCCGGGACCGTGAAGTCCGAATCCGCACCATCGGCGCAGCCGGCGCAGTCAGCGCTGCTCGCGCTGCAGCGCGCGACCCATGCCACTCTGCACATCCTCGCCACCGAGCTGGTCGACCTCGACCTGACCCCTTCCGAGATCAACGCTCTGGCCAACCTCGCCGACGGGCACGGCCGCACCGTGTCCGAACTGGGCGCCGCGGCAGGCACCCGTCCCACCACGCTGACCGGCGTACTGGACCGGCTCGAACGCCGCGGCCACATCACCCGCGGCACCCGCGCCGGTGACCGCCGCTCCGTCCTCATCGAGCTGACCCCCTCCGGCCACCTGGCGGCCGACCTGATCCGGCAGACCCTCACCGACCTGGAACGCCGCGCGCTCGTCGGACTCTCCCCCGCGGAGGTGGCCGGCTTCCACACCGTCCTGCAGGCCTTGACCAAGGTGTCCTCTTGAACGCACCCCAGCACGCCCCAGCACCCCAGCACGCCCCGGCACCCCGGCACGCCCCGGACGCGGGCGAGGAAACCCCTTTCCAGGCACTGATGCGGGAGGTCATGGCGAGCGCGGTCCGCTTCGGCCATCGCCAGCACGTCCAGCTGACCTGGCTCGCGGTACGGCGGCACGGCACCGCCGACGCGGTCAGCCTGGTCAGCGACGGCATCCGGCAGGTCGCCACCAACGCGGGGGCACCACATAAGTTCCACGTCACCGTCAGCCGGGCCTGGGTCGAGCTGGTGGGCCACCACGCGGACCTGACGGGCCTCGGCGACTTCGACACGTTCGCCGACCGGCACGCCGAACTCCTCGACAAGCAGCTGCTCTCCCGCTACTACCGGCCCTCGACGCTGGAGAGCGAACGGGCCAGGACCGCCTGGGTCGAACCCGACCTCTCCCCCTTCCCCTGGCAGCTCTCCGACCGGTGACGCCTCCGGGCCGCATCACACCGGCCGAGTCCGTGCGGCGCCGAAGGCCGTACGCGCTCGGCTGGTTGTGGACGGTCCCGGGACCGCACGGACTGCCGCTCACCAGGTGACCGGCAGCTCCGTCATGCCCTGCATGCGCGGTTGGTCCTTCCAGCGGGGGCCCGACCCGGGGGCGGCGGACCGCAGTTCCGGGAAGCGGTCGAGCAACCGGGCGAGGCAGACGCGCAGTTCCACTCGCACCAGGTACGCGGCCAGGCAGCGGTGGATGCCGTGTCCGAAGGCCAGGTTCGGCCTTCCGGAGCGTCGCGGATCGAAGCGGTCGGGGTTGGGGTAGACGGCGGCGTCCCGGTTGGCGGCGTTGATCGAGGCGACCACGGGATCGCCCGCGCGGATGAGCACGCCGGCCAGCCGGACGTCCTCGGTGGCCACCCGCAGGCGGCCGTCCGTCAGCACCAGGTGCCAGCGCAGCATCTCCTCCACCGCCTCGGGCAGCAGCTCGGGGTGGCGGCGCAGCAGCGACCACTGCTCGGGACGGCGCAGCAGCCCGTCCACCGAGGCCGTGATCAGGTGGGACGCCGAGGTGTGTCCGACGAAGACGATGGCCAGGCCCAGGCCCACCAGTTCCGGCTCGTCCAGCGTGCCCTCCTCGTCGTGCACGGCGACCAGTGAGCTGAGCAGGTCGTCGCCGGGCGCGGTCCGGCGGGCGGCCAGCGTCCGGACCATGTAGTCGCGCATCTTCCGCTGGGCCGCCATCACCTCGTCGGCCGGCCTGGCACCGGTGAGCTCGGAGTTCCAGGTCAGGATGCGGGGCACGTCCGCCGTCGGGAGGTCCAGCCAGGCGCACACCACCCTGATCGGCAGCACCGCGGTGAGCGCGGAGACGAGGTCTGTCGGCGGGCCCGCCTCCGCCATCGCCTCCAGCAGTCCGTCGGCCGTCCGCTCGACCAGTGGCGCCAGCCGCTCCGCCTGGTGGGCGCTGAAGGCCGGTGCCACCAGCCTGCGCAGCCGGTTGTGGTCCTCCTGGTCGGTCTCCCGCAGCTGGACGACGCCCGGCAGCGTCATGGGCACCCGGTCGAGGCTGGGCCCGCCGGGCACGGCGGCCTCGGCGGCGCTGAACCTGGGATCGCCGAGGACCAGCAGGACGTCCTCGTACCTGGTCACCAGCCAGGCCTCATGACCGCTCGCCAGCACCACCCGGCTGATCGGTTCGCGCTCCCGCAGCCGGGCGAGTTCGGCGTGCGTCTCGGACGGGTCGGTGTAACCGAAGGGGAAGGGCCGAGCGGGCATCCGGCGCTCCGTTCAGGGCTTGTGGAACGAGGGGTCGAAGCTCTCGCCGAGCGCCGCCCGACCGATGGTGGCCAGGATGTGGTCGTCGTTGTCGTGCCGCTGGTAGAAGGTCAGGTCCCGCAGGATCCGCTCCACCGGTGAGGGCCGGACCAGGCTGCGGGCACCGCACGCGCGGATGCAGTGGTGCACCGTCTCCTCGGCCAGATGCTCGATCAGGTGCCGCGCCCGGCTTCCGGCGATCCGCGCCTCCTCCAGCCGTCCCTCGTCCCACAGCCCGGCGACGTGGCGCAGCCACAGGCGCCCGGTGTCGATGTTGACGGCCATCCGTCCCACCCGCTGCTGGACGTACGGGTCCTGGCTCTTGCCCTGGTGCTTGAGGTAGGCCAGCGCGTAGTCGTAGGCGGCTTCGGCGGCGCCGAGGAAACTGGCGGCGTAGTGCGGGACGAACGCGGTCTGCCACTGCCCGGCCAGGTAGCTGCCCGGTTCGCCGATCACCCGGTCGTACGGGAAGAACGTGCCGTCGAAGAGCACCGCGTGGCTGGCGGTGGCCCGCATGCCGACCGGATCCCACCAGGAGGTGTCGACGGTCACGGTCGGGTCGTTCAGATCGCAGGCGAGCAGCAGCAGTCCGTCCGCCGTTCCCCGGGCGTGCCGGGCACCGCCCGGCCCGGCCGGGTCCACCAGCAGGATCGCCCAGCGGGCGCCAGTGGCGCTGGTGGCGAAGGCCTTGGTGCCGTGGAGCACCCAGCCGCCGTCGGCGGCGGCCACCGTGGTGCCGAAGCGACGGTCCTCGCCCGGCTTGGGAGACTGCGGTTCGCCGCTCCAGGCGGCCCAGATCTCGCCGCGCTCCACCACCCCGGCGAACCAGCGCCGCTTCTGCTCGGCGGTTCCCAGGGCGTCGATCATCACGAGGGAGTTGGTGTGGCCCTCCCAGCAGCGCGCCAGCGACAGGTCGGCACTCGCCAGCAGCGTCGTCAGCTGCCACAGCGGCAGCGTGTCGCGCTGCTGCGGGCCCAGGCCCAGGCCGCCGTAGGCGGTCGGTACGGCAGCGGCCAGCAGGCCGGCCGCGAAGAGGTCGTCGAAGTCGTCGGCCGGGAAGGCGGCGCTGCGGTCGTAGCCGTCGGCGCGGGCGGCGAAGCTGTCGCGGGCCAGTCGGGCCGCCTGCCGCAGCGCCGCCACGGAGTCGGTGTGCGCGGCCGGGGTCATGTGCCATCCCCCTCGGTGCGGTGGAAGTGGGCGCGGTACATCACGTTCGCCGCCGGCTCGCCGGGTACGGCGGCGTGGACGTCGATGGTGAGCAGGCCGCGGTTGAGGTAGCCGCAGTGGTAGACCTTCCGGGAGCCGAGCCCCGGGGCGAGCTCCGCCTCGGCACCGAAGCCTATGGCCTGCCCGCTGCCGACGTCGGCGGCGAGCGGCTGGACGGGCAGCGGACCGCAGTCGGCGCCGTCGGCCTCCCACAGCCTCAGCAGTAACCGGCTGCCCTGCTGTTGGGTCTCCGCGCGCCGGACGCCGGTGGTGGAGCGGTCGAAGTTGGCCCACCGGCCGAGCAGCGGGCGGACGTCGAGCGGCCCGGTCGGTCCGGTGCCGGTCGGGCGGTCCTGCTCCCGGCTGATCTCCGGTACGGCCACCGCTTCGCCGCGCCGGCGGCCAGGGGTGTCCGGCCCGGTGTCGCCGCCGCTCGCCACGGGCCCGTCGCCGCCCGCACCGGCACGTCCATCGGCCCGCCCGATCAGGTGGAAGAACTCGCGGGTCCAGTAGTCGGCGCGCGAGCTGCCGTCCCGGAAGACGTTGGACGTGGTGACGACCAGGATCCCGCCCTTGTGGTGGGCCGAGACCACGGTGCGCAGGAAGCCGAGGTCGAAGACCGCGGTGAGCGCGGAGGCCGGCACGCCCAGTGTCCGGTACAGCACGGCGGGGGTCTCCCCCCAGTCCCGGGAGCCGCCGCCGAAGGCCCGTAGCCAGGCGGCGCCGCCGCGCTGCCTCACCTCCAGCCTGGCGATCCCCGGCGAGGCGTGGCCCTCGGTGCTGAGCCAGTCGCCCAGCAGCGGGGTGATCGGTTCGGGGTTCCGGATTCCGGTATCGGCCGTCATGGGGGCTCCTCGTCTCACTGGTTGCCGGCCGGGCGGACTTCGGTGCGGCGGCGCAGGCCGAGGGCCAAGAGCGCCGGGCCGAGCGGCATCCGCCGCCCGGTCAGCAGGCGGAACTGCTCCCGCATCTCCACGAGCAGCACCTCCCGGCCGTCGATCACCGGCAGGCCGTGCGACCGGGCGGCGGCCGCCAGGGCGGTGGGACCGTCCCGGTACACCAGGTCCAGGACCGCCGCGCCGGGATCGGCGGCCGCCAGCCGGAACGGCGCGCTGTCGGCCAGCGGCGTGGCGTGGACCAGCAGCGAGTAGCCCCGGGCGGAGAACCGGGCCAGTGGCACGAAGGGCAGGCCGGTCAGCGCGGCGGCCTGCCGGCCCCGGGCCCGGCCGCGGTTCACCAGGGTCACCGAGGCGCCGGCCAGGTGCAGGGCGAGGGCGGCGGCCCGGCCCGCGCCGCCGCAGCCGATGACGGCGGCGCGCCGCCCGGCCGGGTCGACGCCGGCCCTGGCCAGCGCGTCCAGGGCTGCGGCGGCGTCGGTGGTGTCGGCGTGCCAGCGGCCGTCCCGGTGCCACAGGACGTTGGCGGCCCCGGCTCCGCGCGCCGACGGGGTCACCTGGTCGGCGAGGCCCATCGCGTCCTCCTTGTGCGGTGCGGTCACCGTCAGCCCTCGCAGCGCCAGTCCGGTCCGCCCGCCGAGGACGGCCGCGCTGCGCAGCAGGCAGGCCAGCGAGTCGGTCGCGAACGGCAGGTAGAGGGCGGGCAGGCCCAGTTCGCGCAGGGCCGCGTTGTACAGCCGGGGTGCGAGCGAGTGCTCGGGGGCGGGGCCGGCGATGCCGTAGAGGGCGTCCAGCCGCGGGAGCGCGGGCAGCCCGTAGTCCAGGGCGAGTCGGCGTACGCTCGGCATCCCGTCCGCTCCGGCCTCACCCACCCGGCCGAAGGCCACCGGGGCGCCCAGCCAGGGGGCCAGCACCCGGGTCCACAGGCCGGACTCGCCGATGCCGAAGGCCGTCACATCGGACCGGCCGAGGGCGGCGAGCAGGCCCGGCGCCGCTGCCGGGCTGCTCTTGGGCACCAGCAGGTAGAGCGCCGCCGGTACGCCCGCCATGGCGCCGAACAGGGAGCGCATACCTCCGTGCTCGCGCTCCGGACCGTGCCAGGAGACCCGGCGCTGCCACGGCGGGATGCGGCTGGTCAGCTCCGGTACCAGGTCGTCGGGCCACTCCAGGTCGACCAGGTCGTACTCGGCGGCGGCACGCAGCAGCCGCTCCCGCCGCTCCGCCGGAGCCCCACCGTGGTTCCCGCCCTGGCGGCGGGTGCGCAGGGTGTAGATCAGCCGGCCGCCGAACAGCCGCCGCAGCCTGCGCGGTTCGGGGTCGCCCACCAGGTCGGCGCGCACCTCCAGCCCGTCCGCGACCGGGTCGAGTCCGCTCAGGCTGGCGTGGCCGAGCTCGTCGGCCGCCGCGACGACGGCCACCAGCACGGCCCGCCGCCCAGCGCCGGCCCCACCCGTGCCCGGCTCGCTCATGAGTGCCACCGTGCGTTGAGTGCCACCGTGCGTCCTCCTCGGGGCGGGCCCGCGGATCGGTGATTCACATCGGAGGGAAGAGGATCAGGTCCGGGCCGCGCCGGGTCCGGATGCCCCGCCGGGCGCCCCACCGAGACCGCACCGACGGGCCAGCAGGAGCACTCCCGCGGTGCTGCTCCCCGTCCGCGGGATGCGCCGAAGCCCGAATCGGGGATGCCGGTGCTTCACACCGCCGTGCCAGCGTAAGCTCCGGGGTTCCTTCCGGCGAGCGCTCGGCCCGGCCCCCTCCGCCGCCCGGGGCATCGGCCGCCCGGCGCGCGGGGTGCGCCCGAAGCCCGTAGGCCGGCGCCCGGCACACCCGATCGCGCCGCGTACGCTCCCCCGCTCCGGCGCACGGACTGCGGCAACCGGCCTCCGACCGGCACACTGCCCCTGGTGGTGGTAAACCGCTGCGGCGCGAAAACCCCGCCCTGCTCCGCGGCACCTGTCGCGGAGCGGCGGCCGGGGCATCCCGACGGTGCTCGTCAAGGGCCTCGGCCGGGAGGCCCCCGGTACCGCGCCCGGGTGACACGCCCCGGACCGCCCGGGGCCGGAACGACAGGAGATGGCCATGTCGGATCCCCATCCGATCCTGGTGACCGGAGCCGTCGGCGGAGTGGGACGGCGAGTGGTCGAGCAGCTGCGGGCCCGGCAGGTACCCGTCCGGGCCCTGGTGCACCACGACGACGAGCGGGCCGAGTCGCTGCGGGCGCTCGACGGCGTGCAGGTGGTGGTCGGCGAGCTCACCCGGGCCCCCGACGTGGTGGCGGCCCTCGACGGCTGCCGGCGGCTCTACTTCGGGATGAGCGTCTCACCGGACTACCTGGAGGCCGCCGCCACGGTGGCGGTCGCCGCCCGCCACAACGGCTCCGTGGAGTTGCTGGTGAACATGTCGCAGATGACGGTCTCGCAGATGGACGTCACGAGCACGACCGAGTCCACGCAGCAACGACTGCACTGGCTGACCGAACAGGTCCTGGACTGGTCGGGCCTGCCCGTCACGCACATCCGGCCGACGGTGTTCATGGAGAACCCGCTCTTCGCGATGCTCGCCGTCGCCTCGATCCGTCGGGACGGCACGATCAGGCTGCCGTTCGGCTCCGCCCGCACCTCACCGGTGGCCATCAGCGACGTCGCCGACGCGGTCGCCCGGGTGCTGACCGACCCCTCGCCGCAGGCCGGCCGGGTCTACGAGCTGACCGGTGCCTCGTCCCGCGACATGACCGCCATCGCCGCCGAGCTCTCCGCCGCCCTGGGCAGGACGGTCAGCTACGTCGACGTGCCCTACGACGAGTGGCTCGAGAAGGACCTCGGAGCACTGGACCTCTCGCCCCACCTGCGCAACCACATCGCCACGATGGCCCGGCTCCACCGGCAGAACCGGTACGACCGCGCCACCGACGGTGTCGCCGAGCTCCTCGGCCGCCCCCCGGCCGGCTTCGACACCTTCGTGAGGGACACCCCCGGCCTTGCCGGCCCGCCGGGCCGGGCCGCCGGGTGACGGGCGACTACAGCGCCTGGCGGAGGTTCGGCCGACCGGACGCCGCAGGCGGTGATGCATCCGACCTCTGAGCCGGGCGCGGGGCGCATCCCGCGCCCGGCCCGGGCGCCCGGGCGGTCCGGTCAGTCCCGGGGTTCGGCGGCCACCTGGACGGCGATCAGGCAGATGTCGTCGTCGGTGTCGGCGGTGCTCCGGTCCAGCAGCCGGTCCAGCAGGTCGTCCAGGTCCTCCTCCGACCTGCCGACGTCGTCCACCAGTTCGCGCAGCGAGTCCTCGACGGAGCGGTCCCGGCGCTCGATCAGTCCGTCCGTGTAGAGCAGCAGGATGTCACCCGCTTCCAGTCGCAGGGCCTGCTCCTCGTACACCGCCCCGTGGTCCGCGCCGAGCAGGACGCCGGACGGCATGGGCAGCGGCCGGGCCCGGCCCGCCCGGAGCAGGATCGGCGGCAGGTGCCCGGCCCTGGCCCAGCACAGCTGCCGGCGGGCGGGGTCGTAGCGGGCGCAGACGGCGGTGGCGGTGGCCGGCTCGGTGAACGAGACGGCCGCGGTGTTGAGCCAGTCGAGGAGCCGGGCGGGTCCCGCCCCGGTGACCGCGAGGCCGCGGAGGGCGTTGCGCAGCGCGACCATCCCGGTGGCGGCCTCGACGCCGTGCCCGGCCACGTCCCCGACCACCAACAGGGCGGCGCCGTCGGGCAGCAGCACCGCGTCGTACCAGTCACCGCCGACCCGTTCCTGCTGGGCGGCGGGGCGGTAGCGGACGGCGGCGCGCAGCCCGGCGGCGTCCAGCGACGGCGGCTCGGGCGGCAGGATGGCCTGCTGGAGCCGGAGCGCGAGGCGGTGTCGCTCGGCGGCCTGCTGCTCGCTGTCGGCGAGCCGTTCGCGGGTGGCAGCGAGGGCGATCTCGATCCAGTGCTGCGCCGACACGTCCTGGTAGGCGCCGTGGAGGGCGACCAGGCGCCCGGTGGTGTCGAGCACCGGTTCGGCGACCACCCGGGTGTAGCGGGTCAGCCCGTTGGGCCTGACCAGCCGGAAGACCGCGGAGGACGCCTTGCGCTGTCGCTGCACGCTGCGCACCAGCCGCCGGACGGTCTGCTCGTCCTCGGGGTGGACGTGGGCGGGGAGCGCGGCGAACGGCACCGGGACGGCCGACGGCGGCAGTCCGTGCAGCTCGTACAGACTCGCGTTCCAGCGGATGGTGCCGGTGGTCAGGTCCTCCTCGAAGCCGCCGAGACGGGCCAGCCGCTGGGCGTTGCGCACCAGCGCGTTCTGTCTGGCGTCGTCCTCAGCGAAGCGCCAGCTGAGCAGCAGGTGGTCGTCGAGGCGGGCCGCGGCGATCTCCAGGCCGGTCGGCAGCGACAGTTCACCGATCAGGAAGCCCAGGCGCAGCTCCTCACCCCGGATCGCCTCGCCGGTGGCGTACACCCGCCGGAGCCGCTCCAGCAGCCCGTCGGCGCAGGCGAGCGGATACGCCTCGACCAGGGAGCCGCCCTCCAGGGTGTGGGCGGAGCGGCCGGCCGGGTCGGTGAAGTGCGCGTTGACGCGCAGGATCCGGAAGTCGGTGAGTTCGTCGTCCTCGCCGAGGACCGGGACGAGCAGCAGCGCGGGGGTCAGCACCGCATCGAGGGCCGACTCGGATGCCGTCTCGAAGACGGAGTCCGGTCCTGTGTCGGCCGCCGGCCGGTCCGGGGCCGGGCCGGGCGGTGGGAGGGCCGCGGGCAGGGTGAGCGCGCAGATGTCGGCGAGCGCCCGGAGCTGGCGGCGGACCGCCCCGGTCGGCTCGGCCGGTCGGGTGGGCCAGGCCAGTTCCAGCGCACCGAGCAGGCGGGCGCGGCGGCGGATCGGCAGTGCGGCCCGGTAGGGGGCCTCCTTCCGGCCGGGGGTGGGGGCGCGGGTCACCTCGGGCTCGTCCGGGCCGAGTTCACGTCCGGTCGCGGCGGCGAGCTGCGCCGGGCAGTCCACTCCGGGCGGGATGTGCCGCCATCCGCTGACCGCCGCCGCCGGGAAGCCGGCTGCTCCGGCGAGCGCCAGCCCTCCGCCGCTCTCCGCGGCCCAGACCAGCACGCCGGTGGCGCCGGTCAGGAGTCCGACGTGTTCGAGCACCGCTTCAGCGGCGGCCTGCGGGTCGGTGCGGGCGGTCGCGGGCGGCGCCGGACCTGCGGTGGACGGCGAATCCGGTTCGGGCGACCCGGCCCCGGCGCCGGGCGCGGTGCCGATGCCGACGCGCTCGCCGACGATCTCGGCGGCGAGTTCCGCCACCCGGACGTGGGCCCGGTCGGCGAGTACCGCGAGCTGCTCGGCGGCGTCGGCGGGCGGGCAGCCGAGTCGTTCCGCCAGGATGCCGGTGGCCAGTTCGACGACCGGCCTGGCGGCCGACTCGGCTCGCAACCGGGCCAGTTCGCCCTGGAGCCGGCAGACGGCCGCGGCCAGTTCCCGAGCACCCGGTTCGCCGGTACCGGGCTCGCGTCCGCCGGGTCCGCACGCCTCGGCTCCGGGGGTGCCCGGCCCGGGTCGGTCCGGTGCCGAAGATCCCGGCCGCGGGGATCCCGGTCGCGGGGTGGCGGTGGGTTCGGTGCCGGTCATCGGGTCTCGTCAGCGCTCCAGCCGGCGCCGGATCCGGCCGATCAGGTCGTCCGCGTCCACGGGCTTGGTGACATGGTCGTCGGCACCGGCGGCGAGGCTCTTGGCGCGGTCCCCCGGCATCGCCTTGGCGGTCACCGCGATGATCGGGACGGCCGCGAACTCGGCGGTGTCCCGGATCGCCTCGATCGCAGCGTAGCCGTCCATTCCGGGCATCATGATGTCCATCAGGACCAGGCAGGTGTCGGGGTTGGCGTACAGCAGGTCGAGCCCGGCCCGCCCGTTCGCGGCGTGCAGCACCCGGACGCCGTGCTGCTCCAGGATCCCGGTGATCGCGAAGACGTTGCGGGTGTCGTCGTCGACGACCAGTACGGTCCGCCCGGACAGCGGGTCCTCGGCCTCGGCGGGCTGCCCGGCCGCTCCGGGCGCGGCGACGGGCACGCCGGGAGGGACGACGCTCCCGCCCTCGATCGCGCGGACGATCCGCTCGCGCAGTTCGTCCAGGCCCGCGACCACGTACAGGAGCTCGGCCTGCGGAGTCTGCCCCTGCTCCGTGGGCCCGCCCAGGCAGCCGAGTACGGGGACGGCGTGCCCTCCCTCCGCCAGCGCGGCCAGCAACCGCCGGGCGCCGTCCTCGGGCAGGGCGAGGTCGAGTACCACGCAGCGGCAGGGCCCGGCCGCCAGCGCCGTCAGCGCCTCGGCCGGGGTACCGGCGCTGCTGACGGTGATCGCCGGGTCCCGGCCGGCCGCGGTGCTCTCGGCGAGCAGGGTCAGCAGACCCGGCGGGTCGGCCTCGACGACCAGGAGTCCGGGTGGCTCGGCTTGCTGCTCGGCGGGGGTCGAGACGTCCCGGGGCGCGACGGCGGGCAGGTGCAGGGTGAAGCAGCTGCCCGCGCCGAGGGTGCTGCTGGTGGTGATGGCGCCGCCGAGCAGATGGGCCAGCTCACGGCTGATGGACAGGCCGAGGCCGGTGCCACCGTACTTGCGGCCGGTGGTGCCGTCTGCCTGCTGGAAGGCTCCGAAGATGGACTCCAGGTGCTGTTCGGGGATGCCGATTCCGGTGTCCTTGACCCGGAAGGCCAGGCAGCCCCCCGAGTGGCGCAGTTCCTCGGGGAGTTCGTCCGCGCTGCTGGGCTCGATGCGCAGTTCCACCCGGCCCTGGTCGGTGAACTTGACCGCGTTGGACAGCAGGTTGCGAAGCACCTGGCGCAACCTGGCCTGGTCGGTGACCAGTTCCTCCGGGGCCTCGGGGGCGGTGACCACCGCGAAGTCCAGGTTCTTCTGTCCGGCGAGCGGGCGGAAGGTGGACTCGACGTACTCCAGCAGTTCGCGCAGCGGGAAGCGCTCGGCGCTGATGTCCATCTTGCCCGCCTCGACCTTGGACAGGTCGAGGATGTCGTTGATCAGTTGCAGCAGGTCGGAGCCGGCCGAGCGGATCACCTCGGCGTACTCGACTTGTTTGGGGGTCAGATTGCCGGCCGGGTTCCGGGCGAGCAGCTGCGCGAGGATGAGCAGGCTGTTGAGCGGGGTGCGCAGTTCGTGGCTCATGTTGGCGAGGAACTCGGACTTGTACATCGAGGTGCGGGTCAACTGCCTGGCTCGGTCCTCCAGTTCGCGGCGGGCCTGTTCGATCTCCAGGCTCTTCGCTTCGATGTCGCGGTTCTGGTCGGCCAACAGGTCGGCCTTGTCCTCGAGTTCGGCGTTGGAGCGGCGCAGCTCCTCCTGGCCTCGCTGCAACTCTTCGGAGCGCGCCTGGAGTTCGGTGGTCAGCCGCCGGGACTCCTCCAGCAGTTCGTCGGTGCGGGCGTTGGCCAGCAGGGTGCTGAGGTTGGCGCCGACCGCCTCACCGAAGCGCTCCAGGAAGTCGCGGTGCAGCCGGGTGAAGGGGTGCAGGGAGGCGACCTCGACCACGCCGAGCAGCTGTTCCTCGACCACGATCGGCAGCACGACCAACTCGCGCGGCGCGGCCCGGCCGAGACTGGAGGAGATGGCGGCGTAGCCGGGCGGCAGGTCGGTGACGGTGATGGTCCGGTGGCTGCGGGCGGCCTGGCCGACCAGGCGGTGTCCGAGCGGGATCCGCTCGGGAGCGGTACTGGTGCCGTCCTGGAGCCCGTAGGAGCTGATCAGGACGAGTCCGGTGCCCTGCCCGGCGTGGACCGCCTCCTCGGCGAGGTAGAACGCTCCGTACTGGGCGGAGAGCAGCGGGGTGAGCTCGTCCATGATCAGCTCGGCCACCGCGGCGATCTCCCGGTGCCCCTGGACCAGGCCGGTGAGGCGGGCCAGGTTGGTCTTGAGCCAGTCCTGCTCCTGGTTGGCCCTGGTGGTGACGCGCAACGACTCGACCATGGCGTTGATGTTGTCCTTGAGGTCGGCGACCTCGCCGGAGGCGTCCACGGTGATCGAGCGGGTCAGGTCACCCTCGGCCACCGCACTGGTGACCTCGGCGATGGCCCGCACCTGCCGGGTCAGGTTCCCGGCCAGGCCGTTGACGTTCTCGGTGAGCCGCTTCCAGGTGCCGGAGACGCCGGCCACCTCCGCCTGGCCGCCGAGCCTGCCCTCGCTGCCGACCTCGCGGGCCACCCGGGTCACCTCGGCGGCGAAGGCGGACAGCTGGTCGACCATGGTGTTGATGGTGGTCTTGAGCTCCAGGATCTCGCCGCGCGCGTCCACGTCGATCCTGCGGGTGAGGTCGCCGCGGGCCACCGCCGTGGTGACCTGGGCGATGTTCCGGACCTGGCTGGTCAGGTTGTGGGCCATGAAGTTGACGTTGTCGGTCAGGTCCTTCCACGTCCCGGCCACGTTGGGGACCCGCGCCTGGCCGCCGAGGATGCCCTCGGTGCCGACCTCGCGGGCCACCCGGGTCACCTCGTCCGCGAACGCCGACAGGGTGTCCACCATGGTGTTGATCGCGCCGGCCAGCGCGGCCACCTCGCCCTTGGCTTCCACGGTGATCCGCTGCGAGAGGTCACCCCGGGCGACGGCCGTCGCCACCTGGGAGATCGAGCGGACCTGACCCGTCAGGTTGGACGCCATCACGTTGACGTTGTCGGTGAGGTCCTTCCAGGTGCCCGAGACGCCCTGGACGGTGGCCTGGCCGCCGAGGTCGCCCTCGGTGCCGACCGCCCTGGCGACCCGGGTCACCTCGCCGGCGAAGGCCGAGAGCTGGTCGACCATCGTGTTGATGGTGCTCTTCAGGGTGAGGATCTCGCCCCGCGCGTCCACGTCGATCTTCTGCGTCAGATCGCCCTTGGCCACCGCCGTCGCGACCTGGGCGATCGAGCGCACCTGGGCGGTCAGGTTGCCCGCCATCGAGTTCACCGAGTCGGTGAGGTCCCGCCAGGTGCCGGAGACGTCCCGGACGTCCGCCTGGCCGCCGAGCCTGCCCTCGCTGCCGACCTCGCGGGCCACCCGGGTCACCTCGCCGGCGAACGCGGACAGCTGGTCCACCATGGTGTTGATGGTGGTCTTGAGCTCCAGGATCTCGCCCTGGGCGGCCACGTCGATCTTGCGGGTCAGGTCGCCCCGGGCCACCGCCGTGGTGACCTGGGCGATATTGCGGACCTGGGCGGTCAGGTTGCCCGCCATCGCGTTGACCGAGTCGGTCAGGTCCCGCCAGGTGCCGACCGCCTGCGGCACCTGGGCCTGGCCGCCGAGCCTGCCTTCGGTGCCGACCTCACGGGCCACCCGGGTCACCTCGGAGTTCACCCGGGAGAGCTGGTCGGCCATGTCGTTGAAGACGGCGGCGATCTCGCCCAGCAGTCCGGGGTCGGGAGGCAGGCGGATCCCGAAGTCGCCGTCACGGACGGCGGTCAGTCCGGCCAGCAGCCGGCGCAGGCCATCGTCGGTCGGGGCCGCCGCGGTGTCCCGCTCCCCGGTCGGCGTGCCGGTCCGCCGCCAGTGTTCGGCGGGTGGCCGGGCGGGTTCATTCGTACGCCGGGCAGGCTCGTTCATTCTCGGACCTCGGCTGGCCTCGGCTGGTGGTGCTCGCGCCGGACCGCGACCGTGCCGTGGACCTGCGCCGGTTCCACTGTCCCACCGTTCGCGGCCCGGCGTGCCGGTGGCCACGGGAGGCGCCGGGTCAGTCCGGTCGACACGGCTGCGGGGAGCGGACCTCCAGCCAGACCCGCTTCCCCGGGCCCGCCGGCTCACTGCCCCAGGCCCGGGCCAGCCGGTCGACCACCCTCAGTCCGTGGCCGCCGGGCTGGGAGGGCCGGCCGGCCAGGAGCAGCACCGGCGGGCGGGGGCTGCTGTCCGAGACCTCGACCCGCAGCACCGGGCCGGTACGGCGCAGCACCAGCTCGTTCGGCCCTCCGGCGTGCCGGCAGGCGTTGGTCACCAGCTCACTGGTCATCATCAGCACGTCCTCGGCCGCCATCCGCTGCTCGGCTCCGACGGCCGGCAGCCAGCCCCAGTCGTGCAGGACCTCCCGAGTGAACTCACGGCAGCGGTGGACGGCCCCCCGGGGGTCGGCCAGTACCAGCCTTCGGCTCTGCGAGCCCGGTGCCTGCCCCGCGGCGTCCGCCATCAGATACCCGCCGTCAGTCCCCGTCCGGCGCCGCGGTTACCTGCTCGACCGTGGCGAAGACCTGGAACACGTCCTGCGCGCCGGTGATCTCCAGCATCCGGGCGACGATCGGCGAGGGTCCGGTGAGGACGATCCGTCCGCCGGCCGCCTCGGCGGTCAGCCTGGCCCTGAGCAGCAGGTTGAGGCCGGTGGAGTCGCAGAAGGCGAGGCCCGAGCAGTCCACCACCAGCTGCTCCGGGGACTGCCGGAGTGCTTCGTCCAGCGCCTCGCGCAGCGGCCCGGCGCTGTCGTGGTCGAGTTCGCCCTCCAGGGTGAGCACGATCCCGTACACCCACGGCCGGGCGGAGACGGTCAATTCACCGGTTTCCGTCGGGTGTGCATCCATCGACTGCGCTCCTCCCGTGCCCCCGGGGCCACGCATTCTCACCATAGATCACCGTCCCGGGATCCCGCAGAGGCCGCTCGGCGGCGCGCTCAGTGCAGCCGGAGGCCGACCAGGCAGGTGTCGTCCTGGGGGTTGGGGGCACCGAGGCGGCGCAGTACGTGGTCGAGGCAGCCCTCCAGTTCCGCGGCTCGGTACTCCTCGACGGCTCTGAGCAGCCGGTCCAGGCCGCTGCCGAGGTCGTCTCCGCGCCGTTCGACCAGCCCGTCGGTGTAGAGCAGGACGGTCCTGCCGGGCGGCAGCGGCAGTTCGGCGCTCTGGTACCGCGCGGCGGGCGCCGCGCCGAGCACCAGCCCGTCGGGCAGGCCGAGCAGGCGGACGGACCCGTCCAGCGCCACCACCGGCGGCAGGTGTCCGGCGCGGGCCCAGGTGAGCGTGCGGACGGCGGGGTCGAGCAGTCCGCAGACCACGGTGGCGATGTACTCGCTGCGTTCATGGCAGAGCATGCCGTTGAGCCGGCGCAGCATCTCCTGGGGCGGGAGCCCGGTGTAGGCCATGCCGCGCAGTGCGTGGCGTAGTTGGGCCATTCCGGCGGCGGCGCGCAGTCCGTGGCCCGAGACGTCACCGACGACGACCAGGACGGCGCCGTTCGGGAGGGTGAGGACGTCGTACCAGTCGCCGCCGACCTTGCCCTCGCGTTCGGCGGGCAGGTAACGGACGGCGACTTCGAGGCCGGGTTCGTGCGGGCCGCGCGGTACGTCCATCAGGGCGTGCTGGAGTGCCTGGACGGCGCGGTGTTCGATCGCGGTCTTCCTTCGCTGTTCGGCGAGTTGGCTGCGGGTGCTGGTGAGGGCCTGCTCGGTGCGGCGCCAGGCCGTGACGTCCTGGACCACGCCGCGGACGGCCACCACCCCACCGGAAGCCGTGTCGGGCACCGTCTCGGCCATCGCCCGCAGGCTGCGACGGGTGTCACCGGCCCCGCTGCCGAGCCCGGCGAGCCGGAACTCGGCGGTCGCGGGACTCTGTCCGGCGAGCACCCGTGCGGCGGCCGCACGGACCTCGTCCCGGTCCTCGGGGGCGATCGCGGCGAGCACGATGCCCGGTTCGAGCCCCTCGGAGCCCTCGGGCAGCCGCAGCAGCCGCCGCAGCTCGGGCGAGCAGGCGATCCTGCCGGCACCGGCCTGCCAGCTCCAGGTGCCCAGCCGGGCGAGCCGCTGGGCCTGGGCGAGTTGGGTCTCCCGCCGCTCCTGCTCGTCGTGGGTGCGCCAGCTGACCAGGACACCGTCGAGGAAGGGCGTGGCGTTCAGCTTCATGCACGAGGCGTGCACCCTCCCGCCGACCACCTCGATGAACTGCTCGATCTGGCCCTCGTAGGGCGTGCCGGTGGCGGCCACGTCCAGCAGCTGCTGGAAGGTACCGGAGGCCACCATGCCCGGGTAGAGCTCGGTGACCCGGTGGCCGACGATGTCCTCGCCGGTGCGGTCGGCCATGTCGACGGTGGCCGCGTTGGCGTGTTCGACCCGCAGGTCGACCACCTTGCCGGTGGGCTCGCGGACGGCGGCGAGGATCAGCACGGGGTCGAGCAGCGCGTCCAGCACCGCACGGAACCAGGGCTCGGTGGCGGGCTCCAGCGGACCGAATCCCTCGGCGTCCGCGCTTACCACCCGCACCAGCTGCGCGGCGGTCAGCCGGGCGAGCGCGGAGAGGTAGCGGGTTGCGGCCGCATCGGGCCGGAAGTCCTCGGGCCAGCCGAGCTTCATCGCGCCGATCAGCCGCTGGCCGGAGCGCAGCGGCACCGCGCAGACGGTACGTCCGGGGATCAGGTCCTCGCCGGTGAGGTCGGGGTAGCGGACGGCGAACTCCTCCCGGCTGTGCACCCAGACGGTGGTGCCGAGCCGGGCCGCCTCGGTGAGCGGTACGGCGGTGCGCGGCGGGATCCGCTGCCACTGGCTCACCTGGTGGGCGGGCACGCCGTGGCTGCCCACCAGGCGCAGCGCGCCGTCCGGTTCGAGCAGTGCGAGGACGACCGCGGCTGCGCCGAGCGGGCTGAGCGCGTACTGGTGGAGCAGTCGGGCGAGGTCGTCGGGGCCGTCGGCGGAGGCGAGGGCGGAGGCAGCGAGGTGGTAGCGGGCGGCGAAGCCCTCGGCGGGCGGGGGTCCGTCGCTCGGCGGTTGCGGTCGCGCGGCACCGGTCGCGGGCGGGGGTACCGGTTCCGGACCTGGCGGGGACTCGGGCTCGGCTTCCGTGCCGGCGGCTTCGGGCGGGGCGGCGACGCCCAGCAGTTCGGCGGCCAGCTCGACCACCTTGCGGTTGCTGTCTCGTGAGCGCCGTACCAGTTCCTCGAAGGCCTGGTCAGGGGTGCAGGAGAGCCGTTGGGTGAGCAGGCCCTTGGCTTGTTCGATGACCCCTCTGGTGCGCATCGCGGCGCGCAGGCCGTCCACCTCGGCTCGCAACCGGTCCACCGTGGCCTGCAGAACGGCGCGATCGACCGAATCGTCACTCATCGGAAGCCTCCGGGTGCAAAACGCCGCAAAACGCCCTGCAAGTGCGGCACCAGAGTAGGCCGGATCACTCTGCGGAGACCAGCGCCGGTGCGGGCGGTCAGTCACCGGGCCGGTCGGGCGCGGCCAGCAGGGCGCTCACCAGAGTCGCCGCTCGACCACGGTGGCCTGGACGATCTTGCCCTGGGGCATCCGGAGGACGTGCACGCCCCGGCAGAGCCCGGTCACCACGACCAGCCCGTATCCCGCCGGAGGCGAGGCGGTGGCCAGCAGCTCCCGGCTGGTGTCCTCGACGGCCACCTCCACGGTGCCGTCAGCGGCGGGTGCGACCGTCAGCCGGCACGGCCCGGGCGCGTGCCGGCAGGCGTTGGAGACCAGTTCGGCGATCACGAGTAGAACGTCGCCCCGGGTCTCGTCCCGGAAGCGGGGTCCCGCTCCGGCCGCGAGCTCCGCGAAGAACTGCTCGGTCGCGTGGCGGGCCCTGCGGACCGATCCGACGCGCCCGTCCAGGTCGAGCGCGAGCACGGGCATCTGACACACACCACCTCACCCCGGCTCTGCCTGGTCTCCTGACGGTGTCCGCGCCTACCCCGGCCGCGGCCGGTCAACCGTCTGCTCGGCGGCCGGTTTCGCCGTTCTCGACCTGCGCCCTGAGCCGGGCGAGGGTGGCGCTCAGCACCCGGGAGACCTGCATTTGGGAGACCCCGATCCGCTCGGCGATCTCCGACTGCGTGTGATCGCCCCAGAAGCGCAGCAGCAGGACGGTGCGCTCGCGGTCGGTGAGCTGGCGGAGCAGCGGGCGGACGGCCTCCCGGAAGACCACCAGGTCCAGGTTCCGGTCGCAGTCGCCGAGCCGGTTGAGCAGGGCGCTGCCGGAGTCGTCGGTGCCGTCGTCGTGCAGGGCGTCCAGCGAGTCGCAGCGGTAGACACGTCCGGCGTCCAGGCCGGCGGCGACCTGCTCGCGGGTGAGGCCGAGGTCGTCGGCGAGCTCCTCGGGCGTGGGCAGCCTGCCGAGTCGCTGCTCCAGCCGGTCGGAGCCGCGGGCGGTCATCAGGTAGAGCTCCTGGACGCTGCGGGGAACGCGCAGCGGCCAGGACGTGTCGCGGAAGAACCGTTTGATCTCGCCGGTGATGGTGGGCAGGGCGTACGTGACGAACTCGACGCCGCGGTCCGGGTCGTAGCCGTCCACGGCCTTGATCAGGCCGATGGTACCGACCTGGAGGATGTCGTCCATCTCGGCGGCGCGATGGCGGAAGCCCGCCGCGACGAAACGGACCAGCGGCATGTTGAGCTCGATGATGGTGCCGCGGACGTAGCCGTAGGCGTGCGTCTCGGGCTCCAGCTCGGCGAGACGGCGGAACAGCGCGTCGCTGAGCTCGCGCGCCTCGCTCTTGCCCAGGCGGCGTATCTGCTCCGGTGTGGGCCGCTGTTCGGCATCGAGGACGGGCGCGGCCTCCTCCGGGACGGGGGCCGCGGTGTGCACGGCGGCACCGGCCGTCGCCGGGGCGGGCGGGGCCATGACGGTACGCAGGGCGGTAGGAGTGGACAACGGGGTCATCTCCCGGGTCGTCGGGCCCACACCGGTGCGCGTGTCGTCGCGACGAGGTACATGCCGACGGTACGTCTTCGCACGAGGTGCGGGGGTGGGAGACCGCTCGGCCCGGCTGCTTGAGGCCACGGTGTCCCGGCACGGCGGGCGTGCCGCTGGATCGACGGCGAGGAGTCGCCGGAACGGAGGCGGGCCACGGGCCCGGATCCCTCCGTGTGAACTTCCTACCCGCACCAGGCTCGGCGAACCCTCCCGCGCCGAGGCGGAGCCTTTGCGGAGCTCGGTTTCGACACCGGCTCGGCATACTGCCCGCCGCCGGGTAGGGCGTACGGCTCCTGCCGTTGTCGGGCCGCCCGGTGCCCTCACCGCGCGGCCCGGTTCCGCGCGGCGTCGAGCCGGGCCGGCGAGGAGCAGCGACCTCGCCGGCCCAATGCTCGCACCGTCCGGTCACCAGCGGTACCAGCGCCGGCGCTCACCGCCCGCGACGACGAACCCGAGCAGCCACAGGATGAAGACGGCGAGCGCGATCCACCACAGCAGGTGGAGGGCGAACCCGGCACCGGCCAGGATCACGGCCAGCAGCAGAACGACGATCAGCAGAACCATGGCTATCAACCTCCGCGCCCGCGCCTGCCCCGAATCCACGCGGCCATTCCTGCGGGACCGCCCTCCCGACGGCCCACCGCCGCCTGCGGGATTCGACCGGCGGAACCGGGGCAGACGCGCTCCATGGTCCACAGCACCGGGCCGTCCGCATGAGTCGCGCGAAGGAGGAAGGCCATGAGCAAGGTGCAGGAGTCGATCGACGTCGACGTCCCGCTGCACACGGCGTACAACCAGTGGACTCAGTTCGAGGAGTTCCCCCGCTTCATGGAGGGCGTCAAGGAGGTACGACAGCTGGACGACCGCCACAACCACTGGCGGACCTCCATCGCCGGGGTCGACCGGGAGTTCGACACCGAGATCGTCGACCAGCTGCCCGACGAGCGGGTGGCGTGGCGGACGGTCGGGGGCGATGTCAAGCAGATGGGCGTGGTGACGTTCCAGCCGCTGGACGAGGGTCACACCCGGGTCAGGCTCGCCATGAACGTCGAACCGGAGGGCATGGTCGAGAAGGCCGCCGACATGCTCGGCATGCTCGACCGCCGGGTCAGGGGCGATCTGCGCCGCTTCAAGGGCTTCGTCGAGTCCCGCGGCGAGGAGACCGGCGCCTGGCGCGGCCGGGTCTCGCCCGGCTGAGGCAGGCGGCCGAGCCGCTTCCCGACCCCAGGGGGCTACGGCAGCCGACCCGGGCAGGGCCGGACGAGCTGCCGGGAGACGGGCGGTCAGGACCCTTGGCGGGTACGCCCGTCCGTCCCTGTTCCTGGTTCCTGCTCCGCCCCGTCGTTCCTGGTTCCTGCTCCGCCCCGTCGAGGACGACGTCGAAGACGGATGACCTGAACGGCAGCGAGCGCATGCCGGCGGCGGCTGCCGGGAGTCCGGCGCCGCGGGCGGCCGGAGGCGGTCCGTTCAGGGCCCTTCCAGCCCGGCTCGGCCTGCCCTGCGGACGCCGTCTCCGCTGTCGGACCACACGGTGAAACGGCCGCCGCCGTAGCGGGCGTCGGGGTCTGCGGGGTCGAGCGGTCCGTGGGCCGCCAGCACGGCGTCCGCGTACCGCTCGGCGTCGCCCTGCAGCCGGTAGTCGAGGCGGCGGGCCGCGCCGAGGTCCCACCAGGCCCGGGAGTTGGCCGAGATGCCGTACACGATCTCGAACCCGAGGTCGGGGGTGCGCAGCAGGGCGTCGATCCGTCCCGCGGCGCCGGTGAGCAGGATCTCCACGACGGCTCCCTCCCGGTCCGGATCGCCACTGCAGTGCCCGGGGTGCGAGGAGTGGCGGTGCGGACGCGGCGGCGTTCCGTCCGGCCTGGTGCATCGCCGTCTGGCGGCCGCTCCGTGCACGGTGACGGCTCGTCGTGCCAGGAGCGGGCGGGCCTGTTCGCCGGGCGGCTGCTTCTCTGTCAGTGGCGGCTGCGCGGATGCTCCAGGGACATGCGCCCGGCGGCGTCCGCTGTGGCGGCGAGCCGGCACGGTGGTGGACCACAGGCGGTCACCTCGCCGGTCCGCCTCGATCAAGCCATAGAGTCACCCTATGCATCCATCAGCGATCGGCTTCTACCACGACTGGATCGCCGAAGCCAGTGTGGAGGCATGACAGCTCACATCGTGGACGCTCCGGACGCCGAAGCGGCCCCGTCCCACCCGTCGCCGGTGCCCCGATCGGCCGGCCCGTTCTCCCGAGTCCCCGGTCTGGCCCTCGCAGTGGGCATCGCCGCGGTCGCCACCTTCGCGGGAGGGCTGGTGCCGCTGGTCGGTGGGCCGGTGAGCGGGATCCTCATCGGCATCGCGGTCGCCGCCGTCATCAGGCCCGGCGCGAGGCTGCGCCCGGGGATCACCACCGCGAGCAAGTTCGTGCTGCAACTGTCGGTCGTCCTCCTCGGCGCCCAGCTGTCTCTGGCCCAGATCCTCCGTGTCGGGCTGGGGTCACTGCCGGTGATGGTCGGGTCGCTGGCGGCCTGTCTCACGGCCGCGTACTTCATCGGCCGCCGGCTGGGCGTCGTGGGCGACCTCCGCACCCTGATCGGCGTGGGCACCGGCATCTGCGGCGCCTCCGCCATCGCCGCCGTCACGCCGGTGATCGGCGCCGCCGGCGCCGAGGTCGCCTACGCGGTCTCCACCATCTTCCTGTTCAACATCGCCGCCGTCCTCACCTTCCCTGCGCTGGGCCACCTGCTGGGACTCAGCCAGCACGCCTTCGGCCTGTTCGCCGGAACCGCCGTCAACGACATGTCCTCGGTGGTCGCCGCCGCCACCACGTACGGCCCGGCGGCCACCGACTACGCCGTCGTCGTCAAGCTGACCCGGACCCTGCTGATCATCCCGATCTGCCTCGGACTCGCCGCGCTGGCCGCTCGCGGGCGGCGCGGGGCCACCCCGGGTTCGCGGGTCCGCCCGTGGAGACTGGTGCCGTGGTTCCTCGTCGGCTTCCTGCTGGTGGCCGCCGCCAACACCGCCGGCCTGGTTCCGTCCCACGCGCACCACGCCCTCAGCCAGATCTCGGTCTTCCTCATCACCATGGCGCTGTCCGCGATCGGACTGTCCACCGACCTGCCCGGGCTGCGCCGGGCCGGTCCGCGTCCGCTCCTGCTGGGCGGCTGCCTGTGGGTGACCGTCTCGCTGACCAGCCTCGCTCTGCAGGCCGTGACCGGCACCGGATGAGGGACTGCGGTACCTCCGACCGCTGCGGACGACGGACACTGGTGAGGGGCAGGTAGTGGCGGAGGTCCCGGTCAGGAGGTGGGGTCGCGTGCTGCTGGACACCTTCGGGCGGCAGGCCGTCGATCTGCGCGTGTCGCTGACCGACCGCTGCGACCTGAGGTGCACCTACTGCATGCCCGAGCAGGGCATGACCTGGCTGGCGAAGCCCACGCTGCTGACCGACGAGGAGGTGGTCCGGCTGGTCCGGATCGCCGTCACCCTGCTGGGTGTACGGGAGGTGCGGTTCACGGGCGGCGAGCCGCTGCTGCGGCCCGGTCTGGTCGGCATCCTCACCGCGTGTGCCCGCCTCCAGCCTCGGCCGGAGCTTTCGCTCACCACCAACGGCATCGGCCTCGCCCGTACCGCCGCGGCACTGCGCGGGGCGGGCCTGGACCGGGTCAACGTCTCGCTGGACACCCTCGACCCGCGGACCTTCCAGCGGCTCTCCCGGCGGGACCGCCACCACGACGTGCTCGCCGGCTTGACGGCCGCCCGGGCGGCAGGCCTCTCACCCATCAAGGTGAACACCGTACTGATGCGCGGAATCAACGACCACGAGGCACCCGACCTGCTCGCCTGGTGCCTTGAGCGGGGCTACGAGCTGCGCTTCATCGAGCAGATGCCGCTGGACCCGCAGCACGGCTGGGACCGCAGCACGATGGTCACCGCGGCGGAGATCCTCGACCGGCTGAGCACGCGGTTCACGGTCACCCCGGAGCCGGCGGGGCGGCGCGGCTCCGCACCGGCCGAGAGGTGGATCGTCGACGGCGGGCCGGCCCGGGTCGGTGTGATCGCCAGCGTCACCCAGCCGTTCTGCCGTGCCTGCGACCGTACCCGGCTCACTGCGGACGGCCAGGTCCGCAACTGCCTGTTCGCCACCGGGGAGACGGACTTGCGCACCGCCCTGCGCGAGGGCGGCGACGACCCGCGCACGGACGCGCGGATCGCCGAGCTGTGGCGGGCGGCCATGTGGGGCAAGAAGGCCGGCGGCGGGATCGGTGATCCGGACTTCCACCAGCCGGAACGGCCGATGTCCGCCATCGGCGGCTGAGGCGGGCGCCCTGCCCTGGCCGGGCGGCCGGCTCGACGTCGTACGATCCGCCCCCGACGCGGTATCACGCGCACGATCACCCTGGCCACTCGCCACACGAGTCGCACGTTCCGCTCCTGACCGCGCGATATAAAGGGCGGCATGGGACATGACGCGCAGACCGAGCCGAGTCGGCCCATTGGCGGACAGGACGGCCTGTCCCGCGACACGACCGAGGTCGTCTCGGCGGTCATGACCGCATCGCGGCTCTTCGTGGCCCTGTCGGCTCGTGCGGTCGCCGGGGTCGACGCGCCACTCAGCCTGCCGCAGCTGCGGGCCCTGGTCGTCCTGCAGAACCAGGGGCCGATCAAACTCGCCGTTCTCGCAGGCGCGTTGGCGGTGAACCCGTCCACGGCCATGCGCACGGTCGACAAGCTGGAGGGACTGCGGCTGGTCGATCGCCAGACCAACCCGGTCAACCGGCGCGAGGTCGTCCTGCGTCTGACCCCGCAGGGCGACCGCCTGGTGGACCAGGTCCTCACCCACCGGCACCGCGAGATCGCCAAGATCGTCGCACGCCTGTCGCCCGACCAGCGATCGACGCTGGTCCAGGCCCTGCACACGCTGGTCACCGCCGCGGACGAGCCCGCCCTGGAGCCCTTCCTCGACATGCCGAACGGCATCGCGGGCACCTGAAGGCGACTGAGGCGGCAGCCCTCCATGCGCGGCCGGGCAGACCCGCCACACATCGCCCCCGAGCGGTCCACGCAGATCGGCGCGAGGGGTGTGACCCGATCCGCCGCGACGCGCCGCACAGGTCAGGCCGGCTCCGGCGGCCGGCCGCGCGTTTCGGCGCGCCGCGCGGGCACGCGCGGTCCCGGCGCGGTCAGCCGGCCTGGCCCCGCGCCCCGATCCCGTCACACAGCACGGACATCACCCGGCCGGCCATGCCCTCGTCCCCCTCCGCCCGATAGGTGGCCAGGAACACGGCCCGCAGCAGGGCCATCAGATCGGTGATACCGAGATCCGGGCGGACCGCGCCGGCGTTCTGCGCACGGACCAGCAACTCGGCGATCGCTTCCCGTAGTTCGCGGTTCACCTCGACCAGGTTCGCGGTGACGTCGATACCGGCCCCGGCCAGCGCGTCGATCAGGTCCTTCTTCGCGGAGCCCTCCCGGGTCAGCATGGCCACGAAGTCGAAGAACGCCCCGCCGGGATCTTCGGCCGTGGCCAGCTCCCGTGCCCGGTCGACCAGGCCCTGGAGGCGATGGAGGATCACCGCGTCGAACAACGCCTCCTTCGTCGGGAAGTGCCGGTACACCGTCCCGGCGCCGACCCCGGCACGGCAGGCGATCTCGTCCAGCGGGACCGACAGGCCCTCGGAGGCGAAGGCGGCCTGCGCCGCCTCCAGCACCCGTGCCCGGTTGCGCCGGGCGTCGGCTCTCATCGGGGGTGACAACTTGGCGTTCAATCCGTGGTCCTCCTTCGGGACGGCTGATCGAGCACAGTCCTCCCACGGCGATCGCCGCAGCCGGCCGGGCCGGCCAAGCCCGTCCAGCGAGCTGCCCCGCCCGGCCCGACGCTCCCCCACCTGATCAGCGCGGTCCGTCAACCAGCAGGATGGAGCTGCGGCGTTGAGGACCTCCGGCCGGCGGCGGCGAACCCGGCGCCACGGCCGGTGCCGCTCCCGCGATCTCCGTTCACGGGAGGGGCGCCCGGAGCGCGTCAGGTCTGCAGGATGTTGTTCCGGCCGTCGTGGCCGTCCGCCCCCTGGTCGTCGAACCAGTAGTCCCCATGCGCGAGGTAGCGGAAGGCGTGCCGCTCACCCGGCGACATCGCGACGGTGACCGCCCGGGTGCCGTCCGGACGCATACCGAAGGTGTGGATGCCTGGCGTCCAGTCGTTGAAATCGCCAACCACGCTCGTTTCCCCGGCGGGATGGTCGGCGGGCAGTACGAAGGTCACCTCAGCCAGATTCTTGCTCCGAACACGCTCCAGCATGGGACATCTACTCCTTCAGGGATGGCGTGTGAATGGGAATGGTGCGATTGCGCCGATCCTCGCCCCGCACACTCGTCGGCAGCGCGCCGCGATACGCCGCCCGCACCGGACCGTCACCCGATCGGGCGAGGCCCGGGTGATCGTGCGCTCGGGGTCCGCTGCGTGCTCTCCGCGGCCCGGACCCCCGTTGGGGCGGCGGAGCGGCGCTAAGCGCGTCACGCTGGACATGACGGTCGGATGCTCGCCTGCGGGCCGGAAACCCGGAGAGGGATGGCCGTGATGGACGAAACGGTGACGGCGTTCGGGGAGAGCCCCGATGACCCGTTCGCGCTGCACCACGGCGCCACTGCGGCGCTGGACCGGACTGGCAAGGTCTCCGGCTGGAGCAAGCGGGCGCAGCAGCTGCTGGGCTACCGGCCGCAGGAGGTCATCGGCCGGGCCGCGGCCGAGCTGCTCGTCGGCCCGGACGACCAGAAGTGGATCACGCAGGCGGCGCTCTCCTGCGAGCGGATGACCGGCTGGTTCGGGGTGCTGCCCATTCGTCACCGTGACGGCAGCCGCGTGATGCTGGGCATCCGCGCTCGGTGTGTGCTGCGTGCCGAAGTGGGCTGCGAATGGTTTCTGGTCGGCGCACCGGCGGAGGAGGTGATCCGGTGGGAGACCGACCGGGCGGTCCTGGACGGCCTGTTCCAGCGGTCTCCGATCGGGTTCGCCAGCCACGCCCCCGATCTGCGCGTCCTGCGGATAAACCGGGCTCTCGCCCACGTCGGCGGCCTGCCGACCGCGGAGGCGGCCAAAGGGCACCGCATCTCCGACTTCCTCGTCGCGGCGGACGCCCGCACCGTGGAGGCGGGTCTGAAGCGCGTCCTGGAGACCGGCAAGCCGATGATCTTCACCGAGCAATCGTGCAGGCTACGCGGAGAACCCACCCAGGAGCGGTACGTGTCCGTCTCGGCGTTCCGCATGGAGGACTCCACCGGGGCCGTTCTCGGGGTCGCGCAGCTGGTGGAGGACGTCACCGCTCGGCACCGGGCGCAGCGCCGGCTGGCTCTGCTGAACGAGGCCAGTGTCCGCATCGGCACCACCCTGGACGTCACCACGACGGCCAGGGAGCTGTCCGAGGTCGCCGTCCCCAGCCTCGCCGACTGCATCACCGTGGACCTGCTGGAATCCGTGGCCCGCGGCGGCGAGCCGGCGCCGTTCGCCCTCGGACCGGTGCTGCGGGTGGCCATCAAGACCGTCGTCCCGCAGAGCGAGCGGTTCCTCGTCCCGATCGGCGAGTCGATCCGGTTCACCCCGGACACCCCTCAGGGCCGGTGCCTGGCCGAGCTCCAACCGGTCCTCGAACGGGACGTCGACCTCTTCCTCTCCGCGCCCCTCATCGGCACGCACTGGGTCGAACGTGCGCGCAACCTGGGGATCCGCTCGCTGATGGCGGTGCCGCTGGTGGCCCGGGGCCTGGTGCTGGGCGTGATCAGCCTCAGCCGCACCCAGCAGGTCGAGCCGTTCGAGGCGGACGACCTCGTGCTGGCCAGTGAGTTCGCGGCCCGCGCCGCCGTCTGCATCGACAACGCACGCCGGTTCACCCAGCAGCACGAGGCGGCCCTCGCGCTGCAGCACAGGATGCTGCCGAGCGTGCTGCCCGGCCATCCCGCGGTCGAGGTCGCGCACCGCTACCTCTCCGCCGACTCGGTCACCGGGGTGGGCGGCGACTGGTTCGACGTCATTCCGCTCTCCGGTGCCCGGGTCGCCCTGATCGTCGGTGACGTGGTCGGCCACGGCATCCACGCCGCAGCCACCATGGGCCGCCTCCGTACCGCGGTCCAGACCCTCGCCGATCTCGACCTCGAACCGGACGAGGCGCTCACGCACCTGGACGACCTCGTCGACCGCCTGGCCAGCGAACAGGAGGAGGCCTCAGCCCCGGGCTCCCCGCAGGAGAACCTGATCGGCGCCACCTGCCTCTACGCCGTCTACGACCCGGTGACCAAGCGCTGCACCCTCGCCCGGGCCGGCCATCCGCCGCCCGTCGTGGTGACGCCGTCCGGCACCGCCAGCCTGGTGGACCTTCCCACCGGCCCTCCGCTCGGCCTCGGCGGGCTGCCCTTCGAGACGGCGGAGCTGGTCCTGGCCGAGGGCTCCACGATCGCCCTGTACACCAACGGCCTCATCGAGGCGGCCGACCAGGATCTCGACGAGACCCTCGACCGGCTGTGCCGGACGCTGAGCGCCCCGCACGGCTCGCTCCAGGAGACCGCCACGGCCGTCGTCACCGCCCTGCTGGCCCCGCCCCTCGTCGACGACACCACCCTGCTGATCGCGCGGACCCGAGCACTCGCCGACGACCAGGTCGCGGTCTGGCAGCTGGCGCCGGAGCCCCAGGCGGCCGCCCTGGCCAGATCACTGGTCATCAAGCAGCTGAACTCCTGGGGGCTGGACGAAATGGCGTTCACCACGGAGCTGATCGCCACTGAACTCGTCACCAACGCCTACCGCTACAGCAACGGCCCGATCGAGCTGCGGCTCATCCTCGACCGCACCCTGATGTGCGAGGTCTCCGACGGCAGTACCACCGCGCCCCACCTGCGCCGGGCCCGGATCACCGACGAGGGAGGCCGCGGTCTCTTCCTGGTCGCGCAGCTCACGCAACGGTGGGGCGCCCGCTACACGCACGAGGGCAAGACCGTCTGGACCGAGCAGCTGCTCCACTCCTGAGCAGCGCGGGGCCGGACACCGGTCCTCACCGGGTCGACGCGGTGCGGCGGCCGTGAGCGGGCGTTGCCGCGGCTGCTCCTCGGGGGGCTGGTCAGACGCCGTCGGCCCCCAGCAGCCCGGTCAGTACGCGGGTGATGATGCGGTCGAAGATCCGGTCAGCGGGTTCGGGCCCGGCGGCCGGGGCCGCCTGGGCCAGGGCGGCGGTCAGGTAGGGGTGGCGGCCGGAGGCGACCACGTCGGCCAGGTACTCCTGCTGCGCCTGCTGCCACTGCGGCGCGGTCTGCCCGGGGAGCTGCCGGGTGATCTCGGCCCGGCTGAGCGAGGCGACCACGGAGTTCATGACGCTGACGGCTTCGAGCCTGGTCCGCCAGGTGGCCGGGTGGTCGGCGAGCGCGGCCAGGGCGTGTTCGAGGTAGCCGACCGCCTCGGGCCCTAGCGGGCTTCTCGAGGCGAGCGCGTCCAGCAGCCACGGGTGGCGCAGATAGGTGCCTCTGCCCTGGCGGGCGAGGGCGAGCAGGTCGTCGAGCCAGCGCCCGGTTCCGAGGCCGTCGTAGCACATCTCGCCGTTGACCTGATCGATCATCAACTCGAGCAGCTCGTCACGGGTGGTCACATAGCGGTACAGGGAGGCGGGAGCCGATCCCAGGGACTGCGCCACCGCCCGCATGGTGACGGCCGCGAGGCCGTGGGTGTCGGCCAGGGCGACGCCGGCCGCGGCGAGGCGGTCGCGGTCGAAGGTCGGTGCCGGTCCCCGCCCGGAGCGTTCGGGGCGCAGCCAGATGCTGGTGGTGGGCTGGTCGGTCACGGGCCCCTCCTTTTCCGCGAACGTCGTATGCAGTACCTTAGTGGACATCAGAACTGCGAACATCGATCGCAGTAAGTCGCCGTACGGAAGGGGAGGCCGTCATGGTCGAGGCACGACCGGGGTTGACATGGTCCGGGACCCGGTACGCACACAACGGATCCGTGGATGTCGCCTACGACGCGTTGGGGGGTTCGCGCGGCGCGCCCCTGCTGCTGGTGATGGGGCTGGCCACCGCCCGGTTCTGGTGGCCGGACGGCCTGTGCGAGGCGTTCGCCGACGCCGGGTTCGCCGTGGCCCGCTACGACCAGCGCGACGCGGGCGAATCCACCCGGATGCCCGACACCGCCACCACCAACCCGTTCAAGGCGCTGTTCGGCAGGCGCGGCGACGCCTACACCTCCGAGGACATGACCGACGACGCCGTCGCGGTGCTGGATGCGCTCGGCTGGGACCGGGCGCACGTCTTCGGCCACTCCCTGGGCGGAGTGATCGCCCAGCGACTCGCCCTTCGCCACCCCGACCGGGTGCTCAGCGTGACGTCCTCGGCGGCGCTACCCAGCGACGTCTCCGGTTTGAGGGTGCTGCGCTACCTGCGGTTCGGCCTGCCCGCCAGGCTCGCGCGCGCCAGGTTCCCCGAGGGGCGCGAGGGCGACATCGAAGCGTCCCTGGCGGTCTGGCGCGGTATCGCCTCCCCCGGCTACCCCTTCGACGAGGCGGCCGCCCGGGCCTGGGTCGAGGCCCAGGTGGACAGCGGCCCGCGCGACACCAGGGCACAGAGCCGCCAGATCGGCGCGCAGTGGCACGGTCCGCCGCTGCGCGAGCTGCGCCGGCCCACCCTCGTCCTGCACGGGGAACAGGATCCGCTCCTGCGGGTCGCCGCGGCCCGCGCCACCGCCCGCGCCATCGCCGGGGCCCGTCTGGTGACCTTCCCCGGCGTCGGTCACGACCTGCCCGCGGCCCTCTGGCGGGCCGTCGCCCGCGAGGTGGGCGATCTGGCCGCGTCGGAGTGACAACCCCCCTCCGACGACGGGCTGTTGCCACTCTTGCGCGTCGCCACCGCCCGCGCTGTCGCCGGGGCCCGCCTGATGACCTTCCCCAGCGGTGGGGGAACGGGCGGCGGGAACGGGCGGTGGGGCCTGGCGGATTGCGAGCGGGAATGCGGGGTAGGCGCGCCGTGCGGCAGCAGGAGAGGAGCGTGAGACATGCCCCGAGGATCAAGCCCCAAGCGGGAACGCCAGTATGAGCACATCAAGGAGGGCCTGCTCGATCGCGGCCGGGACGAGGAGACCGCGGAGGAGATCGCGGCCCGCACCGTCAACAAGGAACGCGCCCGGCACGGCGAGTCCAGGACTGCCAGCCGCACCTCGATCGAGGACATCTCCTCCGGCCGCCGCGGCGGCCTGCGCTCGCGCAGCGGAGCCCGGGGCCCCACGTACGACCAGCTGTACAACGAGGCCAGGCAGCGCGGCGTCAAGGGCCGCTCCAAGATGAACAAGAAGCAGCTCGCGAACGCTCTCGGCCGCTAGGAGGAGCGCGATGGCCTCCATACCCGTACCGCCGGACCCCGATGTCGCGCCCGCGCCACCGCCTCCGCCCGCCCCGCCTGAGCCACCCGCCCCGCCGGTGCCGCCCGACCCGCCGAAACCACCCGGCTCTCCGGTGCCGCCGGAGCCGACAGGGCCCGGAGAGGAGCCGGGAGAGCCGGGCGGGGAGCCCGAGCCCCCGCCGGATCCGGTACATCCCCGCCCGGAGGAACCGCCCGACTGAACGCCGCCCGACCATCGTGAACGCCTCGCACGACCGCAGAGCGAGGCGTTCATGACGGCCGGGCGGTCTGTCGTCGGCACCGGCCGGCACCTGGTCGAGGCCGAACAAGTCAGCGTCGCCCAGGGCGAGTTCGCGATCGCGGAACCCGGGGCGGCGCGGAGCGGATCAGGCGCGGTGCTTGGGCAGGGGCGGCGGACCGTAGGCCTGGGCGAGGGCCTCGCGGACGGCCAGGCGGCCCGCCATGTGGAACGACCGGTCGTGGGAGTCGACATCGTGCACCCGGACGCTCCGCAGCACGACGGCCACCGCCACGGCGAAACCGTCTCCCTGGTCGGCCAGTTCCTCGCGCATACCGGCGGCCAGGGCCGCGTGGAACCCGGGCAGCTGCTCCCGGCAGGAGCCCTCCGTCACATCGGCGCTGTCGGCCGCCTCGAACGCGAAACCCTCCTCCCAGGGCTCGAAGTCCACGGTGACGTCCGCGAAGTCGGAGGGGCAGCCGGCCTGGCGGGCATACCGCGCCCGGACACCTCGGATCGGACGGGGCGGGAAGACCCTGGGCTCGGATTCCATGCGCCGAAGGTAGCCCACCGCACGGACACCCGACGCGGCGATCGCCGCTCCCGCCGACGTGGGACGGAGGCTGCGACGGTGTCGCCCAGAGCCTCACGATGTCCGAAACCCGTTCTCTCCCAAGCGAGTTGGTTCTCATAGCCCTAAGGCCTCCTTACTCTTCGTCTCCCACATCGGTCCCGGACAGCACTCCAGCACTCAGGACCGCGCGCCGCCGACCACCCCACGGCCGACGCTGCTTACGGCCGAGTAACATCAGAGCGGCGTGACCACCGAAGCGAGAGAGACGACATGACGAGGCGCTCCGGCACGTTCTCCTACACCCAGGCCGAGATGGCCCTCGAACTCGAGGAGGCGGCTGCCGCGAGTCACGGCGAGGAGCGTCTGGACCTCCTCGCACACGCTGCCAAGCACTGGGCCGAGGACGACGAGCACGCACGGGCACTGACCCTGTTCACCGAGGTGATCGAGAGCCGCCGGGAGTACCCCGAACTGGACTGGGCGCTCCCGGCGTACGCGTACTCGCTGTTCGCCGTGGGCCGGACCGAGGAGGCCTGGGCCGCGGTCGACGCCGCCGAGGCACACGCCCGCGCCAGGCACAGCTCCGCCGCCCACCAGCGGCTCGCCGACTACCTGGACAGCGCCGGCCAACTGGAGCGCGCGGAGCGGAACTACACCGCCGCGCTCGACCTGCTGCTCGACGGCGGCGACCGGGAACCGGCGGTGACGCGCCACCCTCGGGAAACCTCGCCGGTCGCCCGGATCCGCACCGACCGCCGCCGCCTGCGCGAACAGCTCGGCCTCCCCCGGGACGAGCACGACCTCGCCGCCGAGCGCGAGCTCGCCGCCGAGCAGCCCGCGTCCCGGCGCACCCTGCGTGACCGCCTGCGCGGGATGCGCAGTACGACCTGACGGAACGTCACCCGGAACCGAAGAGAGAGCACAGTGGGAAGCACCGAGTGGGACTGGGCGGCCGAGGCCCGCTACGAGGAGGAGGTCGCCGCACGCTGCGAGGGTGCGGACCGGCTGAACCACCTCTACCAGGCCGCCGAGTTCTGGTCCGACGCGGACGAGCACCAGCGGGCGCTCGACCTGCTGGACCTGGTCGCGGAGCAGAGCCCCGACCCCGCACAGTGCGCGGCGGACCCGCTGCTCGCCTACTGCCTCTTCAGGGTCGGCCGGGAGGAGCAGGGCCGGGCCGCGGCCCGCGCGGTCGAGGAACGGGCCGCCGCCGAACAGGACTGGGAGGCGTACGAGGAGTTCGCCGGATACCTGGTCCGGGCCGGCCGGCTGGAACACGCCCTGACCGACTACGACGCGGCCCTGCTGCTGGTCCTCGCGCTGGACCAGCCCGACGCCCCACCGGCCGGTCGGTCGGCGATCCGCCCGTTCAGCCTCGTGGCCAAGGGCCGGCTAGCGGTCCGTACCCGGCTGGGACTGCCGCCGGACGAGCACGACCGAACCGTACTCGAAGGCATGTCCCGCACCGAACGCTGGCGCCATCGCCGCAGCAGACGCCGAGGCGGAGCGGTCCGAATCGTCCGAAGCTGAAGGGAGAGCCGGTCGTGGAACTGGTCCGACAGGCGCTGGCCACGGCGCGGGACGCCGAGACGACGGGTGAGTGGGGAGGGTACGAGGCGCTGCTGCGACGGGCCGCCGCCGACGGGCAGCGGTCGCTGCGGCTCGGCCTGGAACTGATCGGCTCGGGCGACCGGGTCGAGCGTGCGACGGGCTGCGACCTGCTGGGACATGCGAGCGACCAGGACGGAACCGTCCGCGCCGCCACGGTGGACGCGCTGGTCGCGCTCGCGGAGCACGAGACCGACCCTGACGTGCTGTGGTCCCTCGCGCGTGCGATCGAGCTGACGTACGACCAGCGCGCCGTGCCCGTCCTGGTCTCCCTCGCCGGGCATCCCGACGCCGAGGTCCGCCGGCGGGCGGCCATCTCCTTCGCGGGGGTCTCAACCGACCGGCCGGACGGACCGGACATCCGAGCACTCGTCGAACTCACCCGCGACGATGACCCCGAGGTCCGCAACTGGGCGACCTTCACACTGGGCTTCCAGATCTGTACCGACAGCCCCGCGATCCGGTCCGCGCTCTGGGAGCGGACGGCCGACGAGCACATGGACACCCGCGAGGAGGGCATCCACGGACTCGCCCGACGGCACGACCCGCGCGCCGTCCCGCTGCTGGCCGAGCTGCTCGACCAACCCGAGGGCGCACACCACCTCACGTTCAGCGCGGCACAGATCATGGGCAGTCCCGAACTGCTGCCGTATCTGCTGGACTACGACCCGGGCAGCCCCGGAGTCACCGAGGCCGTGCACGCCTGCGACCCGGTACGCCGGGCACGGCTGGACGCCTCGGCCTGGGACCTCGTGTGCGAACTCCACCGGCTCCGCCCCGACTTGGGCGCCAGCGTGTCCATGGAGCGCTTCGACCCCGGCCTGTCCCTCGGCCTTGCGACCCCCGCCGGGCCGACGGAGTACTCCGTACCGCTGCTGCTCGACCGCGCGGACGGCGACCCCGCACGCGCTGCCGGACTGGTCTCGTCCGACTTCCCCGCCGGCTCCGACGGCTGAACTCCGGCTCTGGACAGCCCCGCTGATGCGGCTGCTGGCTCGGCTCGCCGCCGTGGCCGCAGGAGGCGCCGCCGCCCTGGTCCGGCTGGTCGCCCGCCTGGTCGAGGCCAGCCGCTGACCACCGAGGACGGCGCCGGCGTCGTCCCGCCGCCCGTCGCGACGGCCCGGCGCCGCCGAGTTCCGGGGCGCACTGCCCGGCGGTCCGCCCGCGCCCGGTGGCCGCGCCGTGCGGACCGCCTCACTCCGCCTCCACCGAGCCGGTGAGCCGGAGTTTGCGCTGGGCGCGCTGGTAGAAGGTGGTTCCGCCGAGCCGGACCACCCGGGCGGCGGCGGGCAGCTGCACGATGTCGATCACATCGCCGGGGTGGGCCTCCCCTACCAGCTCGCCGTCCGCCTCCACGGAGAGCTCGCCACTGGTGGGCAGGATCTCCAGGGTGAGGTTCTCGCCGGCCGACAGGAACAACGCCCGGTTGAACGCCGAGTGCGGGGCGACCGGGACCACCAGCATGCCCTCCGTGTTCGGGGAGACCAGTGGGCCTCCGGCGGAGAAGCTGTACGCCGTGGACCCGGTCGGCGTCGCCGCGATCACCGCGTCGGCGACGTAGCGGACGAAGGGGCGTCCGTCGACCTGCAGCGAGACGGCCGCCGTGCGGCATCCGGGCCGACGGACCAGCACGATGTCGTTGAAGGCCGTCGCCTCCCGACCGGCGATGACGGTTCTCACCCCTGAGCGGGGCTCGATGGTGAAGCGGTACTCGTCGATGGCCGTCAGCGCCTGCGGCAATTCGGGGACGTCGATCTCGGCCAGGAACCCCAGGCGGCCGAGGTTGACACCGAGGACCGGGGCGTGGCCGCGCGCGGCCATCCGCATCGCCCGCAGCATGGTGCCGTCCCCACCCAGGCTGACGATGAGGTCCGAGTGCTGAGCCAGGTACTCGGGATCGACCGGGACCGCCAGGCCGGCCAGCCGAGCCAACTCGTCCTTGGAGGCGATCACGGTGGCTCCGCGCCCCCGCGCCCAGCCGGAGATCGCCTCGAACACGCGCACGCAGTCGCGCTCGGGGTGCAGCACCACCCCGACGGTGCGGACGGCTCCCATGGGCGGCCCCTCCCGTCTCGGCCTGCTGGACGACCCGTGCTCCCAGTGACGCACGCGGCGACGGCCGGGACAAGCCGGACGCGGAGCACTCGGATGCGGGCCGGACCACCGGGTACGAGGCCTTGCACTCCTGCCCGCACCGGGCCCTGAGCCGGTGGCGGTACCTCTGTGGCCATTCCTCCAGCCGACGCCACGGACGGTGACGAAGCGGTGCCGACGAGCGGAACCGGGACGCGGTCAGCGGCCGGTGCGCCGTGGCGAGTGTGGCGTGGACCCACCCGCCCCACCCCGATGGGCTCGGACCCGAGCCAGCAGCTCCGACAGCTGCCCGGCCGGCTCATCCCGGCCCGGGCTTCGACCAACTTTCCTGTCCATCAAGCAAGTTGGTCGACCCGAGTTCCGCGGCCATGAGAACGCCACACCAGTAAAAACGTAGCCCATGTGCGGACCGGCGCGACCGCCGGCCTCGCCTCGGCATCCGGCAACCACCGGGGCGCGCCCAATTGCGAGTGGGCCTGCGGCCTTACCAGGGCGGCCCGCCGCCGATTCAGGAATGTCAGGTTCACGACGTTGTCATGAACCCCCCATGACAGGAGCATGCCCGGTCATCTACGGTGATCCGCAGCCCGCCTGACGAACAGTCATCCGGGTCACCCCCACCATTCGCTTCTCCGTGCCCGCCGCACCCCCAACGCGGCGGGCACGGCGTGCCCGCTGGGACCCAGCCGGGTAACCCCCTAGGAGCCTCTGCATGCGCATCACCAGAGCGATCGGCATCGCCACCGCCGTTGCCCTCGCCGGTCTCACGACCACGACCGCCGCCACGGCGGCGACGCCCGACGTCCAGCGTCCGGCCGCCCACCACTCCCACCACCTGCGGCACGGCCTGGGCCTCGACCTCGCCGCGCTCAAGTCCCACCAGCGCGCCGCCCACCCCTCCGCGGTGGCTGCTGCGGACGCGCTCGCCCCGTTCGCCCGGGCCGGCGCCGCGCCGGCCAGCGCGGACCTGAGCGGGTACGCGCTCTCGCCCGGCGACCAGGGCCAGGTCGGCGCCTGTGTCACCTGGGCCACCGGCTACACGGGCTACGGGATCCTGATGAACGAGCAGAACATCAGCGGCACCCCGATGGCCCCGATGTTCATCTACTCGCAGATCGCCCAGGGCAATGACACGGGCACCTACGCGAGCGTCGCGCTGCCCATGGAGCAGCAGCAGGGCATCGACACCAAGTCCGACTACTGGCAGGGCGACTCCGACTACACCACCCAGCCGGACGACAACGAGCGTGCCAACGCCGCGCGGTACAAGCTGTCCGGCTTCACCGAGCTGCCCACCAGCGGCTCGGCGGCGAGGAGCGCCATCGAGAACGCGATATCCCGGGGCATGCCGGTGCCGATCGGCTTCCAGGTGCACCAGAGCTTCATGGACCTGAACGCCCAGTCGGCCTCGAACTACAGCTACCTGCCCGGTGACTCCGACAGCGACCCGATCGTCGGCGGCCACGAGGTGACCATCCTCGGCTACAACGACCAGGGCGTGAAGATCGAGAACAGCTGGGGCAGCAGCTGGGGCGACGGCGGCTTCGTCACCGTGCCGTGGAGCTTCTTCGACACTGGCGACGTCCAGGAGGTCCACGCCATGGGCAAGCTCGTCCAGAGCTGATCCACCGGCCGGCCAGGGCGGGGCCCACTCGGCCCCGCCCACCATCCGCCCTGCTGGCCCCGCCCGCCGCCCGGGCACCGAGCGGCGGACTGCTGAACGGCGCGCCCGGCTCCCCGGTGCCGGGCGTCAGGCCAGGGCCAGGAAGAGCTTCTCGAGTTCGGCCTCGGTCATCGGCGGGGTGTCGCCGTCGGCGGCGGCCATGCACTGGCGCATGCCACTAGCGACGATCTTGAATCCGGCACGGTCCAGGGCGCGGGAGACTGCGGCCAGCTGGGTGACGACGTCCTTGCAGTCGCGACCGGCTTCTATCATCGCGATGACGCCCGCGAGCTGCCCCTGCGCACGGCGGAGTCGGTTCAGTACCGCGCCGACCGCATCATCGTCGACCTGCATGGGCCACCTCCGCTGGACTGATCCCGGTATCCCATCAGCATACCTCAGGGGGTATTACGGCCGGGCGTTCGGACCGCTGGCCGATCCACCGGACGGCGCGGGCCCGGCCAGCGGTCATCCCCGGAGTGCGGCCAGGGTGTCCTCGATGGCGGGCCGGCCGGGTCGGGGCCGGTCGCAGCATTTATCGGGAGAACTCAGGCATCGGAGGAACCCGGTCGGGTACCGCTGCCGGACCCGGGCCGCTGTATGAGGCCGGAGAACGTGAACACTGCCCAGGCCTGGTCGCCGGAGATCTGTTCCTCCAGTCGGCGGAGCACGTCCACGCCCGCCCGCAGCGTGCCGCGCCGCCGTGCGCGGCCGGCGTCGGTGTCCAGACGGTGCCACAGAAGCGGATTGGCCGCGAGAACTCGCGGGTCGACCTCGGCCCGGCCACCGAAGGCATCGCAAAGGATCAGGCGCGCGGCAATGGCCCCCGAGTGCTGGACCGTCACCAGGGCATCGGTGCGCACTCGACGGCGGCGAGCCAGGGTGCGCACCTCGAGCCATCCTTCGCCTGCGACCACCCGGGGCGGTAGGAGAAGCGCGAAGACAGCGCCCCCCAACAGCGCCCACAGTGCGGCGCGCTCCGGCGTCAGTCCGCCCGATTCCCAGTCGACCAGTACCGCCAGCACGAGGAACATGACGCCGCTGCCAATGGCACAGCGTGAGGCGGCAGGCCAATGCCGGTCGCTGACGACCGGTTCCGGTTGGCTGTCGCGGCGCTGGCCACTACCGGCTGCCGGGAGAGGTCGGGGAGGGTTACTGCGTTCCACGGCCCCGACAGTAGGCGGGTCACCTGGGTCTGTCCTGTCCGTCGGTGTCCGCGTGCGGTTTCTTAGCGGCATCCTGACGCGCGCACCCGGCGGGTCGCGTGTCGTCGGGCTCGACTACCACCGGTCAGGCGGGTCGGTCGCTGCTCACGGTGTGCTCCGCCCGTCCGCCTGGTGCCCCCGGCTTCCTGGTTCTTCGGAAGGCCCGTCCGCAAACTCCGCAGTCCGGTGGCTGGGCCGTACTTCGGAGGGGCTTCGCACAGCCCGAGAAGGTCGAGGTCGGCGTTGGACTGACCGGGTGCGGTGCCGATCGTGACAGCGTCCTTCAGCTACAACCGGCCAGCTGACGTGATGAGCAGCCGCAGCGGTCGGTCGGCGCGATCGCCGACCGACCGCTGCGGCTCCCCCGTTGCAGACGGCGCCCACGAAAATCTGTCGATCAGTGCTAATGTCCCGATAAAATTATTCAAGGTGTGCCGGGAAGCCTGGTCGGCTCGGGGGACGACTGCAGCGACGGGCGGCGGTGACCCCGCTCGTCGTGATGGGGTCTTTCGGTAGATGCACGCCGTGGGAATCGTTCTCCTCCTGGTGGTCCTGGCGACCGCCGTGTCCACTTTCGCCGGGCGCCTGCGTGTGCCCGCTCCGTCACTTCTGGTCCTGGTCGGACTGGGGGTGGCGCTTATACCCGGTGTGCCGGCGCTGCACGTCCCGCCACAGGCGATCGCGCTGGTGGTACTCCCGCCCCTGCTGTACTCGTCGGCAGAGGAGCTGTCGCTGCGCGACCTTCGGGTCGTGTGGCGGCCGGTGACGATCCTCGCCTTCGGGCTGGTGTTCGCCTCTGCGGCGGCCGTGGGCTTCGTCGCCGTCGCGGTGACCGGCCTGCCGCCCGCGATGGCGTTCGTCCTAGGCGCGGTGCTGTCCAGCACGGATCCGGTAGCCGTCACGGCACTCGGGCGGCGCCTGGCCCTGCCAGGCCGGGTTCAGGTGCTGGTGCAGGCGGAGAGCCTGTTCAACGACGCGACGTCGCTGGTGCTGTTCAAGGTCGCGGTCGGCGTGGCCGTGGTGGCCGGGGGCGCGGTGGACCTGCCGGCGGCGGGCTGGGAGCTGCTGCTGCTCGGGGGTGGCGGCAGTGTGATCGGCGCCGCTGTGGCGGGCCTGGTCACGCTGGTCAGGCGGCGTACCACCGATCCGGTGCTGGAGACCGTGATCGCCCTGGTCACTCCCTACGCGGCGTACGTGCTGGCCGAGTCCGCGCACACCTCCGGCGTCACCTCGGTGGTCGTCACCGGCGTGCTGCTGGGTCGCTCCAGCCACCGCCTGACCGACGCCCACATCCGGCTGCAGCTGCACGCGGTCTACGCCGTGGTGGTGTTTCTGCTGGAGAGCGTCGTGTTCAGCATCGTCGGCCTGGAGCTGCCCGAGCTGGTGCGCGGGCTGCCGAAGGGCAGCGGGCAGTGGCCGTTGCAGGCGCTCGCTCTGGCCGTCGTGCTGATCGCCGTGCGGGTGCTGTGGACGCTGCCGCTGACCCGCACGGTCAAGCCCAGCCGGGGGCGGCTGTCCTGGCGGGTGGCCGGAGTGGTGACCTGGGCCGGGACCAGGGGCGTCATGCCGCTGGCCGCCGCATTGTCGATCCCGCTCACCGGGACCGGCGGCACCGCCTTGGCCGGACGCCCGCTGATCCTCGTGCTCACGACGGCAGTGGTCGTCTTCACCCTGGTGGTGCAGGGTCTGACGCTGGCGGCGGTGGTCGGGCGCTCGGGGCTGGCACTGGAGCCCGAGCACACCGCACGTGAAGAGGCCGATGCCCGTGATTCCCTCAACCGCTCCGGGCTCGACCACGTCGAACACCTCGCCACCCTTGAGGCCGTACCGGAGATGGTCGTCGACCGGGTCCGGCGGAACCTGAGCGCCCGGCTCGACCGTAGCCCGGACGGCCCGGACGGCGGCAACGCGGAGGCCACCTACCGCCAGCTGCGGCGTGAGGTGATAGCCGTCCAGAACGCCGAACTGCACCGTCTGTACGACGAGCACCTCGTCAGCGACACCACCCGCAGACGCCTGCAGCACGACCTCGACCGGGAGGAAGCCGCACTCGGAAGCCCGTAGGAACGGATGCCCCGAACGCGGCACGGGATTCAGGCCGCCGCCGTGGGCCGGGATACGGAGTCCAGCGCCGCACCGGCCTGGTCGGCCAGGGTCACCGCGACGAGCAGCACCTGCCGACCGGGCATGCTCCCCGGCACGGGGTCGAGCATGAAGCGCCCGATGTATCTGCCGTTGTCGAACAGCCGCAGCTCCACCTCCTCGGCGGGCATCCCGAGGACATCGGTGGCCCCGGCCCTGCATCCGACGGCGATCGAGCCGTCGTGTTCCAGGCGCGGCGGGTGGCCGAGGAACGGGCCGTACTCGAAGCGGCAGCCGCGCAGCTGGAGCAGGTCGATCAGCTGGGCTCGAACGTGGTCGACTGATCCTGCCGTTCATCGGCATCAAGCTGATCGACCTGCTGGTCGTTCAGTTCCTCTTCTGACCGGCGCATCAAGGAATCATCAGAGCGGGCGCCTCTCCCTTGTCCCTCCGCTGCCTTTGGATTTGAATGAACGACATGAACCGTCCGGCACGCCACCACGACCGTCCGCCGCATCCGCGGACGCGCGCTGCCGCCACGGCCACCAGCGCCCTCCGGTAGCGCCGCGGCCTCCCCGCAGCGGCACACCGAGCGCTCAGCGCAGACGGACGACGGCAGCGGCGTCTGCGCTTCCCGCCGCCCGGCCACTGGGGTCAAAAGCCGTCCGGGCCTTCCGATTTCACCTCCCGCACCTCCGGCACCCGGCCTTGCGCGCGCTCGTGCGCCTCCGACACCCCGGGCGTGCCCGCACACCCATGGATGGAACATGTCCGCATTCCTCTCCGGCCGCACCGCCCTCGTCACCGGAGCCTCCTCCGGCATCGGGTGGGAGGCCGCCCGGCTGCTCGCCGATCAAGGGGCCACCGTCATCGTCCACGCCCGCACCGCGGACGAGGGCGAGCGCGCCCTCGAACGGCTGGTGGCACGGGGCGCGTCCCGCAGCCAACTCCACATGGTCGCAGCCGACTTCACCCGACTCGCCTCAGTGGCGAACCTCGCGGACACCATCACCGGCACCTTCCCCGCACTGCACCTCCTGATCAACAACGCCGCGATCATGGCCCCCGAGCGGTGCACCCTGACCGATGACGGAGTGGAGGTCTCCTTCCAGGTCAACTTCCTCGCCGCCCACCTGCTCGCCAAGCTGCTGCAGAGCCCGCTCGCGGCCGCCGGCGGCGCCCGGGTCATCAACGTCTCCTCCTCCCTGCACCGCACCGCCTCGATGAACTGGACCGACCCCAACCGGGTCAAGAAGTACTCCCGGGTCGCCGCCTACGCCCAGTCCCAGCTGGCGCTGAGCATGGCCACCCGCTACATGGCTCCCGAGGCTTCCGGCATCACCGCCGTCAGCGTCAACCCCGGCCTGTGCGACACCGCTCTGCTCCCGCTGTACGGGCGCGTCGGCGCGCCGCCGGCCGAGGGAGCGGCCGCGGTCGTCCGCCTCTGCCTGCCCACGGTTCCGCTCAGCAACGGTGAGTACTACGACGGCGGCGACATCGCGCCCACCGCCGTCGCCGTCCACGAGGAGCGCTCACAGCGACGCCTCGCCAAGCTCGCCGACCAGCTGACCGCCACCAGGGCCTGAATCCCCCGAAGATCAGGAGAGCCATGTCCAAGCGCGCCCGGAAGAAGAAAGCCCGCCGCAAGAAGAAGGCGAACCACGGCCGCAAGTCCGGCCAGTAACCGTCCCGAGCCACCCGGCGCCGCGTGCCACCGGCGCCGGGTTCACCACCACCTAAGCCCCGGGAACCCCGCGCTTGGGTTCGAGCGTTCGTCGCAACATCCCGGTTCAGGGGATGCGATGGACTTCGAGATCCGCCGGGACCGGAAGCCGCAGGGGCCCGGGAAGCTCCGTGCCGAGCGGGAGGAACACTTCCGGCTCGTGCAGTGCAATAGCAGCAAAGAGGCGTCCCGGCTCGTGGGCGTCCACCCGCGCACCGGTCGCGAGTGGCGCAGCGGCCGGGTGGACCCGAACAGGTTCCGGGCGCCCGCTCGACCCGAGCGGGCGCCCGCCGCGTCCGGGCCGTCCCGATGCCTGCGCGAGGAACCTCCGCCGGACGCTCGCTGATCATGAGCCAGGCAACGGACACCGATCGGGATGAAGCTGTGCACGCCTGCCGACGGTTGCGCCATGTGATCGGTATCGTCCGCCGCAAGGAACCAGTTCTGAAGCGGAGCAGCTCGCCCGGAGGAGGACCACCACCATGGCCGATAGCGGTTCCACACCGCGGCCGCCGGAGGCTCGCCATTCGAGCGAACACGACACGGCGCGCGTCGCACTGGTCATCGGTGCTCTCGGCGTGGTCTTCGGTGACATCGGGACCAGCCCCATCTACACCCTGCAGACCGTGTTCAACCCGAGCGACCCGCACCCCGTCCCGGTCACCACACAGAACGTGTACGGGGTCGTGTCGCTCGTGTTCTGGTCGGTGGTGATCATCGTCCTGGTCACCTACGTGCTGCTGGCGATGCGCGCCGACAACGACGGCGAGGGCGGCATCATGGCACTGATCACCCTGCTGCGGCGGTCGGACTCACGGCGCGGCCGCCGGACCACCGCCGCGCTGGCCGCGCTGGGAATCTTCGGGGCGTCGCTCTTCTTCGGCGACAGCATGATCACCCCGGCGATCTCGGTACTGTCCGCAGTCGAGGGGCTCAAGGTCGTCGAGCCGTCGCTGGAGAGCGCCGTGGTGCCGGGCACCGCGGCGATCATCGTGGTGCTGTTCCTGGTACAGCGCAGGGGGACGGCAGCCGTGGGCCGGGTGTTCGGGCCGGTGATGATCGCGTGGTTCGCGGCCATCGGCGCGTGCGGTGTGGCAGGCATCGCCGACCACCCGGAGATCCTCAGAGCGCTGTCACCGAGCTATGCCCTGGGGTTTCTGGTCGGCCACCTCGGCACCGCGTTCTTCGCCCTGGCCGCGGTCGTGCTCGCGGTCACCGGCGCCGAGGCGCTCTACGCCGACATGGGGCACTTCGGCCGCCGGTCGATCACCCGCGCCTGGCTGATCCTCGTCTTCCCCGCGTGCGTACTGAGCTACCTCGGCCAGGGCGCGCTGATCCTCGCCGATCCGAAGCACATCAGCAGCCCGTTCTTCCTGCTCGCTCCCGCGTGGGGACGGCTGCCGATGGTCGTGCTCGCCACGGCGGCGACGGTGATCGCCTCCCAGGCGGTGATCACCGGCGCGTACTCGGTCGCCTCCCAGGCCGCTCAGCTCGGCTACCTGCCGAGGCTGCGGATCGCGTACACCTCCGAGTCCACCATGGGTCAGATCTACGTGCCCTGGATCAACTGGCTGCTGATGGTCTCGGTCCTCACCCTGGTCTTCGCGTTCCGCAGCTCCACGGCGCTGGCCTTCGCGTTCGGCATGGCGGTCACCGGAACCATCACCATCACCACCCTGCTGTTCTTCTACGTCGCCCGCGCGAGGTGGGGCACGCCGGTGTGGCTGGTCACCGTCGGCGCGACCGTGCTGCTCACCGTGGACCTGCTGTTCGTGGCGGCCAACGCGACCAAGCTTCTCCACGGCGCATGGCTGCCCCTGCTGATCGGCCTCACCGCGTTCACCGTCATGACGACCTGGCAACGCGGCCGCAAGGTCGTCACCGCGGAGCGAGCACGACACGAAGGCCCGCTGCGCGAGTTCGTCGACCAGCTGCACACCGGCGAGATGCCGGCACTCCGGGTGTCCGGCACGGCCGTCTTCCTCAACCGGGGCAAGCAGACCGCGCCACTGGCCATGCGGGCCAACGTCGAGCACAACCACGTCCGGCACGACCAGGTCGTGATTCTGTCCATCGAGACCGAGCCCGTGCCCCGTGTCCCGGCCGACCAGCGGATCGTCGTCGACGACCTCGGCTATGCCGAGGACGGGATCATCCACGTCGCCGCCCGGTTCGGCTACATGGAGACACCGGACGTGCCCGGCGCGCTGGCGCTGCTGGAGCCAGCCGAAACCGAAGGGCGGCTACAGCTGGAGCACGCTTCCTACTTCCTGTCGAAGATCGAGCTCAGGCGCGGGACGGCGCCGACGATGGCGCCCTGGCGCAAGCGGTTGTTCATCGCCACCTCGTACATCACCGCCGACGCCGCCGAGTACTTCGGTCTCCCCCGCGACGGCACGGTCATCATGGGCTCGCACATCGAGGTGTAGGCGCGCCTCCCTGGCCAGGCCGCGATCCACTTCGCCAAATACGCGGCGCGGGTCGGTGTCCTGGTGCGCGGCACGTCGCTGGAGGCCGGGATGTCGCAGTACCTGGTCGACGATTGCGGTTGCGGTTGCGGTTGCGGTTGCGTCCAGGAAGCGGTGTGGGGACTCCACCCGTTCAGGGGTTTGATACCGGTTCAGGGTGTGGTGCCTGAATGCGAGACGACCATTGGTGATCCTGTCCTCGAGCCGACCACGCGCATCGACGTTCCCCATGGGCTCCCCTCGTCCCTGGTGCGGATAAGAGGTGATTCCGCCGAGCACCGAGAGTCGTCCACCGGCTACCGTTCGGAGACCGACGAGCGTGCCCTCCGCGACGCATGGATCGCCACCCGTCAAAGAATCGTAAAAAGGAGTGTTAGAGAAGCGTTAACGGATGACGGGCCAGCCGGCTTCCGCTGGGCCTTGTCCTGTTGGCGTCCCGACGTCGTCCAGAAGGCACAACCACTAAGGGACGACTGGACCGTAGCAGCTGACCTGCGTCGATGTGCATCTCCGCCAGGTCCGACAGCCGTCCCGAAACAACGGCTCCTGCTGTGTTCCGGGGGGCGCCAGGGCTCCGTCGCCCGATCGCGCCATGCGTATCATCGTCGCTCATTATGCGTATAGAACCCGCTAAGAGCGCGCCTGACAGTCCTGCCTCCCCCGAACCCGGCGGCGCGCCCGACGGCAACAGACCCCGCCGCATCCGCCCCGGTACGGCAGCCCTGACTCTCGGTGCGCTGGGTGTCGTCTTCGGTGACATCGGCACCAGCCCGCTCTACGCGATCCAGACCGTCTTCACCGCCGACAACGGCGCGGTCGGGACGACTCCGGACCAGGTGTACGGGGTCATCTCGCTGGTGTTCTGGGCGATCACACTGATCGTGTCGGTCAAGTACGTCACGTTCATCCTGCGCGCCGACAACGGCGGCGAGGGCGGCATCATGGCGCTGACTGCCCTCGTCCAGAAGCTGTCCTTCAAGTCGGTGCGCACCAAGGTGATCCTGGTGGCGCTCGGGATCTTCGGGGCGTCGCTGTTCTACGGCGACGGAATGATCACGCCAGCGATCTCGGTGCTGTCGGCGGTCGAGGGACTGAAGGTCTCGGCACCAGGTCTGAGCGACTTCGTGGTCCCGGTGACGATCGCGGTGCTGGTGCTGCTCTTCGCGATCCAGCGCTACGGCACCAATCTGGTCGGCAACCTGTTCGGCCCAATCATGACGGTCTGGTTCGTCATCATCGGCGCAGCCGGCGCGTTCGAGGTGGCGAGCCACCCCGCGATCTTCAAGGCGCTGTCGCCGGTGTACGGCCTGCAGTTCATCGTGGACCACGGGATGATCGCGTTCGTCGCGCTGGCCTCGGTCGTGCTGGCCGTGACCGGTGCCGAGGCGCTCTACGCAGACATGGGGCACTTCGGCCGAGCGCCGATCCACCGTGCCTGGTTCTTCCTGGTCTTCCCGGCCCTGACGCTCAACTACCTCGGCCAGGGCTCGCTCATCCTGCGCTCGCCGTCGGCGATCGCGAACCCGTTCTTCCTCCTGATGCCCGGCTGGGCGCAGTTCCCGATGGTGATCCTGGCGACCGTGGCCACCGTCATCGCCTCGCAGGCGGTCATCTCTGGTGCGTTCAGCGTCACCCGCCAGGCGGTGCAGCTCGGTGTCCTCCCCCACCTGACGATCCGGCACACCTCGGAGCACGAGGTCGGCCAGGTCTACGCACCGATGATCAACTGGGGTCTGTTCGGCGCGGTCGTGGCCCTGGTGCTGGGCTTCGGCTCATCCGCCGCGCTCGCCTCCGCGTACGGCGTGGCGGTCACCGCCACCTTCGTGCTCAACACCGTGCTCTTCCTGGCCGTTGCCCGCATCATGATGGGCAAGCCGGTCTGGATGATCGTGCTCGGCGCCGTCGTCTTCCTGACCAGCGAGATCGCGTTCTTCGCGGCGAACCTCACCAAGGTCACGCACGGCGGCTGGTTGCCGCTGCTGGTCGCGTTCTCGGTCTTCACGATCCTCATCACCTGGCAGCGGGGACGGCAGATCGTCACCCCGAACCGGACGGCGCTGGAGGGCCCGCTGCGCGCGTTCGTCGACGAGGTCGACGCGATGGACCCGCCCGTGCACCGGGTCGACGGCACCGCGGTGTTCCTCAACGCCAACGCCGAGACCACTCCGCTGGCACTGCGCGCCAACGTCGAGCACAACCACACCCTGCACAAGAACGTGGTCATCCTGTCGGCCGTAGTGGAACGGGTGCCGCACGTCCCCGAGGCGGAGCGATGCGTCTTCGACGACCTCGGCCATAGCGACGACGGCATCACGCACCTCACCGCGCGCTTCGGCTTCATGGACGAGCCGAACATCCCGCAGGTCCTGCGGCTCGCCTCACAGCTCCCGGATGCGGGCCAGATCCACGGGCTGCAGGTCGACGAGGTGTCCTACTTCCTGTCGCGGATGACGATCATCAGGACCGACGAGCCGGGCATGCGGCGCTGGCGCAAGAAGCTCTTCCTGACCATCGCCAACAACACGAGCAGCCCCGTCACGTACTTCGGGCTTCCCAGCGACCGCTGCGTCATCATGGGCGCCCAGGTCTCGATGTGAGGCGGTGAGCACGTTGCAGGTCAGGACCGTTCCTGACCTGCATTGTGCGGTGGTCGAGGACCCGGTCCGGCGTGGCCCGCCTTGACACCGGCAGCAACCGGACGTACAGGAAGAAGCATGGGTCGGCCCGAGCCGGCGGAGCGGGCAGGCCCGCACGTCGGGAACGGTACGGCGACGAGCCCGGATGTCGTGAGAAGTGCTCGCCGTCCCGGACGGGCTGCCGAGACCGCGGTGGCCGAGCTGATGGCGGCGGAGCGCGAGGACGTGCTGGTGGCGGCCGCCGTCAGGGCGGTCAGGGAGACCGGCGCCCACGCCGGGAGCGTCTTCCTCCGCTCCCGGGACGGCCGTTCGATCGTGCTGGCCGCCGCCTGCGGTACACCGCCCTCCCTGATCGGCGGCTGGCGGTTCATCCCGGTGAACAGCCCGATCCCGGTGGCCGTGGCCTACCGGTCGGGACGGACGGTCCACCTGGCCAACGCCGACGAGGCGGTGCGCCGCTTCCCCCAGTTCGCGGTGGCCCTGCCGTACGCCTTCGGATCGGCGTCGGTACCGGTGCGGGCGGGGCCGGAGAGCCTGGGAGCGCTCGCGGTGGTGTGGGCGGCACCGCCCGGGCACCCGGGGCTCGCCAAATCGCAGCTCCGCCACCTGCGGGCCGTCGCCAACCGCCTCGGCACCGCTCTCGCCGCGCTACGGGCCCGCGGGGACACCCTCGAATGCGGCACCAGGACCGTCCCGGTCGAGATCCCGGCGCCGTACGCACCGGCGGTACGGGTCGGCCTGTTCGACTGGCGGCTGGACACCGGCGCCCTGGCCGCCGACGAGGAGCTGTGCGCGATCTTCGGGCTGACGCCCGGCGCCTTCGACGGGCGGGCCGACACACTGGCCTCCCGGCTCCACCCCGGCGACCGGGCCTCGCTCCGGGCCGCCGCCCGCGCGGCCGTCACGCACGGCCGGGTCCTCGCCAGGCGGCTGCGCGTCCGGGCCGGCGACGGGTACCGCACCGTGGAGCTCTGGGGCCGGGTGCCCGAGGCTCCAGGGGAGGAGGCGCGGGCCCACCTGATCGGCGGCGTACTCGACGCCGGGCCCGGCGCTGCGGCGGTCACCGCGGTGGAACGGCTGCGGGACGGGCTGTTCGCCCTCGACCCGGACGGGCGGATCACCTACGCCAACCGCAGCCTGGAGCAACTGCTCGGCGTGAGTGGCCGGGAGCTGCTCGGCCACCGCCTGTGGGACGTCCTGCCGTGGCTGTCCGATCCGGCCTTCGAGGACCGGCACCGGGCCGCGATGGTCTCGCAGCTGCCCACCGCCTTCCTGGCCTGCCGCCCGCCGGACCGGTGGCTCGCCTTCGCCCTCCACCCGGACGCGAACGGCGTGACCGGCCGAGTGGCATCCTCGGGGCCACCCCACCCGTCGGCGGCCCCGGACGGGCCCGCGGTGGCGCCCGGGCGGGAGACCCGGTCCGTCTCCCCACCCGCGTTCACCGCGCTCGGCCCTCCCCCGGCGGCCCAGGCCGTACCGGCGCGGCTGGGCGCCATCTACCACGTGCTGCAGCTGGGCAGCGCGCTGACCGAGGCCGTCACCACCGGTGAGGTGTGCGATGTGGTCGCCGACCAGCTCCTGCCGGCCTTCGGCGGGCAGCACCTGGCCATCTACGTGATCGACGACGGCCGGCTCCGCCTGCTCTTCCACACCAGCCGCCACGAGCACTTCCTGCGCTGGCTGGAGGGCAGACCGCTCGGTGCCCCGCTACCCGGGACGCGGACGCCGGGCTCCGGGCTGCCCAGGTTCATCGAGTCACAGCAGGATCTCACCGAAGTCCCGCCGGTGATTTCCCTGGACCGTGCCGGGGCCTGGGCGTACCTGCCGCTGATCGCCTCCAACCGTCCCGTCGGCACCTGCATCCTCGGCTTCGACGAGATCCACCGCTTCACCCCCGAGGCCCGGAGCCTGCTGACCGCGCTCGGCGGACTGATCGCCCAGGCACTCGAACGCGCCCGCCTCTACGACGCGAAGTCCGCCCTCGCCCACGGCCTGCAGACCGCGCTGTTGCCGCACCGGCTGCCCGACCTGCCCGGTATCCGCACCGCCGGCCGCTACCTGCCCGGCACCAGCGGAATGGACATCGGAGGCGACTGGTACGACGTCATCCCCACCGAGGACGCGGTCGCCCTGGTCGTCGGGGACGTCGAGGGCCACAGCGTGGCCGCCGCCGGCACCATGGGCCAACTGCGCAGCGCGGTGAGGGCCTTCGCCACGGCCGGCCACTCCCCCGGCGCAGTCCTGGCCGGGACCAACCGGCTGCTGACCGACCTGGACCCCGGGCTGCTGGCCAGCTGCTGCTACATCCGCATCGACCCGAGCACCGACCGTGCCCACGCCGTCCGCGCCGGGCACTGCCCGCCGCTGCTGCGCCGCCCCGACGGCGGCACCGACGTGCTGGACTTGGCAGGCGGCCCGCTCCTCGGCGTCGACGTCGCCAGCACCTACCCCGAGACCCGGGTGGACCTTCCGCCGGGATCGATCCTCGCCCTCTACACCGACGGGCTCGTCGAGGAGCGCGGCAGCGACGTCGGTCTGGGCATCGACCACCTGCGGGCCTCACTCGCCCACGCCCGCGCCGGCAGCCTCGATGAACTCGCCGACCACCTGCTGCGCAAGGCCCGGCGTTCGCCGCTCCGCTCCGACGACATCGCCCTGCTGCTCACCGAGTACCGGCCCGGATGAGCTCCCGGGCCGGCTGCCGGACGGCCCGGCTCACCCCCGGCCGGCCAGGAACGGCAGGCTGGCGGCCCCGGTGCCCAGCACGGCGTCCAGGGCGAGGAGCACCCCGGCCGCTCCGGTGCCGAGGTCGGTGGAACGGCGCAGGGAGTGCTCGCCGAGGAAGGCGGTGTGCTGCCCGGTGCGGATGGCGTGCCAGTCGAAGGCGGCGAGGTGGCGGTGCATGGCCTCGGTGTCGTCAGCGGTGCCGCGGTGCAGCTGCCGCAGGGCCACCACCGCGCCGGCCCGGCCGGTGAACAAGCCGACCCGCGGGTGGAACTCCCTGGTCAGCGCGGAGTGGCTGCGTTCCAGTGCCCTGCTGAGGTGAGGATCGGGCTCGGCCAGGTGCGGCAGCAACTGAGCGGCGACCAGAGCCGGGCCCGCGCTGCCGGCGCGAAGGTACGGGATGCGCCATCGGGCTTCGGGCCGCTCGTCGGGTCCGGCCGCCGGGAGGCCGAGGTCGGCGAAGTCCTGCCGGAGCGCTTCGGCCGCAGCCGGCAGCAGCGATTGGTCGCCGGTCGCCTCGGCGAGACGCAGCAGGAAGAGCGCGGCCCCCGAACGTCCGTGCAGCAGTCCGGGCTTGGCCGCCCCGGTGGCACTGGTCAGCCGGTCGCCGAGTGCCCGGGCGTGGACGAGCAGTTCCTTCTCGCCGGTGCACTCGGCGAAGTGCAGCAGGGCGAGTCCGATGCCGGCCCGGCCGGCGAACAAGCTGTGGTCCAGGCCGTCCGGGCCGGAGCCGACCACCCGGTCCAGGATCTCGCGGGCCCGGTCGGTGCGGCCCAGCCGGTGCAGGGCGAAGGCGATGCCGGTGAGGCCGTCGTAGAAGCCGAGCCGGGGTTCGGCCATGGCGTGCACGGCGTCCTCCAGCCAGCGGATGTGGGCGTCGGGGACGTCGGCCCCGGTCTCGGCCAGGGCCCACAGCACTCCGGCCGCGCCGTGGGCGAAGGCTGCTCCACCGCCCGGGGTGGTGAACTGCTCGATGTCACCGGGGAAGAGGCGGTCGGTGCGGTCGGGGGTCGCACTGGCCAGGATGCCGCCCGCGATGGCGTCCCGCAGCGCGGGCCAGTCCGCCGCCGTGGGTTCCGACGGCGAAGTCGTCGGCCGGATCCGGTCGGTGGCCGGTCCGGCGTCCGGTCCGGCGCCGAGGTCACGGCGTACCTGCTGCTCGAAGTCGTCAGGGACCGGGAAGCGGGCGGTGATCAGGGCGAGGAGCTGGTCCAGCTTCTGCGGTGAGTGGTCGAGCAGGGCGGTCATCGGCGCGAAGAGGGCCAGCCGGAGGCAGCCCAGGGCGTAGCGGTCCAGCGCCGCACCGCGGTAGTGGTTCGGGGCGCGGAACCCGGGGACACCGATGACCTGGGGTGCTGCGGCCGCTATCGGGGTGGCGGTCTCCAGGTCGATGAACGCGACGGTGCCGTCGGGCCGGACGAGAACGTTTCCGGGGTGCAGGTCACCGAAGACGACGCCGCGGTCGTGCATGGCGTCCATCGTCTGCTCGGTCTGCGCGAGGACGTCGAGCGCCCAGGCGGTGTACCGGTGGCCGCTTCGGTCGTCGAGCGTGCCCTCCACCCATGGATTGGCCATGCCGCCGCCGCGGTTCAGCGCGACCCCGTCGACGAGTTCACGCGTGAGGTAGTAGTGCTCGTGGCCCTTGCGATAGTCGATGAGCTCCGGAACGGCCGGGATCCCGGCCAGCGTCTGCAGTGCCCAGCGCTCCTGCTCCAGGCGGGTGACCGCGTCCGTTCCCTGACCGTCCAGGCCGGCCAGCGGCCGGGCTTCCTTGACGAGAACGGTGCGACCGGTCGCCAGTTCCGTCGCCTCGTAGACTCCGCCGCCGTTGGAGAAGTGCAGGGCCTTGCGCACCTTGAAGGGCAGGGCGCGGGTGGTGCCGGCGCTGCGGGCGGCCACGGCCTCGTCGAGGCATTCCGGCAGGGTCACCCAGGCGGGCGGGTGGAAGCCGGGGCCGCGCTTGTCAGGCACCAGGCGACCGTCCTGGTCCTCGATGCAGGGGATCTGCCGGCCGCGTGCGTCGGTGATGCAGCGCAGTACGAAACCGCCGTAGCGCACGTACAGGGGGCCGTTGCGCCAGCGCAGGTCGCTGAGGATGTACGGCCCCGGCTCGCCGTCGAGCAGTTCGCCGAGCTCGGTGAGGATGGTCGTGAACTGCTGCTCGTCGAGCGGGTAGACGGTGATGAACTTGCCGCTGCTGCTGCGGTCGCCGTACTTGCTGTTTCGGTTCGTGAGGACGTGCGGGTTGCGGATGAACTTGAAGGGGATCCGCCGGGCCTCGCAGAAGGCGCGCACGATCGCCAGGACCGGCTCGGCCCGGTCCGGCACCGTCGAGACGTGGATCTTCCAGCCCTGCAGCGGAAGCCGGCAGCCGTGGGGGACGTGGAAGGACCAGTGGGGGTTGAGTTCACGGGTCCAGCCATCGGGAAGCGGCTCGCGGACAGCGGGATAGTCGGCCGCCGCATGGTCCTCTGACGGGAGGTCGAAGTACGGGCTGTCCGGTTGGCAGTGCTGGAGGTAGTGGAGGAACACCGTGTGCTTCCAGGGTCAGGTCGGGTGGCGGAGCGGCTCAGCGCCAGCAGGGAGCCAGATAGGTGTCGTACAGCCAGTGGGCCAGGGTGCTTTTCCCCAGCGCGAGTTGGGCGTTGCCGGTCCGGTCCGAAGGGGGCCGGGTGGTGATGAGCGGGTAAGCAGCAGCGGGCAGCGACAGGGTGGTGCTGGTCACGGGGGCGAATGCCGAGAGCGGCGCGGTGGTGGCCGTGCTCCGCTCGGACCCGATCACGGCCTCGCCCGTCGTGGTGCGTCCCATCAACCCGGCTCGGTAGAGGTGTACGGCCGTTCCCGCGTGGATGACGGAACGGTCGACCGAGGACGGCAGGAGCAGTTCCACCTGCCCGCCGTCACGTACGGTGTAGCCGCCGGCCACGGTGCAGGGAATGCGGACGAACAGCAGGGCGCAGACCACGGCGGCTGTGACCGCGGTGGCGGACAGGGCGATCCGCCACCGGGTGGCGCCGGCCGTGCGGGCTTCGACGGCCGTGCGCACCACGCCGCGTATCAGTAGCCAGATCAGGTAGCCCGATGCGCACACCATCAGGATCGCTCCGGCGGTGCCCATCCGTTGGAGCAGCGAGGCGAAGTTGCCCAGCGCTGGGATCACGATGAACAGGGGGGCGGCCATGCAGGCGAGGCCGAAAGCGACGGCCCACCGCAGCTGCGGCAGCTCCGGTCGGTAGCGGCCACCGTAGAGCAGTCGTGCGATCCGGTGGCGGGCATCGGCCATCGCCCGGTCGCGCAGGTGCGGGATGTCCAGGTGGCTCATCAGGGCCAGGTAGCCGTCCAGCCGGACCACCGGCAGCAGGTTGATCGTTCCGCCGAGGTAGCAGGCCGTGGCGAACAGCAGCAGGCCGTCCTGCCACCGGCCCGGCGGCGGAACGAGCGCGGCCAGCGCCGCGGAGCCGGCGATGACCCACTGGGTGGCGATGCCGGCCAGGGAGACCCGGACGCGCTGCTCGTTGCGGGACAGCCGCCAGCCGTCGGAGACGTCGCAGAAGAAGGCGGGCGAGAGGTAGAACAGCATCACGCCCATGCGGCTCGGCCGTCCGCCGTAGTAGGCGAGGACCGCCGCGTGGCTCAGCTCGTGCAGTGCGCTGGCGACGAGCATGGCGACGATGACGCCGGCGTACACGCTCAGCGGCAGTGGTCGTCCGAGGAGCCCGGACAGTTCGGGGCCGAGCCCCGCCAGCGCCGCCAGGCCGCCGGCGGCGAGGAGCGCGCCGATGACGCCCCACCGCTTCAGCCCCAGGAGGGCCATGGCGGGAAGGACGCCGGACAGCAGCCGCTGCGGGTGGACGACGGTCAGCTGCACGGTCAACGGCGGTACGACCTTCAGGCGGGGAAGGCGCCGGGGCGCGCTGCGATGCATGTCGGCACCGCCGTGGAACACCTTCGCCGCAACCAGTTTGCGCACACCCGTGTCCACCGCGGCGGTGGTCCAGCGAGCGCCGAGGACGGCAGCCAGTTCCTCGTGTCCCCGGGTGCCGTCGGCGGCCTGGGCCAGCCGCGCCAGGTCGGCACCCACCCGCAGGTAGTGCTCGCCGCGTTGGATGATCCACGGTGCGTCCACACTGATCGGCGGATGGACGAACACGTCGTCGGCAAGCCGGGGGCGGCTGACGTACTCGCCGCCCGTTCCGTTCCCCTCCTGCGGGGCGACGGCCGTATCGCTGGTCAAGGTCTCTCCCTCAGGTCGCTCCGGGACCCGGCTGCGGCCGAGGACGGGAGCGGGTGCCGGGACGCGGGGAGGGCTCCGCCGCGGCCCGGCACCGCCGGGTGTCATGCCGTCAGGTCGCGACGATGATGCTGCCGATGCTGACGGTCGCAACGCTCCACACGGCGTTGCTCCAGTTGACGTTGAACGGGGCGTCCATGCCCTCGAGCTCCTGCATGTCGAGCTCCAGGTCCTGCATGCCCAGCTCCAGCTCCAGCGAGCTGTTGATGTTCTCCTGCACTCTGTTCTCCTCCTCTCCGACGGTCGGGAACGGTCGGACTCCGTGGCCCGCCGCGGGACGTCGGGCATCCCGCGGCGGTCCCGGTGTCATGCCGTCAGGTCGCGACGATGATGCTGCCGATGCTGACGGTCGCAACGCTCCACACGGCGTTGCTCCAGTTGACGTTGAACGGGGCGTCCATGCCCTCGAGCTCCTGCATGTCGAGCTCCAGGTCCTGCATGCCCAGCTCCAGCTCCAGCGAGCTGTTGATGTTCTCCTGCATTGTGTTCTCCTCCTCTCCGGTGCTCGGAAACGGTCAGTGGTCCGGTCCGCGTCCGCGCTCGGGCATGGACCGGAAGCTGTTGGTCAGGCGCCGCTGCGGGCTGCTCAGCCCGCCTCGGGTCCGGGTGTGGTGGCTACGGCGTCGCCGAGCACCGCCCGGACGTCGCCCAGCGTCAGCTCGCCCAGGGCGGGCAGTCCTGCTCCCCAGGCGCGGACCGTGCGCTGTGCGATCGCGCCCAGGTCGGCGGGATGCGCCGTCAGACGGCGCTCGACGCCCCAGTGCTCCAGCAGGGCTGCGATGCCGGCCGACGGATCGGCGGGCAGCGGCCTGGGGGCGGCCGGACGCAGCCCGCGCCACAGACGTTCGAGCCGTTCGGCCGAGCCGAGCCGCCGGTCGCCGGCGGCGATGCGCCGGAACAGCGAGGGGAGCAGGGCCGCGACGGCCGTCATCTTGCGGACGCCGAGGGAGGTGGACAACTCGTTGGCGATGTACCAGCCCCGCAGGGCGAAGGGCTCGCGGTCCAGCTGCAGCCAGTCGCATTGGGTGAGGGCACTGAGCCGGGCGATCGCGCCGCGCACCTGGTCGTCCCCGCCGTCGTCGGCCGCCCGGTAGCCCAGGTTCAGGAGTTGGCCGGCGATCGTCAGGGCGAGCGCGTCCTCGACCGGACGGTCCCGCAGATCGCCCGCGTAGACCCCGGCCACCCGGAACAGCGCCTCCAGCACGCCCTCGACCACGAGTTCGGCCGGCAGCGTGCTGGTGGCCAGCGGATCGAGCACGGCCAGCTCCGGCAGCAGCGAACGGCCCGCCACCAGCCGCTTGCCCTGCGGGGTGCGCAGACAGGCGACCTGGCTGACCTCGGAGCCCGTGCCGAGGGTGGTGGGAACGGCCAGCAGCGACAGCGGTCGCGAGGTGTGCCGGGGCAGCAGGATCAGCCCGCTGCGCTGCGGGGCGGTCAGCCGGGACAGCACACCGCGGTCACCCGCCAGTGCGGTCGCCAGCTTCGCCTGGTCCAGGAGGCTGCCACCTCCGACGGCGGCGACCAGCCGGCCGGGGCCGTGCCGCAGGCGGTCGGCGAGGTCGACGACGGTGTCCACCTCGCCGGGCCCGTCGAGCGGGATCACCTCGTGCACCCCGAGCGCCCGTGCCACCAGCGAGGTGATCGCGCTGTCGGTGAGCCGGGCGTCCACCAGCAGGGTGGTGGCGGTCCCGGGCTCCTGCTCGGCCGCCCACGAGGCGAACTCCGCCGCGCTGTACAGCACCCGGGTGGGCTGCTGCCATCCGCCGGTCACCGGCCGCCTCCCGCCGATGTGCCGAGGGCAGCGAAGAACGTCTCAGCGCCGCGGGCGACGCAGTCCAGCAGTTCGTCCAGGTCCTCGTCGGTGTAGGTGAGCGCCGGGATGAGCTGAACGCCCTGCGGGCCGGGGTGGACGATCGCACCGGCCTCCCGGATGGCCGCCACCAGGTCTGCGACCTGCTGCGCCGTCAGAGGACCGCCGTCGGGGGTACCGAAGCCGAGGTAGCGGAAGCAGCCGACGCCCTCGGTGGTGGTCAGGAAGGGCAGCCGGTCGCTCAGGGACTTCAACTCGACGTCCAGACGGGAGGACAGGCGGTGGCTGAGCGCCTCCGCGTCCAGCCGCCGCATCTCCGCCAGTGTGGCCACGATCGCCGCGCAGGTCATCGGAGTTCCGGCCTGGGTCTCGGCGTGGACGAACACCGCGTCGGCGTCGGTGAAGGCCGCATCCACCTGGTGGGCGACCAGGACCGCGGCAGCGGCGCAGGTGCCGTTGGTCAGCCCCTTGGACAGGATCAGGAGGTCCGGCCGCACGGGCCACCGGCTGGAGGCGAAGTACGGGCCGGTACGGGCGAATCCGGTGGCGACCTCGTCGGCGACGAGCAGGAAGCCGTGCTCCTCGCGCAGCCGCAGCAGCTCCGCGAGGAACTCCTCGTCGAGCGGCACCGCACCGTTGCCCAGCACCGGTTCGACGACCACGGCGGCGATCTGCCCGCCCTGGCGGGCGAACAGAGCGTTCAGCTCGTCGACCGCGTTGGGGCTGATGTGACGGATCAGCCGCTGGTCCACCCCGTAAGTCCGCTGGCCCATGTCACTGCCGGAGAGCGCGAAGCCCCCGAAGGTGAGGCCGTGGTAGCTCGTACGGAGGCCGACCACCAGGGTGCGCTGCGCCTCGCCGCGCAGGGCCTGCGACTGGCGGGCGAGTTTCATCGCCAGGTCGTTGGCCGCGCCGCCGGAGGTGGAGAACAGCACCCGGCTGAAGTGGTCGCTGCCGCACAGGTCGACCAGTGCCTCGGCGGCTCGGCGGGCATGGGTGTTCTCGTAGCGGAAGACGCTCAGGTACGACGCGTCGCGGACAGCCCGGGCGATGGCGTCGGCGATGGCCTCGTTGCCGTACCCGAGTGCGGTGTTCCACAACCCGCTGGAGCCGCAGAGCAGTTCACGGCCGTCCGCGAACCGCACTCGTACGCCGTGGGCCGATACCGCACACAGATCGTCACGGCCGTGCCGGCTCGGGGCGAGCAGTGCGGGCCACAGGGCGCTCATCCGGCCACCTCCGCGACCAGCAGCACGTCGTGGTGGTGACTGGCGGTCGCCGGAAGGGCCTGGCGAGTCGTCACCAGCAGTCCGGCCGCAGCGAGTTCGGTTTCCAGCTGCGTCGCCGGGAAGACCCCGATCCGGGTGGTGCACACCGTGATCGGCGGCTCCGCCGTCTCGAGGGGACGCGGAAAGATCGTGACCGTGCGCACGTCGGCACCTTCCGTCCAGTGCTCGTGCATGCGCAACCGGGTGCCGTCGGCGCAGTCGACGTCCAGCACCTGCTCGGTGGTGGAGCAGCCGAAGCCCGGCACGTCCACCGCGGTGAGCAGGAACCTCCCCCCGGGCGCGAGGTGGCGGCGCACGCACCGGTAGAGGCCGGCCCGGCCGGCCGCGTCCAGCAGCGAGATCGAGGTCGTGCCCAGCACGATCGCACCGAACGTTCGGCCCAGGTCGAAGTCGCTCATGTCGCCCGCGACGACGGTGCAGCGGTCGCTGCGCGAGGCGGGTACGGTCCGCAGGCGCTGCTCCAGCAGCCGGATCATGCCCGGCGCCAGTTCGAGGGCGACCAGCTCGCGTCCCAGGGTGAGCAGTGGCAGCGTCAGCCGACCCGAGCCGGCGGCCAGCTCGAGGATGGGGCCGGTGGTCGAGCGCAGCGAACCGACCAGCTCGCGCACCTCGAAGGTGTCGTCGCCCGCGATCGCGTGGTAGACCAGTGCGCCCACCTCGTCGTACAGGTCGTGGACCACGGCCTTGTCGCCGAGTTCGGCCAGCAGCGCACCGGCCTGGCCGGGAACGGCGGCCCTCAGCTGTGCACTCACAGGACGACTCCCGCCCGCTCGAAGAACTCGTGGACCTTCAGGACCGCTGGCCGACCGGCGTATTGAGCGGCCGCGTCGACGGACCCCTGACAGAGGATCAACTCGGCGAGTTCTCCCGCCGCACGGTTGAGGGCGAACGTCCGGGATCCCTCCGAGGTATGGAGGTAGGCGGACTCGTCGGTCCACAGCAGCACGTGCTGCGTCTGAACCTGTTCGGTGGTGCGGTTCTCCGGCCGCAGGCGTCCGCCGAAGCCGGAGACGTGCGCCCGCAGGACGCCGCGGGATCGCAGGTCCCGCAGGGCGTCCACCGCCAGGAGGTACTCGGCGAGCCACGGACGGCTCTCCAGAGCCGCGGCGCGCAGGGCTTCGGGGACCGCGGTGGCGAGTGTGACGGCGCAGGGGTGCGCGCCGGCAGCGTTCGCCTGTCGCCAGGCGGCCTCCAGGTCCTTCAGGTCGTCGCCCACCCTGCCCAGCGCCGAACCGTACGGTGAGACCGTCACCTCGCCGTCGGCCCGGACGTAGAGCCGATGACGCGGACCGGCTCCGTCCAGCGGCGCGCCCAGCCCCGGGAGATCCGCGAGCAGCAGCATGGGATCCGCCAGGAACTCCGCGAATTCGCCCTTCTCGCGAGCGGTGTCGGCGTCGCTCAGCCAGACCTCGAAATCTGCTTCGTCGGCGATGCGGACCAGTGTCGGCCCCATCGTCGAAACGTACTGGCTGATGCTGTAATTCTGTACCTGGAGATAGAAGTCGTCGCCCAGGGATGCTTCGGCGTTGCACTCGGCGAAGGAGCCGCCGTAACCGACCACGTTCTCGTCGGATTCCGTCCCCTCGCCCGGAGCGAAGATCAGGTGGCTGCGGCCCTCGGACTCCGCGCCGAGCATTTCCTGCACCGTCCCGACATGCCGGGTGTCCTCCAGGACAATGGCCCGGCTCCGGCCCGGCCTGCCGGTGGCCCAAGCCATCAGATCGCGCTTCTCGCCGCTCATCGCGTTTCCTCCATGCCACTCAGCGCAGTGACGATCGTTTTGACCTGACGCATGGCCGCCTGCGGCCCGCGGATATTGGCGACTCCGGTCAGGTTGATGACCACTTCGTCCACACCGGAATTCCAGAACTCCTCGATCTGCGCCACGAGTTCGTCGACCTCGCCCGCCAGGAAGGCGCCTCCCTCGATCAGGGCTCGCGCGTTCACCAGCGGGTCGCTGCCGCTGACGTCGATTCCGGCGCGCTTCAGCATGTCGGCGTAGTGCGGCGCCTGCAGGTGCGATCCGTTGCTGGCGACCGCGACGGCCTCGGCGTCCACGTCGGGCAGCGGCAGCGCCATCGGCACCATCGCGACCAGCCTGGGAAGCGGCCGTCCCGCCGCCTCGGCGCCTTCGCGCAGCGCGGGAAGCACCGTCTCGCGCAGATAGGAGGCGGGAGTCAGCCAAGTGATGGCGGCATCCGCGAGACGGCCGGCGAGACGCGCCATACCCGGTCGCAGCACCCCGAGCCCGACCTGCACCTCCGGCGACGGAGAGGGCAGCAGCGCGCCCTGGCAGTGGTAGTACTCGCCGCTGAAGTCGAGCGACTGCCCGCGCAGCAGGCCGCGGACGATGGTGAGGTACTCCTCGGCCGCGGTCAGCGGACTGGCGTAGGGCTCGCCGCGCATGGCGCTCTGCAGCGAGCGCCCGCCGGGGCCGAAGCCCGCGAGCACCGGGTGCCCGGTGGAGAGCGCCAGCGAGCGGGCCTGCATGGCCGCCTCATAGGGGTGGCGTAGCGGCATCAGGCTGACGCCCAGCCCCGTCGGCACGCCGAAACCCGTCCCCGCCGCGTGCGCGAACCCCTGGTGCGCCTCGACCGCCAACGACTGCCCCTGCCACAGGCGTTCGGCCCGGGTCCAGTGCACCAGCGCCGCATATGTGGCCAGCTGTTCCGGTCGGCGCGGCACAAATGGAACAAGGATCGAGAAGGATGGCACTCAATTACTCCGGGCAAGAATGGATCGTCTGCCGGTCCGGCGACAGGGAACCGAGAATGGCGGACCGCAGGGCGGCGAGATGCGACCCGATCCGGCACCGACCGGAGCGGGTGTTCGCTGAACACGGCAGTCGGTGGCCGATTCTGCGGCCGACCGCTTCAGCAGGTGTCAGCGGCCGGATTCGGCGGAAGAAACAGCTGCGGAGAGCGGGAAGGAAATGGCCTGCTGTCGGCTTCGCTTGACAGCTGCCGGCTCGAAGGCTGCGGCAGAACCTACTTTTGGTGCGAGCTGCATCAGATACCCCCGTGAACAGATGCATGCATAACAATGCGTCAGACGTTAGCACAGGCTAGCGATCATGCTGAAACGGCGGCCTGCCAGCCTGGCGCGATCTCTTGAATTCCTCCTCGAATCCGCCACATCAGGGCGCCGGCCCGGATGTTGACGAACCATGACGGTCCACGGTGAGCGCCACAATCGGCAGGCCGTCACACCGGTCGGAGCTGCATCCCGTTTCCGCCGACGGTGCGTCACTCCATCAACACCACATCGGCACGGCCCTCTTATTCTGTTGATGCACCGTCAAAGACAACAACTGCCGACGCACCATGCCGTCAAGGCCGCGGGATGAGCGCCCGGACCGACGCGGCCCGGAGCCGGACAGCTCGGCGCTCCTCGGAGTGATGGAAACACTCCAAAACCGCCACGGCATTGTTGTGCCCGATGAGATCACTGCCCGTGTCCACAACACACAAGACTTGCAGGACGCGACAGCCGGCTTGGTCGTCGCGTCCCGTCCGGGCCAGTAGGAGGACTCCCTTGGCGAACGATCGCGTCATCACCCCCCGAAGCCGCGGCTTCCTCTTCCTCGATTCACACCCGGCGGGCTGCGACGAGCTGGTGGCCGGCATGTGGCGGGACATTCCCTCCCCCAACGAAGAGCCCGGAGATGAGGGGCCGGTCGCCGTGGTCATCGGCTCGTCAGCCGGGTACGGCCTCGCTGCCACCCTCGCCGGACTCAAGCGCGCAGGCATCCGGGGCATCGGCGTCTGCTTCGAGAAGGCACCCGGCCCGCGGCGCACCGCCACGGCCGGCTGGTACCGCACCGCGGCAACCGCCGGCCTCGCCCGCGCCGCGGGGCGGGACATGGTCTTCCTCAACGGCGACGCGTTCTCCGACGCGATGAAGAACCAGGTCGCCGATGAACCGGCGCGTTCACCGCCGCCCTCGATGCGTACGGGCCGGGACTCGTGTGAGACGCCCTTGGCATGCGGGTCTCACGCAAGTCCGGGCGTCCCGCGCCATGGGGGCGTTCCACCCGCGCCCGGCGCCTGTCCGGGCTCGCGCTTGACCGAGCCTCAGCCCCTCGTCCTCTCCTGCCGCGAAGTGGTGGGTGCCAGCGCGAGGTGGGTGAGGACGGCGCCGAGTGCGGACAGGGCGGCGAGTGCGAGGCCGAGGGTGTGGACGGCGCTGGTGAGGCCCGCGGCCAGGGCCGCCCGGTGCGCCTCGGCGACGTGGCCCTGGACGGCCTGCCCGGCGATCCGGGCCGCCTCGCCGGAGGAGAGGCCGCTGTCGTTCAGCCGGGCGGCGGCGAGCGTGGTGAGCAGGGCTGCGGCTCCGGAGACCGCGACGGACTCCCCGGTGATGCGCATCGTGTTGAAGATGCCTGCGGCGGCCCCGGCCCTCTGGACCGGGACGGTGCTGACGGCCGCGTTGTCCATCACACCGAACGCCAGACCCACGCCGATACCGAAGGGCAGCAGCGGCAGCGCCAGGGCCGTCCACGATCCGTCGCTGCGCACGGTCACCAGGAGCAGGGCGCCTACCGCGATCAGTGCGGAAGCGCCGGTCAGCACCGCCCGCACGGAGCTGCGGGCGGCCAGGTGGCCTGCGGCGAGCGGCAGCAGCAGTACCGGCGTCGTCATCGGAAGCAGAATCAGACCGCTGCTCAGGACGCTTCGGCCGCCCACTCCTTGCAGGTAGGCCGGGAGGTAGACCAGCAGCACGACGAAGCCGAGGGTGACCGTGAACGGCTGGCAGACCACGGCGAGGAACTCCGGCCTGCGGAACAGCCGGACGTCGAACATCGCACGCTCGGCCAGGCAGAGCTCCACCACCGCGAACAGTGCGATCAGCACGACGGCGGTGCCGAGCAGCAGCAGGGTGCTCCACGCCGTCCAGCCGGCACCGCCGGCCCGCACGAACGCGGAGGACAGCGCGGCGAGCCCGGCGGTGAAGCAGACCGGCCCCACCAGGTCGAAGGCGGGCTGGTCGGTGTCACGGGACTCCGGAGCCCGGGTCGCGCACAGCCACACGGGTACGGACACCGCCGCGACCAACAGGAACACCGACCGCCAGCCCGCCGCGTCTACCAGCGCACCGGCCGCCAGCGGTCCGATCGCCAGGCCCGTACCGAAGGAGGTACCGAGCATCCCGAAGGCCAGCTGCCTGCGCCGTCCTGAGGTGGCGTGGGCGAGCACCGCCGCTCCCGAGGCCAGGACGGCCGCGGCCCCGCACCCCTGGACCGCCCTGGCCGCGTCGACCACGGGCATCGAGGCCGCCACCGCGACCAGCAGGGAGCTGCCGCCGACCAGCGCGATACCGGTCAGCAGCACCCGGCGCCTGCCGAACCGGTCGGCGAGGCCGCCGGCCGCGAGCGGCAGGGCCGCGAAAGTGACGTTGAAGGCGTTCAGCATCCACTGGGCCGTGTCCGCCGAGGCGCCCAGGTGCGCCGCCATGCTCGGGAGTGCCACCGCGGCCCCGGTCACCGAGAACGGCAGCAGCATGGCGGCACACGCGACCGCCACCACCGTGACCCAGTAGCCGCGTTCACCGCCGTCCACACCTCGGTGCGGTGCCGATGCCGAGGAGGGTGCGGCCTCGGCACCGCCCGTGCCGCGGGTGCGCTCCGGACCAGGGCGGTCCGAGACTTCGGAAGAGGGGGATGTGGTCATGCCCCCGATCGTTCGCCGGCGTGATCGCCGGATGAAGAGACCGCCGTTCCCTGGGAGTGACAGGGCCACCTTCCGGCCGCCGCGCCCCCGATGGCGGCCCCCATACTGGGGCCCATGGCCGACACCCTCATGACCGCCAACAGCCTCGGCGACTACCTCCGGACCCGGCGGGCCCTGGTGTCACCCGCCGACGTGGGCCTGCCGCCGACCGGCCGCCGCCGCGTACCCGGCCTGCGCCGCGAAGAGGTCGCGGAACTGGTCGGGTTGAGCACCGACTACTACATACGCCTGGAGCAGGGCCGCGCCGACCGCCCCTCCGACGAGGTCCTCGACTCGCTCGGCAGAGCTCTGCGGCTCGGACCCGCCGAGCGCGCCCATCTGTACGACCTGGCCCGGCCGCCCCGCCGCGCCGTGGCGAGGGCGGCCGCCACCGGACGCGACGCCGTGCTGCGCCCCGCACTGCGTCAGGTCGTCGAGGCCATCCCGGCCAACCCCGCCCTGATCATGAACGACCGCAACGACGTCCTGGCCTGGAACCGGCTGGCGGCCGTACTGATCGCCGACTTCCCCAACCTCGCGCCACGAGAGCGCAACATGGCCCGCCGGATCTTCCTGGACCCGGACGCACCGGAGGTCCACCTCGACTGGGACGAAGCCGCCCGGACCACGGTCGGCATCCTGCGCATGGCCGCCGGACGCCGGCCGCACGACCCGGAACTCGTCCGCCTGGTCGGCGAACTCTCCCTGGGCAGCGCGGTCTTCCGCAAGCTCTGGGCCGGCCACCACGTACACGAGAAGACCCACGGGCTCAAGCACTTCCGGCATCCCGCCGTCGGTGACCTGACACTCGACTACCAGACCTTCCGGGCCCCCGGCGCCGCCCACCACCTCCTCGTGATCTACACGGCCCCGCCCGGCAGTCCCGCCGAGGAGGCTCTGGCCTTCCTCGGCAGCTACACCGCCGCCGACTCGGCCGGCTCTGCCCAGCCGCGGCGGAGCACCGAGCTGACCTGATCCAAGCCAGCTCTTACGGCCTTGCAGGGAACGGGAGTTGTCCGATTGTGGCGGCTGTGCGTCCGCATGCTGCGCCGGTCCACGGTGCGGCGGATGAGGTGCCTCGGGCGCCCTCCGGTGATCCGGAGCCGGTTGGGCTGACTGAAAGGCGGAGGACTCCTCAGCGTCCCGACGCGGCGGCGGTCCCTTCCCGCACGGCCGTGAGGAAACCCGTGTGGGCCGGGCCGACAACCGCCCGTCCGTACCGGGCCGCCACCTCGCCCAGCGGATGGATCTCGGTCCGCCAGCCGTGCTCGGCGAGCCAGTCGGCGGTGCCCGCTCCGCGACCGCCCTTCCAAAGCGGGGTGATGTGCGCGACGGACGGGTCGTCGACCACGGTGCGCCCACTGCGGCCGCGCTCCGTCGAGAGCCTGCTGCCCGGAGCCGAGAGTTCGCCGACCACGGCCGCTCCGGCGTCCGCGGATGCGAACGAGGTGGTCCAACGCGGATGCGGATAGTGTGGTGCTCGACGGATCTTTCCTGGTCGGCTCGGTCCCGGGCCGTCCGGGGCCGAGGTACGTGAAACGCGCCCGGGGCTCCCACGCAGGTCCGCGGGTCCGGGTGGCCAGTACGCATGGAGCGGAGCGCGCGTTCCAGCGCGATCCCCGGAGCCTGGTCGGCGTGCGGCAGCGTCACCAAGTCCGGCAGCCGCCCTCCGGAGCATGCCGGCCGGACCGCTGTGTTCCGATCGGTGCGTGCTCTTCCCCCGCGGTGGACGGAGAGGGTGACGGCTCGTGCGGATGGCAGTGCCGGCTCGGCGGCGGACGCGGTTGCGGGTGGCGGGTGTGCTGGCGGCGGCCGTGGCCCTGGTCGCCGGCTGCAGCGGGGACGGCGGCGACCGGACGGGCGGCCAGGCGGCCGGCGGCGGCCACGGCACCGTTCAGGTGCTGTACTGCGGGTCGCTGCAGAACCTGATGGAGCACGACCTCGGCCCGAAGTTCAGTGCCACGACGGGCTACCGGTACCAGGGGGTCGGCGGGGGCTCCACCGAGCTCGCCAACCAGATCAAGGGCAAGGTACGCCAGGCCGACGTCTTCGTCAGCGCCAGCCCGAAGGTCAACGACTCCCTGGCGGGAGCGGCCAACGGCGACTGGGTGTCCTGGTACGTGACGTTCGGCAGCGCACCGGTGATGATCGCCTACAACCCGCACAGCCCGTTCGCCGCCGAGCTGAAGACGAAACCCTGGTACCAGGTGATCACCGAACCGGGCTTCCGGCTGGGCCGGACCGACCCCAAGCTCGATCCCAAGGGAGAACTGGCCGTACAGGCCCTCCAGCAGGCGTCCGAGATCTACCGGGATCCCGGCCTGGCCTCCTCGGTGGAGAAGTCCTCCCAGGTCTTCCCGGAACAGGAGCTCGACGGACGGCTGGAAGCGGGACAACTGGACGCCGCCTTCTTCTACAGCAACGAAGCGGTCGAGCAGCACGTACCCGCGGTCGACCTCGGCGAGGTGAAGGTCGCCGCCCACTTCACCGTGACGGTGGTCGGCCGCGCACCCGACCCCGCGGGCGCCACCGCCTTCGTTCAATACCTGCTGGGTGACCGGGGCAGGGCGAGCCTGGCCGCGCACAACGTGACCCTCTCACCGCCCACCGTCTCCGGCGACCGAGCGGCCGTCCCGGCGTCGCTGCGTTCCGAACTGGCGCAGCCGGGGACCACCGGCTGACGGCGCGCGGGCCCGAGGAAGGAGCCGGACGGTGAGTCCACGACCGACGCAGCCCCGCGACCAGGTGCGCTTCCTGGGCACGCCGCTCCCCTGGCTCGGCGCCCTCCTCCTGCTGTACCTGCTGGCACCGCTGGGCGCCTTCGTCGCGCGGGCGACCAACGCGCCTCCCGGTGTGCTGACCGCGCCCGGCATCGGCGACGCGTTGACCGTCTCACTGGAGACCGCGACCGTCGCCACCGCGATCATCACCGTCCTGGGGGTACCCCTGGCCTACCTGCTCGCCCAGGTCCACGGCCGGATCGCCACCCTGCTGGGGATCGCGGTGCAGCTCCCGCTGGCCCTGCCACCGCTGATGAGCGGCATCCTGCTGCTGTACGTCGTCGGACCCTACGCCCCACTCGGACGGCTCTTCGGCGGCCGGCTCACCGACCACGCGGCCGGGATCGTGCTGGCACAGGTCTTCGTGGCGGCCCCCTTCCTCATCGTCGCCGCGCGCTCGGCCTTCGCCGCCCTCGACCCGGATCTCGCGGACGTGGCCGCCACTCTCGGCCACGGACGCCTCTCCCGGTTCGCCCGGGTCGCCCTGCCCGGCGCCGCCGCGGGCATCCGGGCCGGGCTGCTGCTGGCCTGGCTGCGCGCCTTCGGCGAGTTCGGCGCCACCGTGGTCCTCGCCTACCACCCCTACTCGCTGCCGGTGTACACCTACGTCCAGTTCGGCAGCGCCGGGCTCGACACCACCGTGCTGCCCGTCGCGGTGAGCCTGGTCGCCGCCGTGGCCGTCCTGGCCGTCAGCCACTACACCGCGCACCTGCGGTTACACCGCCGCCACCGAACCGCGCTGCCCCCGCCCCGGGCCCCCCGTGCCCGGACCAGCTCACGCCTCACCTTCGACCTGCGCGCACGGGCCGGAACCTTCCAACTGCGGATCGCACACGCCGCCCAGGGCCGCCACCTGGCCATCCTGGGCCCGTCCGGGTCCGGCAAGTCACTGACGCTGCGCCTGGTCGCCGGGCTCGCCACTCCGCAGGCCGGCTACGTCCGCCTCGACGAGGACGACCTCACGGCACTGCCACCCGAACGCCGCGGCGTCGGCTACGTGCCGCAGGACGCCAGCCTGCTGCCGCACCTGGCCGTCTGGGACCAGATCACCTTCGGCCCCGACACGGACCCCGCCCTGGCCGTCTACTGGCTGCGCCAGCTCCACCTGGACGGTCTTGAGCACCGCCTGCCCCACGAGCTCTCCGGCGGCCAGCGCCGGCGCGTCGCCCTGGCCCGCGCCCTCGCGCGGGACCCGCGGCTACTCCTGCTCGACGAGCCGTTCACCGGCCTGGACACCCCGGTACGCGACGAACTCCGCTGGGAGCTGCGCCGGCTGCAGCAGGGCACCGCTCCCACGACCGTGATCATCACCCACGATCCGGAGGACGCGGCCCTGCTCGCCGACGAGATCCTCATCGTCGCCCACGGCCGACTGCTGCAGGCCGGAGACCAGCGGGAGGTCTTCGCTCACCCCGCCACCCCGGAAGCCGCGCATCTGCTCGGCATCCGCAACCTGCACACCGGACGCCTCGCCGACCCGCGCACCCTCGTGGTCGACGGCACCCGCATCACCGTGGCCGCCACTGACCTGCCCGCCGGCACGCCGGTCACCTGGTGCATCCGACCCGAGGACGTCCGCCTCACCAACACCGGCGGCCACCCGGCGACCATCCTCGACACCGTGCAGGTCGGCGCCGTCACCGAGATGCACGCCGTACTGGCCAACGGGCACTCCCTGAGCATCGCCGTGACCACACCGGCCGTACCCGCGACCACCGGCGACTGCCGGATCCACCTGCCGCCCGAGGCCATCACCGTCTGGCCGACTCTGCCCCGCAATCGGTGGTGACGACACCGGGTACGCGTTCGCCGCCCGGCCTGCCCGGCACTGTGGCGCGCACGGTGGACGTTCCTCACCACCCGGATCGCCGTGCTCGGCGATGCGTGACGGTCCATCGAAGACGCAACTGAGCGTCACGATGGGGCCGCTGGATGGCAAGGATCCACATCACAGGTAAGTATGCATGCAGATGGTCGTGCGAGAGGACTTCCATGAGAGCTGCGACGACCCCCGGGACGTTGTCGGCCGTCTCACTGCTGGGCTTCGCACCCGGGGCCTACCTCGGGCTACTGCTGATCACCCTCGGGACGCTGGCCGGCGCCTGGTCCGTTCGGCACTGGCCACGGCACGGGATGGTTCTGCTGCCCGCGGCCTGCGGAGTCCTGTTGGCCATGGCGGCGGTCGACCTCCTGCCGCACGCACTTGACGACGCACGTGAGACGGGGCTTCCGCTGTGGACGGTGCCCGCCATGGTCGTCGGAGGGTGCGTCGTGGTGCCCGCCTGCGGCACCCTGCTCGCCCGGTGCGATCGGGGGCGGCGGCCGCACGGCGTGGGCACGGCGGCCGCCCTCGTCCTGCACCGGGTGATCGAGGGCATGGCGGTGGTCCTGCTCCCCTCACTCCCGGTCGTCGCGGCCCTGGTTGCACACTCCGCCGGCGAAGGGCTGGCGTTGACGGCCCTGTTGGAGGCCGAGGGACGACGGCGACTGGCCCCCTGGCTGGCGCTGGCCTGTGCGGGCCCGCTCCTCGGCGGCCTGGTCACCGAGGTCGCCCGGTTACCGGAGAGCGCCCAGGCGCTGCTGGTGGCCGCGGCCGCGGGTGTGCTGCTGCGCGGCGCGGCCGCGGCCGCCGCCCTGGCCCGGCGGCGGCACCTGGCGACGCAGCAGGGCGGCCCGCTCGCGGTGCTGGCCCTCGGTGCGGCACTGGCCGTCACCACCGTGGTCGTCCTGCTGCTGCACTGACGGGCCATCCGGCGTTCCGCCGCACATCCCCGCTGCCGCACCATCCCGAACAGTCTGTCCGCCGCCCAACTCAAGCTCCGTGTGAGCAACTTCGGAAGAGGAGATCGCCATGACCAATAGCGTGCGCATACGACGTGACGTCACCAAGATGAAGGCCGGGCCCAGCGGCTGGGACGTGAACTCGGACATCTTCTGGTACGCCCACGCGGTGGGCGTGATGATGAACGACTACGACGAGGACCCGCGCAGCTGGCGCTGGCAGGCGAACATCCACGGCTCCGGCAGCCCCGATCCCGACAGCCCCCCGCCCAAGCCGAACCCGGACTGGAACCACTGTCCGCACGGTGGATGGTTCTTCCTGCCCTGGCACCGCGGCTATCTGTACTACTTCGAGGACATCGTACGCTCGGTCGTCAAGAAGCTCGGCGGGCCCGAGAACTGGGCACTTCCGTACTGGAACTACACCCGCGTGGCGAACCACGATCCGCTGAACGACGCCTCGAAGGAGTTCCGCAAGCTCCCGGAGGCGTTCCGGACTCCGAAGATCCCCCACTACGCACTGGGGGTCGAGGTCGACAACCCGCTGTACGACATGATCAAGCGGAACAGCACGGCCAACCAGGGCTTCGGTGTCGCCTGGGAGCTGGTCAATCCCACCGACGCCATGCGCTCCCTGAGGTACCCCGGCGTGCGGCCGGACCACTTCGGCAGCAAGGACACCGGCGCCGAACTACCGCATGACAAGGGGAACTTCGGCTGCCTGGAGTCGGTGCCGCACAACAAGATCCACCTCTTCGTGGGCGGCTGGATGGGCGTCTTCATCTCCCCGCGCGACCCCATCTTCTGGCTCCACCACGCCAACATCGACCGGATCTGGCCCGCCTGGCTGGCGAAGGGCGGAGGACGCAAGAACCCGGAGACCGAGGACTGGCTCCTCAAACCGTTCACCTTCTGGGACCGCACCGCGAAGAAGCAGACCATCTCCGCCAAGAGCATGCTCGACACCGAGAAGCAACTGGGTTACAAGTACGAGGACTTGGAGGTCTGGGAGGACCCGGTGAAGGCCGAGCGCAAGGCTGTGGTGCTGGTCGCCGCCAACCCCGGCCCCACGGGCCAGGTACTCGGCACCGCGGGAGGAGGGGAACTGGGGCCCGAGCCGGTCACGGTCCCGGTCCAGCCCGAGACCAGCGCCACCCGGGCACTGAGCAGCATGGCCGAGGCCGAGAGCGCGCGGAACGGGCAACGCGTCGTGCTCACCATCAGGGACGTGCGCGCGGACGAGTCGCCCGGGACCACCTTCCGGGTCCTGCTGGGCGCGGACCAGGACCGGGAGGCAGACCTCGCCCCGGACAGCCCGTACTTCGTCGGCCACCTCGACTTCTTCGGCGCGATCGGCGGTGACATCCACCACCACGGCGGCCGCGGATTCGACTTCAGTTTCGACGTGACCGACCAGCTCCGTGCGCTGCGCGAGCAGGGCCTGTGGGACGGCACCAGCGTTCCCTCCGTCGTCCTGGCACCCGTGCCTCTCGAGGCGCCTCCCGAGTTGGCCGCCGCGTTGACGGTCCCCCCGCCCGGATCCCGCCCGCGCTACGGAAGCGTGGTGCTGACCAACGAATGACGCCGGGTAGGACCTGACGCACCGGGGTGTCGGAGACGACAGCGCCCCTCGGCGGTCCGATGTCCCTGAGTCATCGGACCGCCGAGGGGCGTTTGGGGGGTGCGGGGCCCACGGGCGGTCTCAGGAGGTGGTGACGGCCCCCAGGCGGCGCTGGGGCGGGCGGCTGTCGGTCAGTCCGCGGTGGCGATGAGCGGCTGGAGCAGGACGTCCGGCTTGGAGCGCTGGAAGGAGTTCAGGTGCCACTTGTCGGCGAAGACGGCCAGCAGAACGCCGTCCGAGCGGCGGGTGAGGACCTCGGCGTTGGTGAGACGGTCCTTGGCCAGCGCGTCGGAGCCGGCGGCGTCGGTGACGCGGGCCAGCCGGTACGGGAGGTGGTCGAGGGTGATCGGGGAGGAGAACTCGTGCTCCATCCTGTGCAGCACGACGTCGAACTGCATCGGACCGACCGCCGCCATCACCGGCGCCTGGTCACCGCGCCGGTCGGAGACCAGCACCTGGACGACGCCTTCCTCGTCCAGCTGCGAGACGCCCCTGCGGAACTGCTTGGAGCGGCTGATGTCCTTCGGACGGGCCACCGCGAAGTACTCGGGGGCGAAGGCCGGCAGTCCGGGGAACTCCGCCTTCCCGCCCGTGTAGAGGGTGTCGCCGACGCGCAGCGCGCTCGCGTTGATCAGGCCGACCACGTCGCCGGGGTACGCCTTGTCGACGACCGTGCGCTCGGCCCCGAACACGGTGTGCGCGTACTTGGTGGTCAGGGAGCGACCGCTGGCCGCCCGGGTCACGTTCATGCCGCGCTCGAACACGCCGGAGCAGACCCTGATGAACGCGATCCGGTCGCGGTGCGCGGGGTCCATGTTCGCCTGGATCTTGAACACGAGGCCCGAGAACTCCTCCCCGACCTCGCGGACGCCACCGTTGGCGAGCGGACGCGGCCCGGGCGACGGGGCCAGGTCGACCACGGCGTCCAGGAGGAGCTTCACACCGATGTTGGTCAGCGCCGCACCGAAGAAGACCGGGCTGATCTTGCCCTCCTCGAATGCCTGCTGGTCGTAGCCGGGGCCGGAGGAGAGCACCAGCTCCAGTTCCTCCAGCGCGGTCTCCCACGCCTCGCCCTCCTGCTCGGCGGCCTGCCCGGCGGTGAGCTTCTCCTCGATCGCCGCGTGCGTCCCGGCGGGCACCTTGGTGTAGCGGAGCATCTGCTCGGTGTTCCCGGCCTCGACCAGGCCGCGCAGGTCGCCCGCGTTTCCGACCGGCCAGACCACCGGCACCGGGGTGATGCCCAGGTGGGTCTCGATGTCCTCGAGCAGGGTCAGGGCGTCACGGCCCCGGCGGTCCCACTTGTTGATGAAGGTGATCACCGGGACACCGCGATGACGGCAGACCGCGAAGAGCTTGCGGGTCTGCTCCTCGAGACCCTTGGCTGCGTCGACGAGCATGATCGCGCAGTCGACGGCCGCCAGGACCCGGTAGGTGTCCTCCGAGAAGTCGGCGTGACCGGGCGTGTCGACCAGGTTCATCACCTGGCCGCGGTGCTCGAACTGGAGGGCCGCCGAGGTCACCGAGATGCCGCGCTCGCGTTCCAGCTCCATCCAGTCGCTGGTCACGCCACGCCGCCCGCCCTTGGCGTGGACCGCGCCGGCCGAGGTGATCGCCCGCGCGTGCAGGGCCAGGGCTTCCGTGAGCGTGGACTTGCCGGCGTCCGGGTGGCTGATCACGGCGAAGGTCCGGCGGCGGCCGGCCTCGCTGAGGACGTGCAGGACGGGGGCGGACTGTTCGCTACTCACGTCTTCCTCGGATGCGGGGAGGTGCCAGGCCGGTGAAGCCCCGCGCACCTGCTGGGCCGAGCCTCTTGATTGCACAGGCTGAACAGCGATTCTAGCCGGACCGACGGCGTTCCCCACCACGGGCCCCGGACGACCGCGGCCTGCGGCCCGCCCGACCCCGGGTCCGGGTACGGGGACGCCGGGCCGGCCGGCCCCACCCACCCCGCGTCCGCCCCTGACTTCCCCGGATCGTCGCGTCCACAGGTCGGCCGCTCCCCCTCAGGGGGCGGCCCCCGACGCGGGTTGCCGGTCGGCCCCGGCTGTCCGGGGTGCGGGGCCGACCGGCGGTCTCAGGAGGTGGCGACGGCCCCCAGCACCGGCATCCGGGCAGCCTTCGTGGCGGGCAGGACCGCCGCGGCGAGGCCCGCCAGCGCCGATCCGGCGAGCACGGCGAGGATGGTGGTCCACGGAATGCTGAGTGCGGTGATCCCGTACAGGGCCAGCACCTTCTGCCCGGCGATGCCCCACGCCAGTCCGAGACCGAGGCCGAGCAGGGCGCCGTGGACGGAGATCAGGACGGATTCCAGCCGGATGAGCCTGCCGACCTGGCTGCGCGAGGTGCCGATCGCCCGGAGCAGGCCGATCTCCCGGGTGCGCTCGATCACCGACAGGGCAAGGGTGTTGACCACACCGAGGACGGCGATCACGATCGCCAGGCCGAGCAGGGCGTACACGAGGTAGAGGACGGTGTCGACCTGGCCGGTGATCTGCTTCTTGTAGTCGGCTTGGCTCTGCGCACTGACCTGCGGGTAGCCCGCGAGCGCGGCGTCCAGCGCGGCCTGGACCCGCTTCCGGTCGGCGCCGGGCGCGGTGTTGAGGTAGAGGGTGAAGTCCCGGGCCTCGGGGGCGAACCTGTTGAGGGTGTCCAGCGAGACCTCCCAGCTGCCGCCGTCCTTGCCCGCGCCGGCCGGGGGCTTGGAGATCGCGCCGACGGTGAGGGTGCCCACGTTGCCGTTGAGGAAGTGGAGTTCGACCTTGGAGCCGATCGCGAGGTGGTCGGCGTTCGCGGTGGTCTGGTCGACCATCAGCTTCCCGGCCGCGACATCGGCGGTGGAACCCGTCAGGTACTGCGGCTTGACGGCCCGGTCGACGGTGGCGACGTCCACGCCGGAGAGCACCAGCTGGTACCCGTTCAGGTGGGCGACCGCGTAGCGCTGCCGGGTGACGGTCTGGATGCCCGGGATGGCCCTGACCTTGGCCGTGACCTCCTGGCCGATCGGGGTGGCACCGTTGCCGGACAGTACGTAGTCGGCACCGAAGGTGCTGTCGACGTCCCGGTCGACCGAGGTGGTGAGCGAGGCCGCGAGGACGGCGACCGCGCCGACCAGGGAGAGGCTGATCATCAGCGCGCCGGCGGTGGCGCCGGTGCGCCTCGGGTTGCGTACGGCGTTCAGGCGGCTCATCCGGCCGACGGCGCCGAACAGCCTCGGATAGACCGCACCGAGCCCGTACACGACCGCTCTGGAGAGCGCCGGGCCGAGGATCACGAGAGCGATGAGGGTGGCGAGGATGCCGCCGCCGAGCAGGCCGGCGCCGGTCACCAGGGTGTCGTGGTACTCGGCCGCCCCGGCCAGGGCGGCGCCGCCGGCGAGCAGCAGCGCCGTGCCCAGCGCGGTGCGCGGGCCGAGCGGCCTGGTGGGCGGTGCGGCCGCCTCGCGCAGCGCGGCCATCGGGGAGATCCGGGCGGCACGGCGGGCCGGCAGGTACGCGGCGACGACGGTCACGAGGACGCCGACGGCGTAGGCCGCGACCGGGGTGAGCGGGTTGATGACCAGCGCGGTGCCGGACAGGTCGACGCCGAAGCCGGAGATCAGGCTCTTCAGTCCGGTCGCGAGGCCGATGCCCGTGCCGAGTCCGAGGGTCGAGCCGATGACGCCGAGCAGCAGTGCCTCGGTGAGCACCGCGCGCATCACCTGGCCGCGTCCGGCGCCCAGGGCGCGCAGCAGGCCGAGTTCGCGGGTGCGCTGGGCGACCAGCATGGCGAAGGTGTTGAGGATCAGGAAGGCGCCGACCAGGACGGCGAGTGCGGCGAAGCCGAGCAGGGCGAGGGTGACCACGCTCAGGAAGGAGCTGATCTGCTGTGCGGCGGTCTGCGCCTGCTCCTCCTTGGTGGCCACCGAGTAGCCGTCGCCGAGCGCCGCCTTGATCCTCGTCTGCGCGGTGGTGTGGCTGGTACCGGGGGTGGTGTCCACCGTGACTCCGGTGAACTGGCCGGGCTTGCCGAGCAGTTGCCGCTGGGCGGTCGCGGTGTCGGTGTAGACCATCGTCACGCCAGGGTTGCCGCTCCTGAAGGCGACGATGCCGACCACGGTGCCCGGGGTGGATCCGGTCGGGGTGAGGATGTTCAGCGGGTCGCCGAGGCGGATGTCCTTGTGCTCCGCGCTGGCCTGGTCGATCACCAACTCGCCGGCTCCGGTGGGGGCGTGGCCCTGGACCAGGCGGACCTGGGGATCGTCGTACCAGTTCTGTCCGAGTGTGGGTGCGCCGGTGGTCGCGCCGACGGGCTTGCCGGCCCGGTCCACCACCGTCAGGGTCTGCAGGCTCACCTGCCCGTGTGCGGCCCGCACTCCGGGGACGGTGGAGACCTTCGCCACCACGGACGCGGGCAGGGCCGGCACCTCGCCGGACAGACCGCGGTCCTCCACCTCCGGGGTGAACGCCTGCTTCGGCTTGATCGTCACGTCTGCTGCGGTGGAGCCGGCGATGCCGGTGAACGCGACGTTGATGGTGTCGGAGAACACCAGCGTGCCGGAGACGAACGCCACACCCAGCAGCACGGCCAGCGTGGACAGCGCCATCCGGCCCTTGTGGGCCAGGAAGTTGCGGAAGCTTGCTTCGAACATCGGTCAGCTCTTCCGTCCGGCGCCGTCGAACTTGCGCATCCGGTCGAGGACCGAGTCCGCCGTCGGGTCGAGCAGCTCGTCGACGATCCGCCCGTCGGCGAGGAACAGCACCCGGTCGGAATAGGAGGCGGCGACCGGATCGTGGGTGACCATCACGATGGTCTGGCCCAGGTCGTCGACGGAACCGCGCAGGAAGCCGAGCACCTCGCCGCCCGCCCGGGAGTCCAGGTTGCCGGTGGGTTCGTCCGCGAAGATGATCTCCGGCTTGCCCGCCAGCGCCCGCGCGCACGCGACGCGCTGCTGCTGGCCGCCGGACAGCTCGGTCGGGCGGTGCTTCAGGCGTGCGCCCAGGCCGACGGTGTCGATCACCTGCTGCACCCACGCCGGGTCCGCCTTGCGGCCCGCGATGTCCGTGGGGAGGGTGATGTTCTCCAGCGCGGTCAGGGTGGGTAGCAGGTTGAACGCCTGGAAGATGAAGCCGATCTTGTCCCGGCGCAGCTGGGTCAGCTTCTTGTCCTTGAGCCGGGTGATCTCGCTCTCGCCGATGAAGATCTGCCCGCCGGTCGCGGTGTCCAGGCCGGCCAGGCAGTGCATCAGGGTGGACTTGCCCGAACCCGACGGACCCATGATCGCGACGAACTCGCCGCGCGCCACGCTGACGCTGACCGCGTCCAGGGCCACCACCCGGGTCTCGCCGGAGCCGTACGCCTTGGTCAGTCCCTCGGCGCGGGCCGCGGCGGCCGGCGGCGGGGTGTCGACCGCCATTGTTGTGCTCACGCAGATCCTCCTGGGTTCGCCGCCCTGAGCCGGCCCGGGGTGTGCGGGCATGACAGAATCTGGGCAGGCAGCAACTTCTACGAGATCGTAGAACTTCTACGAGAAGGTAGAAGATGGCGGAGGAGGCGATCAAATCCATGGGCGTACACGAACCCAGCACGTCCGAGGGCCGGGCCAGGGGCGAGCTGGAGGCCGAAGTCCTGGCCGCGCTGCACGCGGCGACCCCCGGGGCACTGACCCCGGGCGAGGTGCGCGAACGCCTCGACGGCCGGCTCGCGTACACCACCGTCGTCACGGCCCTGTCCCGCATGCACTCCAAGGGCCTGCTGCAGCGCACCAAGCGCGGCCGGGCCTTCGCCTACTCCCCCGTCGCCGACGACTCAGGGCTCGCCGCCCGCCAGATGCGCAAGCTCCTGGACGGGCGCAGCGACCGCGAGGCCGTCCTGACCCACTTCGTCGACGAGCTGTCCGACGACGACGAGGAGCTGCTGCGCCGGCTGCTGGACACGGGGAAGTAGGAGCCGCCCGGATGCGCGTCGCCGTCTACCTGCCGCTCCTCTTCCCGCTGCTGGCGGCGCTGATCGCCCGCCCAGCCGGCGAGCGGCTGCCGCCCCGTCAGGCGACCTGGCTGCTGACCGTCGGCGCACTGGTGCTGGCCGCCGGGAGCACGGCGGTCCTGGGCATGCTCGCGATCACCGGGCTGATCCGCATCCCGCTGCTCGCCAGGCTCGCACACGACCACTGGTCCGCGCACGCGGCCCAGAGCCACGACCCCGCCGCCTTCTCCACCGCCGTGCTCGCCGGCCTGCTCCTGGCCGTGGCGGCCGCCATGGCGGGCCGCCTGCTGTGGCGCCGGGCCCGCGCCCTGGCCGACTGCGCCACCGAGGCCGCCTGCCTGCCCGGCCGCGACCAGCTCGTCGTCGTCGAGGACCGGGCCGCCGAGGCGTACGCCCTCCCCGGACGGCCCGGCCGGATCGTGGTCTCCACCGGCATGCTGGAAGCCCTCGACCCCGCCGAACGCGAGATCCTGCTCGCCCACGAGCGCGCCCATCTCGGCCACCACCACTACCTGTTCGTCGCCTTCGCCCAACTCGCCGCCGCCGCGAACCCGTTGCTCCGGCCGCTGGCCGACACCGTCGGCTACACCGTCGAGCGCTGGGCCGACGAGAGCGCCGCCGCCGCGACCGGCAGCCGCGAACGGGTCGCCCGCACCATCGGCAAGGCGGCCATCGCCGCCAAGCGGACCCGGGCCCGCAACCGGCAGCCCCTCTTCGGCTTCCTCGGAGCGGCGGCGGCCCGGGGCGTCCTCGACCGCCTGCGACCGGGCGGCACCGGTCCGGTCCCCCGTCGCGTCACCGCCCTGCTCGCCCCGCGCCGCCGCGGGCACCTGCTGTCCTCAAGCGCCCTGATCGTCCTGCTCATCGCCACCGGCCTGTGTGCCGCGGAGGCATCACACGACCTCGAATCACTCCTGGAGCTGACCAAGAGAACGGTGTCCCGCGGCTGAACCCGCCGCGCCCTCGGGGAAGTTCAAGGCACCTCGGCGATGGTCGGCGGGCGCTGAGCCGCCGGGCGGGCGGCCACCGGCGTTCGCCCGCCGGTGCGCTCAGTCTCGGGCACGAGGTGTCCGGAACCTACGGAGCATTCAGAAGTGTCCGGGTGACGATCTCGCTGGTCGGGGCGGCTAGGTTGGTGACGGCGGGGTGACTGAGGGAATCCGGTTGGGAAAACGTCATTGCTCGGGGGCTCTCCCCCGGCCATCGGAAGGGCTCGGAGTAATCCGGCATCACGATCTGAAGCCCGGATTGCGGCACCTGACACCGTCTGCTACCCAGGGAAAGAAGGTCTCCCCCAGCTCAAAGGGTGTCCGTGATGAACATGAACCTTCGCGCATTCCCCGCCACTGCTGCAATCGTGACTGTGGCATCGATAGGCCTGCTGGCCGCTGGACCTGCGTCTGCGGCGGAAATTCTCGCCGCTCCCCAAGCCCCTGCGAGCGTCGAGGGGACGATTATACGCGACACTGGCATTTACTTCAGCCCATCCCTCGACAGCCAGAAGATGGGAATGGCCTATAAGGATCAGAAGATTTCTTTCGCCTGCTGGACGAACCCTACGCATCAGTACCCGTTCTTCAAGATGTCCAGCTCCGGCGGATATTACATTCCCCGTGACTTCGTGAATCTCAGCTCCAATTCGCTTCCGCAGTGCTAGGTAGCGGCGCGGCGAAACCATCGAGGGCGATCCGTTGACCGCAGCAACACCGAGCCTCGCAGTGCTGTTCGCTGCGGGGCTCGCGGGTTGGTCTTCGGATCCCGGCACCGCACCTGGCGGTTTGGTCCGTGCGCACCAGCCCGGGCCGGAACATGGTGTCCCGCGCCCGATGGCCGCCCGTCCGCCTGCCCCTAGCTTGTGTGACGTGGCGCAATCCGATCCTGAACCGGAGGGAGCGCAGGCCATGAACTCGACGCACGCCACCGGAGCCGGCCAGGGGCAGGGCGTCCCGGGTGCAGCCGTCCCGAGCGGCAACGGGCAGGTTGAGCCGCCGGTGCTGGGCGGACCGGAGCACTCCGACTACTACCTGCTGGGGGAACTCCTGACGGACGAGCAGCGGGCCCTTCGCCAGCGGGTCCGCGACTTCTCGGCGGCAACGGGATCGTGCTCGACTACCACGTGGCCCGGCACCTGTGCGACATCGAGGCCATCGACACCTACGAGGGCACCGACACCGTGCAGGCGTTGATCGTCGGCCGGGACATCACCGGGTACAACGCCTTCGCGCCGATGGCTCCCAGCCGCTGAGCCGGGACGCCCCGCACCGACGCCGACCGCCGCGGGTGCGAGCGCACTCGCCGTACCGCAGCCCTCCGGAGGAGAGGATCGGTCATGGAGAACACACCCCTGCTGGAGGGGCTGCACGTCGTCGATCTCGCCAGCTTCATCGCGGGTCCCGCCGCTGCCACCGTGCTCGGCGACTTCGGCGCCGACGTCGTCAAGGTGGAACCACCGCACGTCGGTGACACCTACCGCGCGCTCACCCGGGTGCCTCCCAACCCCCAGGTCGAAGGGGTCAACTACGCCTGGCAGCTGGACAATCGCAACAAGCGCAGCATCGCGCTCAACCTGAAGTCGCCCGGCGCCCGGCCCGTGCTCGAACGGCTGGTGAACTGGGCCGACGTGCTGGTGACCAACTTCCCGCCACGGACGCGGGCCAAGCTGGGTCTGGAGTACGAGGATCTGGCCGTCTGGAATCCGCGGCTGATCTACGCCGATGTCACCGGCTTCGGCGAGGTGGGCCCGGACGCGCACCTTCCCGGCTTCGACGTGACGGCGTACTGGGCACGCAGCGGCCTGATGGACGTGACCCGCCAGCGGGACGCGCCGCCGGCGATCAACGTGTCGGGGGCCGGCGACCACGCGACGGCGATCAGCCTGTACGCCGGGATCATGACCGCGCTCTACCGCCGTGAGCGGACCGGCCAGGGGGCGCGGGTCACCGCGTCACTGCTGGCGGAAGGCGCCTGGGCGGCGGGCGTATGGCTCCAGGCCATGCTGGTCGGTGCACGCCATCCCCGCCCGGTCGACCGGTTCCACCCGCCGAACGCGCTGGCGAACGTGTACCGGACGGCGGACGACCGCTGGCTGCTGCTGGCCTTCGCCAACGAGGACAAGCAGGTCCCGCTGTTCCTGATGGCCATCGGCCAGCCCGAGGCGGCGAGGAACCCGCACCATGCCGACACCGTGAGCCGCCGCGCCAACGCCGCCGAGATCGTCGAAGTGCTGGACCGGACGTTCGCGAGCCGTCCCCTGGCCGAGTGGCGTGAGCTGCTCGACGCCGCGGGCCTCACCTACGGAATCGTCCAGACGCTCGAGGAGTGCGCCCACGACCCCCAACTCCTCGCCAACCAGGTCCTGGTACCCATCGAGGACGGCAGCGCCGAACCCCACCTGACCATCGACAGCCCGGTGCGGCTGGACCAGGAACGGAAGGTCCCCCCGCGGCCCGCCCCCGACCTCGGCGAGCACACCGAGGCCGTGCTCCGCGACCTCGGCTTCGACGACGCCGGCATCGAGGACCTGCGCAAGGCGGAAGCCATCGCCTGAACCCAGGAAGAAGAGAAGGAGTCCTCGTCATGACTGAGGCCGCTGACAGTGCCACGGTGCGCACCGAGGAACACGACGGCACTTTCGTGATCACCATCGACCGGCCGAAGGCACGCAACGCCATCGACGGCGCCACCGCCCGGGCACTGGCCGCCGCCCTCGACCAGCTCGATGCCCGCGACGACCTCATGGTCGGCGTCCTCACCGGCGTCGGCGGCGTCTTCAGCGCGGGCATGGACCTCAAGGCATTCGCGGCATGACCGGATCGTCGTACCCGTGCTGGCTTCCCAGACGCCAAGGAGGGCGCCCGCGCCTTCGCGGAGAAGCGGGAGCCGCACTGGCAGCGCCGCTGACCTCGCCCCCGCCAGCCGCCACCGGCTGCGCCTGCGGGCGCAGCCGTCCGTCCCACGCGAGGAAACCCAGGTCGGACCATGCGCAGCCAAGACGTGACCCAGCAGCTCACCACCCCGTTGAACGCCCCCGCCTACCCTCCCGGCCCGTACCGCTTCACCGACCGGGAGTACTTCACCATCACCTACCGCACCGACCCGCGTCCGCTGGAACGCCTCGTCCCCGAACCCCTGCGGATCGCCGAGCCGACCGTGCGCGCTTCGAGGTCATCCGGATGCCCGACACCACGGGCCTGGGCGACTACACCGAGTCCGGCCAGCTGCTCTCGGTCGAGTACCAGGGCGAGCGCGGCGAGTACGTCCTGGCGATGTACGCGGACAGCCTCCCGGCCATCGCCAGCGGCCGGGAGATCAGCGCCTAGCCGAAGAAGCTCGGTGCACCGAGACTGGCCGTCGACTCCGACACCCTGGTCGGCACGCTCGACTACGGCTCGCTGCGGGTCGCCACCGCCACCATGGGCTACAAGCACGCGCCGCTCGACGCGGACCGGGCCCGGGAGGGGATCTGCTGTCCCACCTTCATGCTGAAGATCCTGCCCGGATACACCGGCGAGCCGCGGATCTGCGAACTGGTCCGGTTCCGGATCGAGGACATCACCGTGAGGGGTGCGTGGACCGGTCCCGCCCGGCTGCAGCTGTTCCAGCACGCACTGGCGCCGCTGGCGGACCTCCCGGTCCTGGAAGTCCTCTCCGCCGACCACGTCCTGACCGACCTCACCCTTCCGCCGCCCGAGCCCGTCCACGACTACCTCACCCGGTGAAGTCCCCCTGGAGCCACCATGAACGACACTCCCGCCGCCACCGCCGGCCCTCCGGAGACCGTCCGGCGCGTCACCGTCATCGGCGCCGGGGTCATCGGTGCCTCGTGGACCGCCCTGTTCCTCGCCAGGGGCCTGACCGTCACCGTCAACGACCCGCTCCCCGACGTGGAGAGGGTCGTCCACGACCAGCTGCGTCAGGCCGTCCCCGGCCTGCGCGCGCTCGGTCTCCCCACCGCAGGCCTCGAGGGCAACCTGCGCTTCGAGGCCGACCTGGACCGGGCGGTCGCCGATGCGGACGCCGTCCAGGAGAACGGACCCGAGCGCCTGGACTTCAAACAGGAGCTCTTCGGCCGCATCGAGCAGGCCGCCCGTCCGGACACCCTGCTGCTCAGCTCCACTTCCGGCATCCGCGCCACCGGGATCGCCCAGGCGATGAAGCACCCCGGACGGCTGGTCATCGGCCACCCCTTCAACCCGCCGCACCTCGTTCCGCTGGTCGAGGTCGTCCCCGGTGAGCGGACCGATCCGGACACCGTGCGGCGCGCGGTCGCCTTCTACACGGCGCTCGGCAAGAAGCCGCAGGTCCTGCGCCGGGAGGTGCCGGGGTTCGTCGCCAACCGGCTGCAGGCCGCGCTCTTCCGCGAGGCGGTCGACCTCGTCGTCAAGGGCGTGGTGACCGAGCAGGAGCTCGACGAGATCGTCACCTCGTCCATCGGTCCGCGCTGGGCCGTCGCCGGCCCCTTCCGCAGCTTCCATCTCGGCGGCGGCCCCGGTGGCCTGCCGCACTTCCTGCAACACCTCGGCCCCGGCCTCGAAGGCATGTGGCGTGACCTCGGCACCCCGAAACCCGACCAGGCAACCGTCCAACTCCTTTCCGAACAAGCCGACTTCGGCGCGTCGGTCGAGGAGCTGGAGTCCGCCCGGGACGAGGCGCAGATCAAGGTGATGCGCGCCCTCGGCCTGGCCTGAGCCGGACCGCACCCGAACGAGCCGGGCGCCGTCTCAGGCAGCGCCCGGCCGGACTACGAGGCCGGGACCGGGCCGGCGCGCCATCCGGTGCTCTGCCGTCGACCGGGCACCCGCCGTCCGCCCGTGCATCGCGCCGGCTCGCGGCGATCGATGCGAATCGGGCGCCGTCCACCGGGACTTCACGGTCCTGGACGTCTCCGTCCTGCCGCGGCGCTCAGGCCGCGGACCCGCCGCGCCGCCCGGTGGCGGCGCGGCGGGACGGGGTCAGACCGCAGTGCCGAGCGCCGCGACGAAACCGGCGGCATCGGCCTTGGTGGCCGGCGGGAAGAGCACCTTCAGGCCCCGCTCCTGGCCGTCGATCTCCAGCTGCGTGACCCGGCCGAGGCCGAGCAGCGCCTTGGCGACCGGGGTCGCGGTGACCAGCTCGCGCGGCACGACCATCAGCAGCTTCTTCGGCTTGCCGGTCAGTCCGTCCACCTCGAAGAAGAGGATGCGCTGATTGGTCATCGCCAGGTACATCGGGCGCGGGCTCGCCGTCGCGATCACCGTGCCGGCGGTCAGGACGCCGACCACCGCGGCGGTCGCGATCTTGCGCTTCACGGAGACGGAGCCGACCTTGACGAGGGTCGCCAGCTCGACCTGCTCGCCGGCGGTGAGCAGGGGGTTGGCGACCTCGAGCAGCTGCTGCCGACGCTTGTTGTTCATGTTGTTCCTTGGGTCGGTGATCGCACTGATGTCCGATCAGGCGTCGGAAGCGTAGGCAGATCAAACACAACCGGAGGGAACGGTTCCGTAAAAACTTGGCACAAGACGGTGCCATTGCCCGACTATGACCGAATTTCACCCGAACTATTCTTCGGATCGAGGCCTCTACGATCGCCGCCATGCGCCCCGTCTTCGACCCGGCTGCCGTCGTCCCCGAGCTCACGCGGCTTCACCACGCCGCCGTGGCCGGTGACTGGCAGGCCATCGACACCCTGTTCGCCGAGGAACCCGACCCCTACGGCATCGTCGTCCTCGCCGACACCCTCAGCGAGATCGCGGGCGTCGAACAGCTGCTCGGCCGGGTGTTGGAGTACCAGCCGCACAACCTGCTCGCCACCGCCCTGCTCGCCGGCCGGCACACCCACCTCGCCTGGGACGCCCGCACCGACGCCCCCGCCAAGGGCGTCACCCCGGAGGGGTGGGCGGGCTTCCGGGCCCACCTCAACCAGGCCGAGCAGCTGCTCATCCGGGCCACCGCGCTCGACCCCGGCCATGCCCTCGCCTGGACGATGCGGATCACCACCGCGATGGGCCTCTCACTCGGCCAGAGCGAGTCCGAGCGCCGCTACCGCAACCTCGCCAAGGCGAGCCCCTCGCCGTACGGCGGCCAGCGCAACCGCCTCCAGCAGTTGCTACCCAAGTGGGGCGGCAGCTGGGAGGCGGCGCACGCCTTCGCCCAGGCGTGCCTGCGCGAGGCCCCGCCGGGCGGGCTGGGCGGCGCGATCGTGGCGATGTACCACGTCGATCGGTGGAGCAGCTTCGCCGCGCAGGACCGGCCCGAGTACCTGCGGCGCCCCCAGGTGCGCCAGGAGCTCGCCGAGGCCGCCGCCTCGGTGCTGCACCCCGCCTGCCGGGCCCGCTACGGCTTCATCACCGCCCACAGCATGTTCGCCATGCTCGCCTCGCTCGCCGACGACCAGCGGGCCGCCGCCGCGCACTTCCGCGCCATGGGCCCGTACGGCCACACCTACCCCTGGGCGCTCCTCGGCGGCGACGCCGAGGCCGTCTTCACCGAACACCGCGACCGCGCCCTGGCCCAGGGCTGACGTGCTCCCCACTGCCGGAGGCTCCACCGTGATCCACCAGTTCGAGGTCGACGGCGTTCCCGCCGTCTTCGTCCAGCGCCCCGGACGGTTCGCCGCCGGCCTGGTCTTCCGGGTCGGCTGGGCCGACGAGACCCTGGCCCGGCACGGCGTCACCCACCTCGTGGAGCACCTCGCGCTGTACCGCAGCGGTGTCGCCGACCACCACCTCAACGGCACCACCGGCCCGCTGCACACGCACTTCCATCTGGAGGGCACCGAAGCGGACGTCAGCTCCTTCCTGCTCAGCGTCTGCCAGTCGCTGACCGCCCTTCCGATGGAGCGGCTGGAGACCGAGAAGGACATCCTGCGCACCGAGGAGGCCGGCCGTTCGCCTGGCGCCGCCGAGGCCACCGGCCAGTGGCGGTACGGCGCGCAGAGCCACGGTCTGTGCAGCTACCCGGAGTGGGGGCTGCACGGCGTCGACGAGCGGGCCGTGCAGCAGTGGGCCGACACCTGGTTCACCCAGGGCAACGCCGCGCTCTGGGTGGCCGGCGAGCGGCTGCCCCAGGGGCTGCGCCTGCCGCTGCGGCCCGGTCGGCGGATGCCGGTCCCCGCCGCCACCTCCGCGCTTCCCGTCACGCCCGCGTACTTCTCCGGCGGCAAGGGGCAGGTGCTCTTCGAGACCGTCCTGCCGCGGTCCACCGCCACCGCGCTGTACGCGGCCTGCCTCGACCGCGAGCTCTTCCGCGTCCTGCGGCAGGAGGGCGGCTACTCGTACACCGCCACCGCCGCCCAGGCCCACCGCGGCGACGGCTGGTCCACCGTGGTCGCGCTCGCCGACGCACTGCCCGAGCAGCAGGACGCCGTGCTCGGCGGCTTCGTCGACGTGCTCGCCCGCCTCGCCGCCGTGGGCGTGCCGCAGCACGAACTCGACGCGCTGCGCAGGCGGGTCGACGAGGAGTACACCCAGCCCGACGCCGAGGCCGGCCGGCTCTCCGGCCTCGCCGCCGACCTGCTCAGCGGACTGCCGCCGCGCACCATCGAGGAGTTGCGCGCCGAACTCTGGTCCACCACCGCGGAGGAGGTCCACGCCGTCGCCCGACAGGCCCACGCCGCAGGGCTGTTGCGGGTGCCGAACGGCCGCCGCGCGGACTGGGCCGGGTACACCGCCGCGCCGACCACCTCGTCGGTGGCCGTCGCCGGCAAGCGCCACCGCTCCCGGGAGAAGGACGCCCCGGATCTCGTGCTCGGCCCCGAGGGCGTCAGCCTGGTCGACGACGAGGGCGCCGCCACCGTGCGGTACGACGCCTGCGCGGCCGTGCTCAACTGGCCCGACGGCGGCCGCCGGCTGATCGGCACGGACGGCATCACCATCCAGCTCGAACCCGGCTGCTTCGACGTCGACGTGCAGTCCCTCGCCATGGTCGACGCCGCCGTCCCCGCCCACGCCCTGGTCCGCATGCCGCCCCGTCAGCAGCGCCCGGCCGCCCCCAGAACCGCCGCCGCGCAGGCCGCGAAAGCCGCACCGGCCGGACCGCCCTTCACCAAGGTGCAGCGCTTCATGCTGACCGTGTTCACCGCCGCCGCCTGGGTCTGGGGCGTCATCCTCGCTTTCGCGGTGGCGGGGGCGGCCGGCGACACCTCGATGCTCACCGACCCGGCCACGTACGTCCTCTACGGCGTGATGGGCGCGGTGGAGGCCGCGCTGATCCGCTCCGTGCTGCGGCGACGGCGGCTCAGGAAGGCCGCTGGGGGGTGATCCTCCTCGCGGCGGAGGCGGCCGTCCCGACCGTCCGGAAGCTCCTCCGCGGGGCCGGCACCGGCCCGCGGAGGGGCTCGGTCAGGTCCGGAACAGGGCGACCTTCAGGGCGTCGTGCCGCCCGGCCTCGACGAACATCTCGTAGGCGTCCTGTATCTCGTCCAGCCCGAAGCGGTGGGTGACCAGGTCTGCCACATCCAGCCGGTGGCCCGCGAGCATGTCGAGGAGCAGCGGTGTGCTGCTGGTGTCGACGAGTCCGGTGGTGATGGTGATGTTCCTGCCCCACAGGTCTTCGAGGTGGAGCGTGGCCGGTCTGCCGTGGACGCCCACGTTGGCGACCCGGCCGCCGGGGCGCACCACTCGGGTGCAGAGTTCGAAGGTCTCCGGAGTTCCGACGGCCTCGATGGCGGCGTCCGCGCCGAGTCCGTCGGGGGTGAGGGCCCGGATGGTGCGTTCGTCGGCCCTGGCGGCGTCCACGGTCGCGTCGGCGCCGACCCGTTTGGCGGCGGCGAGGCGGCTCGCGGCGAGGTCGACGGCGATGATCCGGGCCGGGCTGTAGAGACGGGCGGTGGTGATCGCGGCGAGCCCGATGGGCCCGGCTCCGACGATCACGACCGTGTCGCCCGGCTCGACGCCGCCGTTGCGGACGCCGACTTCGAAGGCGGTGGGCAGGATGTCGGCGAGCAGCAGTGCGCTCTCGTCGGCCACGCTGTCGGGGAGCCGGTACAGCGAGTTGTCGGCGAACGGGGTGCGGACGTACTCGGCCTGGGTGCCGTCGACCCGGTGGCCGAGGATCCAGCCTCCACCGCCGGTGCACTGGCCGTAGACGGCGCGTCGGCAGTAGGCGCAGCGGCCGCAGGCGGAGATGCAGGAGACCAGCACGCGGTCGCCGTCGGCCACGGTCCGTACGCCCTGGCCGGTCTCGACGACGGTGCCGACGGCTTCGTGGCCGAGGACCCGGCCGTCGGTCACTTCGGGGACGTCGCCCTTGAGGATGTGCAGGTCGGTGCCGCAGATGGTGACCGCGTCCACCCGGACGACGGCGTCCTCCGGCACCCGGACCACCGGGTCGGGCACCTCGCCCCAGATGCGACAGCCAGGTCCGTGATAGGTCAGCGCCTTCATGCTCCGATCACCTCCGTCGGCCATCGAGCAGGCGGCGTACCGCCCCCTCAGTTCCAGGGTTCCCCCGGGTGGCGATGCGTGCCATGGCTCGGCCGACTCCGGGACTGAACCGGCGCGCCCGCAGCGCACAGCACGCCACCGGTGTCCTGAGCCCGGCCGTCGCACTGCTCACCTTCCCGGCGACCATCGAGCTGCCCCTTCAGCACGCGCCGTTGCCCGCCCGGCGGCCTCCGCCGCACCCCGCGTGGTCACGCCCGTCCGGCGGGCGTCGGCGCGTCCCGGCGGACAGGGCGCGCCGACGAGGTTCGGTCACCAATTCAATCGGTGACCGATGTACTGTGGTGCGTCCCGCGCGCAGCGGAACCACCGCCGTGGACCGGCTCGGAGACCGCTCGCAACCGCGCCACGGCAGGCGCCGGCGGCGGGCCCGCCCGGCGCCCGTCACTCCCGCCCCACTACCTCCCCTTCCGATTATGTCTGATGGCGATGTAATATCAGGATGTGAGATGCCTTGGGGCAGCCTGCTGCCGTCGAGGCCCACCGACCTCCGACCCGCAGGGCACTCGCCGAGGGGGGAACGCCGATGGCGGTCCGCTCACGCCGCCCCGACACCCGACCGGCCGCACCGATGATCCGTACGCTTCTCACCGTCGAACGCCCGCGACCCGAGGCCGTCCGCAGCCATGCGGGAGCGTGGCGGTTCGCCGTGCTCACCGTCTGCTTCGGCGCCTTCATGGGCCAGCTCGACGCCAGCATCGTCACCCTCACCTACCAGGCGCTGCGCGACGAGTTCCACACCACGCTCGCCGCCGTGCAGTGGGTCTCGCTCGCCTACCTGCTCACGCTCGTGGCCCTGCTGGTACCGATCGGCCGGTTCTCGGACATGCACGGCCGCAAGCTCATGTACCTGTACGGGTTCGCCGTCTTCACCCTCGCCTCCGCCGCCTGCGGCCTGGCTCCGACTCTGGCGGCCCTGGTCGGTTTCCGCCTCGTGCAGGCCGTCGGTGCCGCGCTCATGCAGGCCAACAGCGTCGCCCTGGTCACCACCAGCGCCCCGCCGGGCAGGATGCGCGCCGCCCTCGGCATCCAGGCCGCCGGCCAGGCGATCGGCCTCGCCCTCGGACCGACCGTCGGCGGCGCCATCGTCGCCACCCTCGGCTGGCGCTGGGTTTTCTGGATCAACGTCCCGGTCGGCGTCCTCTCCCTGATCGCCGGGCACTACCTGCTGCCCCGCACCCGCGAACGCGCCCGCGTCCGTCGTACCGATGCCGCCGGCGTCGCCCTGCTGGCCGGCGCCACCACCTCCGCCCTGCTCGCCCTGTCCGTCGTCTCCGGACTCGGCACCCCGGCATGGACCGCCGCCGCCCTGGGCGCCGCCGCGGCCGTCGCGAGCTGGGCCTTCCTGCGCCGTCAGGCCCGGCACCGCGATCCGCTGATCGACCTGGACCTGCTGCGCCGTGGCCCGGTCGGATCCGGTCTGCTCGGCGGACTGTGCGGATACCTGGTGCTGTTCGGACCGCTGGTGCTCGTGCCCGTCGAACTCGCCCGCCGACAGCTCTCGTCCCTCACCGCCGGGCTGGTCCTCACCGCCCTGCCGGTCGGGTTCGCCCTGGCCGCGACCTTGGCCGAGCGTGCGCTGCCACTGGGCTGGGACGACCGCAGGCGCAGCCGAGCGGGCGCGGCGGGATGCGTCGCGGCGCTGGTCCTGCTCATCCTGCTGCCGGTCGACGCGGTGCTGCTGCCGGTGCCGCTCCTCCTGCTCGGCCTGGCGCTCGGGGTGTTCATCCCGGCCAACAACGCCGTGGTGATGCACGCGCTGCCGCGCAGCGCCGCCGGAACCGGCGGCGGCATGGTCAACATGACCCGCGGCCTGGGCACCGCCCTCGGTGTCGCCGCGGTCACCCTGGCCCTCCATCTGACCCCCGCCAGCGCCGGCTTCGTGGCGGCGTCCGCCGTCCTGCTGGTCTTCGCGGTCCTCGCGTTCACCACCGCGTCGGCCCGGCCCACTGCGGCGGAGTCCTGAGCGGGGACCGCGACTTCCAGTCCCTCCTCGACGACGCGAGCGACGCCTCCGCGAGATCGAAGCGCCGCCCGGCAGGCCGTGGTCACGGTCCAGGACCATCCGCCCCCGGTCGCAGGGCCCGTGCCCCTCGCCTAGCAACGCCCGAGCGCGCCACCGCCGTCCAACCACCGCACTGCAGCCCGTTTTCGCACCGAGTACCCCGTCCAGCGCAGCAGGGTGTCGTCAGCTCGGCCGTGGGTGCCACCTCGACCGCCGCCAGGGCGTCGGGGGTCGCGGCTCGGGGCGATCACCGGCTCGGTGCAACCGTCGGCTACGACGACCGGCTCGGCGGCGCACCGGCGCGGAAGGCCGCCTCCCGGTCACCCACGGCCGAGGACGGGCGGCCGGGCATACCCGACGTCACCGGCTCCCAGTCGCGGGGCGGACCGCGAGCAGCCACTGTGGAGGCACGGCCGCCGTGTGGGGCTCGCCCACATCTGCCGGCCCGGAGCCTCGCGACGCAGCACAGACGGACGCAGCACAGACGGAGGAGAAGGCACCATGCAGGCACGTGCCCAGATCGGCGTCACCGGGTTGGCGGTGATGGGCCGTAACCTGGCCCGGAACTTCGCCCACCACGGATACACGGTCGCCGTCCACAACCGCACACCTGCCCGTACCCGGGAGCTCATCGAGGAGTTCAACCACGAGGGGGCCTTCGTTCCCGCCGAGTCGATCGAGGAGTTCGTCGCGGCCCTGGAGCGCCCCCGCCGAATGATGATCATGGTGAAGGCCGGCGAGGCGACCGACGCCGTCATCGACGAGTTCACCCCGCTGCTCGAACCCGGCGACATGATCATCGATGGCGGGAACGCCCACTTCGCCGACACCCGCCGCCGCGAGGCCGCGCTGCGCGAGCGCGGCATCCACTTCGTCGGCACCGGTGTCTCCGGCGGCGAGGAGGGCGCCCTCAACGGCCCCTCGATCATGCCCGGCGGCTCGGTGGACGCGTACGCCGTCCTGGGGCCGATGCTGGAGACCATCAGCGCGCACGTCGACGGCGAGCCGTGCTGCACCCACATCGGCTCCGACGGCGCCGGCCACTTCGTCAAGATGGTCCACAACGGCATCGAGTACGCCGACATGCAGCTCATCTCCGAGGCGTACGACCTGCTGCGCCAGGTCACCGACCACACCCCCGCCGAGATCGCGGAGATCTTCCGCGGCTGGAACGAGGGGCGCCTGGACTCCTATCTGATCGAGATCACCGCCGACATCCTCGCCCACACCGACGCGGCCACCGGGCAGCCCTTCATCGACATCGTCGCGGACGCCGCCGGCCAGAAGGGCACCGGCCGCTGGACCGTGCAGACCGCGCTCGACCTCGGCTCCCCGGTCACCGCCATCGCCCAGGCCACCTTCGCCCGCGTCGCCTCCAGCCGCGGTGAACTGCGCACCGCCTACCGCGCCATGCCCGGCGGAACCCGCCCGCCGGTGCGCCACGACGAGGCCGACCGCTTCGTCTCGCAGGTCGAGCATGCGCTGTACGCGTCCAAGGTCATCGCCTACGACCAGGGCTGGACGATGATCAGGGACGCGGCCGCCGAGTACGGCTGGGACATCGACCTCGGCGCGGTCGCCAGGATCTGGCGCGGCGGGTGCATCATCCGTGCCGCCTTCCTCGACCGGATCCGGGCCGCCCACGCCGCCAATCCGGGCCTGGTGAGCCTGCTGGCGGAGGAGACCTTCGCCGCGGAGATCGCCGATGCCCAGGTTCCCTGGCGGGAGGTCGTCGCCTCCGCCGCCCACCGCGGTGTCCCCACGCCCGCCTTCTCGGCCGCCCTGGCCTACTACGACACCCTGCGCGCCGAACGCCTGCCCGCCGCCCTCATCCAGGGCCAGCGCGACTACTTCGGTGCCCACACCTACCAACGCACCGACCGCCCGGGAACCTTCCACACCCACTGGGCGCAACCCGGCCGCCCCGAAACCGAGGTGTGACGACACGGCCGTGGTCCCGGCCACCCGGAGGCCGCCCGGACCGAGCCACCTCACCTCGGTCCCCCGCGGAGGAGACCTCCGCCGCACAGGCAGGCGGGTGCCCGCCCCGAGGCCGGGCCGACTCACCGACCACCGGGGGAACACCCGCAGCCGGCCTGGTCGTTGACGCCCGTCGACGACCAGGCCGTGTCCACTCCTCGGCCCGCCTAGCCGAGCCGGTCCGCTCGGGAGGTCGCCCGTCCGTTCACGCCGCGGCGGCGGGCCTCACCGGTCAGCACACCCGCGGCCAGGTGGACGGCCGCCAGCGAGGCCGGCAGCAGCACGGCCGCGTCGCGTACGGCACCCGCCGCGCTGCGGCGCACCCCGGCTCGGCCCAGCTCGCGCCATGCCCACAGCGAGAACGGCAGGACGACCGTCGGCGCGGTGACCACCCCCGGCGTGTAACCCCTGTGCCGGGCGCTCAGCGCCAGATGCCCGACCCCGTGCAGCCCGAAGGCGGCCAGGGCCGCCTGGAAGAAGCGCGAGCGCCCCGCTGTCCGGTCTCCGTCCGCCGAGGCCGCGAGCATGATCACTCCCATCAGCGAGATGGCCGTACGGGCCTGTGCGGGCGAGATCTCGCGCCGGAGCCACACCGGGCCGGGAACCCTCCCCCGCGCCTGGCCGCCGTACCGCCGGGACCACGGCGCCATGGTGAACCACTCCTCGGCATCGTTGACCGCCCACGCCAGCAGGAGCCCCCAGGTGACCTTCTTGCTGACCATCAGCACCCTCCCTAGATTACGTTACGAGCCGTAACGTAATATTCATCGAGTGAGCGAGGAAAGCAAGAGGGATGCGCGCCCGCGCCGCGGCCGCCCGCGCAGCACCGACGTCGACCAGGCCGTCATCGCGGCCACCGTCGAGCTGTTGATCGAGCCGGGATACGGCGTACTCACCATCGAGGCGGTCGCCTCGCGCGCGGGGGTCGGCCGTCCCGCGGTCTACCGGCGCTGGCCCACCAGGGACGACCTGGTGGTGCACGCCCTCATCCACGCGGTGCCGCCGTTGGAAGCACCGGACAGCGGCGACGCGGTGCACGATCTCAGGGAACTCGCCGTCGGGTTCGCGCTACGGCTGGCGGGCTCCCCGCTCGGACGGGCCGTCCTGGCCGTGCACGCCGAAGCGGGCCGCCGCCCCGAACTCGCCGCTCCCCTGCGGCAGCACTACCTCAATCCCCGCGACGCCTTGATCACCAAGTTGATCGAGCAGGGGATCGCCGACGGCCGGCTGAACCCGGCCCTGGCCCCCGACACCATCCGGGACCTGCTGTTCGGCCCGCTCATCTACCACTGGCTACTCACCGGGCAGCTCTCCGACGCCACCGCCGACACCCTGGCCGCGGCCGCCTGCAAGGCGATCGAGCTCCCTCCGTCCTGAGTGCGCACCGCGCCCGCACCGCCCGGGACTTGGCCCCGCCGGCCGCGCGGCAGCTCGGCAGCCGCTCCGCCCTCCCGCTCCCCCGTGGCCGGGCGGACGGCCGGAGCCGTCCGCCGTCGGGAGTTCGCGGACGTCAGGCTCCCGCCGCCAGGGACAGGCCGGTGAACAGCATCGTCGCAGCGACCAGGGCGTCCAGGACCCGCCAGGAGGAGGCCCTGCGGAAGAAGCCGGCGAGCAGTCGGGCACCGAAGCCCAGCGCGGCGAACCAGCAGAGGCTGGCCAGTGCAGCACCGAGCGCGAACTGCCAGCGCAGCGTGCCGTGGGTGGCCGCGACGGCGCCGAGCAGGAGCACCGTGTCGAGGTAGACGTGCGGGTTGAGCCAGGTCATCGCGAGACAGCTGAGCACCGCGCGACGCCGGGAACTGACGGCCGGTCCGCCGCCCTCCAGGCTGGAGGCCCGCAGGGCGCGGCGCGCGGCGATCACGGCATAGCAGAGCAGGAAGGCCGCGCCCAGCACGCGCACCGCCGTCAGCCCCGTCGGCCACGCCGTGACCAGTGCACCGAGTCCGGCCACGCCGCAGGCGATCAGCAGCGCGTCGGAGGCCGCGCAGATCACGACCACCGGCAGCACCGCCTGCCGGCGGACGCCCTGGCGAAGGACGAAGGCGTTCTGCGCCCCGATGGCGACGATGAGTGACATGCCGGTCCCGAATCCGGCCACGGCGGCAGTGAGCGTGTTTCCCATGGGCGCCACCGTAGGCAGCGGATTCCGCATAAGGCCAGCTAAAGATTTTTACGTATCATTAGCACCCATGAAGAGCGAGCTGCCCCATGACCTGGTCCAGACCCTGCTCGCGGTGGTCGACGAAGGCACTTTCGACGCCGCCGCCGCGGCCCTGCACGTCACGCCCTCCGCGGTGAGCCAGCGGATCAAGGCGCTGGAGCAGCGCACCGGTCGGGTGCTGCTGACCCGCACCCGACCGGTCCGGGCCACCGAGTCCGGGCAGATCGTGGTGCGCTTCGGACGTCAGCTCACCCGCCTGGAAGGCGATGCGCGTACCGCGCTCGGGATGGCCGAGGGCGGGGAGGACGGCGAGTCGTCGGGGCCCTCCTGGCTGCCGATCGCGGTCAACGCGGACTCGCTGGCGACCTGGTTCGTACCGGCGCTGGCCTCGCTCGCGCGGGACGCGCGGATCCACGTCGACCTGCGCCGCGAGGACGAGGCGCACACCACCGCCCTGCTGCGCGCGGGCGAGGTGATGGCGGCGGTCACCTCCTCGCCCGATCCGGTGGCCGGCTGCTCGGTGCGCCGGCTCGGCGCGATGGTCTACCTCCCGGTCGCCGCACCGCAGTTCGCCGCCCGCTGGCTCGACGGCGACCCGGCCCTGCTGCTGCCGGACGCCCCCGTGGTCTGCTTCGACCGTCGCGACGAGTTGCAGGACGCCTTCGCCCGGGAGCTGACCGGCGGTCAGAGCGCAAGCCTGCTGCGGCACTACGTTCCGTCCAGCGAGGGCTTCGCGGACGCGGTGACGGCCGGCCTCGGCTGGGGCCTCGTCCCGCGCGGCCAGGCCGAACCCCGGCTTCGCGCCGGTGCGCTGGTCGAGTTCCTCCCGGGCCGCACGGTCGAGGTCCCGCTCCACTGGCAGCAGTGGCGTCTCGACTCGCCCGCGCTGGCGGCCGTCGCCGCGGCGGTGGCCGCGGAAGCGGCGCTGGCGCTGGCGTAGTCGACCGCCCCACGCGGTTACGACCGGGCGGCTCGCGAGCCGGCGCGGACCGTTCCGGGGCGGGATGTTCCAGCTCGGATCGTCAACATCCCGACGGCAGCGTGGACTGTCGACGCCCCGACGCCGCCGGGAGGCCCCGGCCGGTGGTCACGGCATCCGGGTGGGCAGGCCCAGGATGGCGGGGTCGTCGGCGAGTTCCGCCAGCAGGGCGTCCAGCTTCGTCCGGTCGACCGAGGACATCAGGAAGACGTGCACGTAAGAGCGGCGGGTCGACTCGTCGCCCGGGACCATCAGCACGTCCTGCGAGGACAGCGACCACTTCGCCACCAGCTCGGGGCTGGGCTTGCGGAAGCGCACCGTGATGGCGCCCGGGGTTCGTGCCGGCCAGAGCTCGACGCCCAGTTCCTGCTCCATCTCACGCAGACGCCGTTCCAGGTAGCCGGCCAGCTCCTGGGCGCTGCGGATCCGGTCCACCTGGTCCTGGTAGGAGTGCCGGGAAAGGTGGTCCCAGATGACCAGGGGGGAGAACCCGTTCCGGGAACCGGCGAAGGTGGTGTCCGGCGCACCGGTGTAGTCCGGCTGGGACGGCGGCGAGATCTGGTACTTGACCTTCGTCATGTAGATGCCGCACGGCCACGGCGCACCGGGCCACTTGTGGCCGCTCATCGCGATCGAGGAGACCATGTCGAGGTCGCCGAACTCCCGGGTGGGCAGCGTGAGGCCGAAGTCGTACTGCGGCAGCTCCGCCTCGGGGGCCCAGCCGTAGGCCGCCGGGTCCTGGGAGGCCATCCGCATGAACGGCGCGTAGCCGGCGCCGAGGGCGCCGTCCACGTGGATCCAGAAGCCCCGGCGCAGGTCCACCAGCGGCTCACCGGTCTTCGGGTCGGTGCCGTAGACCACCTCGCGCTGGATCAGGCCGTGCTTCTCGAAGATCGGCAGCAGGCGCTCGCAGACCCCGCGGACGTCGTCGTGGGCGCCCTTGAAGGTGCTGCCGAGGTTGAGGTTGACGAAGACCGGGTGCCCGTTCGCGGCGAAGAACTCGACAAGCACCGTGAGGGCGTCGACGTCTATCTCGCCCGTACCGTCCCAGGACTGGCCCGAGGGGCCGGGGCTGGAGGGCACCTCGGTGGGCCACTCGCGGCGCCCCGTGGCGGGGTCGACCAGCGGGCACTCGTCCGGGTAGAGCTCCAGGCCGACGGCGTGGAAGGTCTCGACGCCCAGCACCCGGACTGCCTTGGCGAAGGAGTAGTGGGTGTCCTCGGAGTAGAACGCCACCGGGCGGTGGGCGTTGGGGTTGCTCCGGTCGGGGCGGGCCTTGACGTATCGCAGGGCGTCGAACGGGGCTGTCGGCGGCTGGATCAGCGCCTTGCCGCTCAGGTAGTCCCGGGCGTTCCAGAGCGCGTACATGTTGCCCTCGGTCGAGCCCATGGACAGCATGTAGCCCCAGTACGACTCGGGGTCGGCCGGGTCGTACCGCCGCTCGGCGTTCCACAGCTTCGCGTAGTAGTCGAGCACCGCGCGCTCGATGACCTTGGTGTTCGGCTTGTAGCCGCCGCTCTGGAACGGGTCGCCGAGGTTGTTGATGTTGTTCGGCATGAACCGGGCCAGATCCAGCGCGCAGCCCTGCATGTCCTGGGTGGCCTGGTAGCCGACCAGGTGCCGGCGCTTCCGGGTCAGGTACTCGTCCACCGTGTCGAGGGCGCGCAGTCGCCGGGCGTCGTCCAGGCCGCTCGCCGGGAGCTCGAAGTCGCGGTCGTCCAGGTCGGGCCCCGGGTCGACGGCGGGCGCGGCGGCGAAGGTGGCGGTCGGGCTCATGGGCACGGAACTCCGGGGTCACTGGTCGGCCGATCCGCAGCACGGGGGAACGGCGGAGGGGCGTTCGCCGCTCGCGGCAAGGATGGAACTTCTCGACGTTCTGCGAAAGGTCTCCCGAATGAAATTCGGTGCAGACGCGTGTTGTCTTGCAAATCGACGGTATCTGCGGGGATCCTGGAGGGCGTGCCGAATAATCCGCAGAACCGGCGGGCGTCCATCGACGACGTGGACCGGGCTATCATCCGCACCCTCGCCGGCAACGCCCGGGTGCCGAACAACGCGCTGGCCGAGGCGGTGGGCATCGCCCCCTCGACCTGCCTGGCCCGGGTACGCGCACTGCAGGACCGCGGGATCATCCGCGGTTTCCGCGCCGAGGTGGACCCCGCCGCGATCGGACTGCCGTTGCAGGCGATGATCTCGGTCCGGCTCCGGGCGCACACCCGGGAGCAGAACGAGAGCTTCCGGAGCGCGGCCCCCGAGCTTCCCGGCGTCCTGGCGGTGTTCCACATGGCGGGATCCGACGACTACCTGCTCCACGTCGGCGTCGCCGGCCCCGAGGCCCTGCGCGACTTCGTCGTGGACAACCTCACCACCCACCCGGCGGTGGCCCAGACCCGAACCAACCTGATCTTCGAGCAGATAGCGGGCCGCCGGTACCTGGCGTCGGGGCGGTGACCGCGAGACGAGCGAGTGGCGATCGAGACGGAGATCGCCACGGCCGGCTGGACCGTCTGGCCCCCACCGGAGCATGACACCTGCGAACTCCCCCGGCGGCCGCACCCTCTCAGCTCGGGCCGGCACACCAGCCGAGCCAGCGCCGGACGGCCACCTCGATAACGGTGCCGTCCGGCGGCAGGTCCGCGTACTGCGGGTACCTGGCGGTCAACAGGCCGACGGCGGCGGCGTGTTCGACTGCCTCAGGGTCCGGCAGCAGGCGGGCCTCGCCGTCGGCCCGGGCCCACCACAGCAGCCGCCAGTCCTCGTCCCAGTGCTCCACCAGCAGGCAGACGGCCGGGTTCGCCGCGATGTTCGCCAGCCGCTTCAGCCGCGGGGTGCGTTTGGGCTTGCGGTCGACGGCGGTCACCACCCGGTCGTCGGCGACGGCGAAGGTGACCGGGACCAGATGCGGACGGCCGTCCCGGTCCACGGTGGCCAGCACGGCGACCCTGGCAGCCGCGAAGCGCCGCCGGGCTTCTCCTGCCGTCAGTTCGGGCACGGGCCGGTCAGCGGCGCGCGGCGGCGAGCTCGGCGAACCGGTCGAGCAACGGCATGGTCTGCTCCTCGGGAACTGTCGGGAGTTGGAACAGCACTCCGGCTACATCGAGTTTCAGGAACTCGTCGACCTGCTCCTCCTGGTGTCGCGTCAGGTACACCAGCACCTGCTTCTCGGGGCCCGCCACCTCTCGCAACTCCGCGATCCGCTGGGCCAGTTGTCCGGGCGACAGGCCGACCACCAGCCAGCCGACACCGTACTCAGCGATCCGCCGGAAGGTGCGCGGGCTGTTCCCGCCGACCCAGATCGGCGGGTGCGGCTGCTGCACCGGCTTGGGCCAGCAGTACGACGGTTCGATGCGCACCAGCTCTCCGTCGAAGGAGGCCACCTCCTTGGTCCACAACTCCCGCATGGCGCGCACCCGTTCGTCCAACAGCTGGCCGCGGGTGTGCGGATCGGTGCCGTGGTTGCGCATCTCCTCCAGGTTCCAGCCGGCGCCGATGCCGAAGTCGGCCCGCCCACCGGAGATCAGGTCGAGGGTGGCGACCTCCTTGGCGGTGGTGATCGGGTCGCGCTCGACCACCAGGGCGATCCCGGTGCCCAACCGCAGCCTGCTGGTGACGGCCGCGACGGCGGCCAGGGTCAGGAACGGGTCCAGCGTGCCGTAGTACATCCGTGGCAGCTCGCCGCCGGCGGGGTACGGCGTCTCCCGGCTGGCCGGGATGTGGGTGTGCTCGGCCAGGAACAGCGAGTCCAGCCCGCGTTCCTCCAGCGCACGGCCGAGCGCGACCGGTGCGATGCCCTCGTCGGTGACGAACGTCGAGACCCCGAAATGCATCGGCGCCATCCTTTCAACTGGGTTCCCTCACCACCGGCACCCGCCGGGGTGGCGGTACCTCCCGGCGAAACCGAAGGCCGTACCTCCGACCCCGGACCGGGGTCGGAGGTACGGCGACAGCACTCCCGGGCCGTCCATGAACTCCCTGGCGGGACGGGCCTCCCGGCGGCCCGCCCCGCCACGACGGCCGGCGCGCCCATCAACCCGCAATCGGCAGTCTCGGCGGATCTGCCGTCCGTCGCCACCAGGCGCTCGCCCCGCGCGGCCGACCGGGTGAACCCGGAGCGGGCCACGGGCGTTCTCGCCTCTCCGCAGCCCGTCCGGAGTTCAGCTCCCGGGCCTGCCCAGGGGGAGACGGACGGTCGTCATCCTCCGCGTTCCCAGAAGCGGACCGCAGAAGACCAGCCGAAAGGCCTCCCACAGGTGCGGCGCCCCGCACCGAGCGCAACCATGGCCTCGGGCGACCGACCGCCTGTTCACCACAACACCGCGCTGGAGACGCACTACCACCCGGGCAACGCCAACGTGCCGGTGCTCAGAGTGGCCCAGTGGGCGAAGGACCACAACATGTCCGTCCTGTTCGTCACGGCCCGCACCTCCTCGTCGTCCGCCCGCCAGGAACTGACCGACGCCGGATACCCGGTGGACGCCATCTGCACGCGGCAGCACGGCGAGAGCAAGGACGGCGGCAAGGCCCGCTGCCGGGAGGAGCTCACCAACAAGGGCTACCGGATCACCGCCAACATCGGCAACCGGTCCACCGACTTCGAGGGCGGCTACTACGAGAAGGGCTTCAAGCTGCCCTCGTACAACGGTCGGCTCTCCTGAGCACCAGCCCGACGCGATCGGCCGGCCCGGTGGAGAAGGTGCCTCTCCGCCGGGCCGACCGGGCATCGGGGCGGAGGCCTGGTCCGCACCGGGGCGGACGGCCGTCACGTCGAGCGGCAGATGGTGCTGTCGCGACGGCCGGTCCCGCTCGACGAGTGGACGCGCGAGCTGGCGGCGGCCGTCACCGCCCGGGCCCGCTCCGACGCCCGCGCCCGGGCGGCGTTGGAGCGGCTGCTGCTCGGCGGGTGAGGTCCCGCGCCCGCCGGACCCTGCCGGGGAGTCGGCGGACCTGCCGCCGGTGGCAACCGACGGATCCGCCGATCCGTGCCTTCGTCCGGGTCGTCAACAGGGCGCGGTGTCCCCAAGGGTGACGGCTGTGCGTGTCGGCGTCCAACGCCCGCCAGCCGTGCCGCCGCCACCGGCACCGCGCGGGACACGGGCCGCCTTCGCCGGTCCCCATAATCGCCTGGTGATCACCTCCTACGACGAAGCGATCCGCCGGTTAACGGTCCGGCCCGGTCTCGCCCTCGCCGCCCGTCCGTTCCTGTTGTTGCCGCTGCTGCGAGCCGGATGCCTTTCGCACGTACTCAGCGTCGAGGCGGCGGATCAGGCCTGGGAGGGCCAGTTCGACGCCGAGTTCCACTCCCTGGAGAAGCTCACCCGGGTCCGTGACAACACGGTCACCTCGGCGGGGATCGACGACCTGGTGCGCCGGCTCCCCGGCTCCGACGGCGGCACCTGGCGGGGACGCGAACTCGGTCTGATCTCCTATCTGGCACTGAAGCCGCGCTGGCAGAGCGCACTGGAGGACTTGGGCGCCCGTCTGGTGCTCCCGTACTCCCCGCCCGCCGTCAGCGTCCTGTCCGACAAGATCGCGCAGCGTGAGTGGTTCCGATCGATCGGAGCGCGGACGCCGCTCGACACCGTCGTCGGCGACCTCGACCACCTGGTGCTGCGTCGCCGGTTCGGCCACAGCTACGTCGTGCAGACGCCGAGGGGTTCCAACGGCCGGGGCACGCACCTCGTCACCGGAGCGGAGGACCTCGGCCGGATCACGCCCACCGGCCCCTGGCTGGTGAGCCAGTACACCGAGGGAGTCCCGGTCAACATCCACGGGCTGGTCTCGGCGGACGACGCGGTCTCGGTACTGCGCGCCTCCGTTCAGCTGACCCGGACCGACGGCATCGGCGCACCGTTCGGCGCCTACTCCGGCTGCGACTTCGAGGCGCCCGCGCTGCTGCCGCCGCTCGCGCTCTCCCGTGCCCGTGACGTGGTGGAGCGGATCGGCCGGCAGCTCGCCGGCCTGGGATACCGGGGCCTGTTCGGCGCGGACTTCGTCCTGTGCGGGGATCAGCCGCTGCTGCTGGAGGCCAACTGCCGTATGCAGGGGTCGACCTGGCTGCTGGGCGAGCTCGAACTGGCGGAGAACGCGCTGCCCAGTTCGCTGCGGCACGTCCTGGAGCGGTACGGCCTCACCACCCGGGCCGATCCCGGCCTGGACCCGGCCGGCGGCTGCCAGCTGGTGATCCGGCACACCGGTGCTCCCGCCCGAGTCCTGGCGGCGCCGACCGGCGGCGTGCACCGGCTCAAGGACGGCCTGCTGCACCGCTGCGGCGACGGCTTCGGCCTGCTGGAATGCGGAACGGACGACTGCGTCCTGCTCCAACTGCCAAGTGCGGGCACAGTACTGCACCCCGGCGCACCACTGGCCCGCCTCGTCGCCCGCTACTCGCTGACCACACCCGACGGGAGCACTCTCCGCCCCCACGGACGCCAACTGGTGGACGCGCTGCACGCGCAGTTCACACTCGAGCCGTGCTGAGCGCGCCGCCTCCGCTGTACGTCCGCGCGGCCGTACCGGCCGACCTGGACCGACTGGCCGCGCTGCGCACCGAGGCCGCCGCCTGGATCGCCCGGCAGCACGGCTCGCGCCAGTGGTCCGATCCCTTCGACGCCACCCGCAGTCTCGTCTGGATCGAGCGGGCCGCCACCGTGGTGGCGCTGCTGGAGCCCGACGGCGAGCCGGTGGCCACCGTCACGGACCGGCCGACCGGGAGCCGCCTGCTCTGGACGCCGCAGGAACTGGCGGACCCCGCACGCTACTTCAGCCGCTTCATCGTCGACCGCCGCTACGCCGGCCGGGGCATCGGCGCACACCTGACCGACTGGGCCCGATGGCGGGCCGCAGGCGCGGGCGCCGAGCTGGTCCGCACCAACGCCTGGAGCGACAACGCGGGTCTGCACGCCTACTACCGCGCCCACGGCTGGCAGTGGGTCAGAACGGTCACCGGCAATCGCTCAGGGGCGCTCTTCGAGATGGCCGTGCGCCGGTCCCGACCACGCTGCGTCCATGAGCTGGGCGAGATCCCGCTGCTCCGGTGAACCGTGAGCTGCCACCGGCCGGGCCCGCAGTCCCTGTGCGCAACATGCGGTGCGCGGGCAGGGCCCGGGTTCCCTCCTTGCCCGCGTGTTCCCCACCGGGCGTACGCGGCCCGGACCCGCCCCCGCTGGAAGGGCGGGATCGGCGAACGCGCGGGCTGCGGCTCCGCTCCGTTCGTCACCTTCCGCCAGGGCGTGTCGGCCGGTTGAGCGGGTGCCGGGTGAAGAAGTCCCACATGACCGCGGTCGCCGAGATCGTCTGCGTCGTGTGCCCCGGGCCGCTCGGCGCCACCGCTCCGGGCCAGGTGTGGCCGCCACCGATCACCTGGTAGTGGGTGACTTCGGTGCCCTGGGCGCATGGCGTCCAGTCGAACTCGACCACGTCCGAGCCGATGCTGCGCCGGCTCCCCGCCGGACACTGGTCCTTCTCGGTCCAGGTGCCCAACCACTGGGTGATCGAAGGGTACTGCTCACCGTGGCTGGTTCCCCCGTCGTAGTGGATGACCGGGTCAGCGGTGCCGTGGAACTCGAGCATCGGCACGGGCGGGCTCGTTGGGCAGCCTTGCGTCGTCTCCGGGTAGTAGGCGCCCGCGACGGGCGCGAAGGCGGCGATCCGGCTCGGCAGTTGGCAGGCGAGCAGGGCGGTGAAGCCACCGCCGTTCGACTTCCCGGTCGCGTAGATCCGACCCTGGTCGACGCAGAACTGCTGCTGCGTCCGGTCGAGCAGGTCCTCGACGAACCGTACGTCGTCGGCGCCGGACGAGTAGGGCGCGCCTTCCCAGGACGTCTCGCCGTTGGTGCCGGTGGTCCCCTCGGGATACAGCACGATGGCGTCCAGGGCCGACAGATCGCTGTACGACTCGATCTGCGTGTCGCTCTCACCGGAACCGTGGAAGGCCAGGATCAGCGGTGTCAGTTCGGTGTTCCGGTAGCTGGCGGGCACGTGGACGAGGTAGCTCCGCTGTTGCCCGCCGGACGTCAGCGTCTGTGTCGCGGTCTCACCCGGAGCGACGGGCGGCGGGGTCAGACAGCCGGCCGGGGTGGGGGAAGCCGTCTGATCGACGGCTGTTCCCGGTTGAGGCACGCCGGCGGCCGCACCGCAACAGGCGAGGCTCAGGAGCGCGGCGAGGACAGGGATTCGCAACATGGTCGGCACCTCCGTCGGTGGACTGGTCGGTACGGGTCAGTGGGCATCACCCGCAACAGCATCCACCCGCGCCCCGGAGCAGGCGACCTGTTGCCCGACCCGCGCTCAGTGCGTGTCAGGCACGGGCCGGGCCTCCCGACAGGACGCGGCCGGCCCGGAGGCGGACCGTCGCCGCCGAGAGCACTTGCGGGACCGGCAGGCCGCGGAAGCGGAAGCCGCCCTGGCCTCGGTCAGCCCCCTGAGCCGGGAAGCCGGGTCACGCTGCCGTGGCCCGGCCCCCGTCGGAACCGGCCGTGCCGGTCACGGTGCAGCGGTGGCAGGTGCCATACCGCTCGGCCTATGGTGAGAAGGCGTTTCCAGTCGGGTTTCCTTCACACCGGGCGGCCGATGCGCCTGCCCTCGGGCCGGTGCGGAGCGGCCATCGGACAGCTGCCCGCTTCGGCCGCCCGTCCGTACCCTGCTCGTGACGACTGGGGAGGGGTGTGGCCATGGCCGCGGTCTCCCGGAAGCCGGTTCCACAGCCGGTGCTGTCCCCGCTGACGGCGGCAGCGGTCTTTCTGGTGGTGACGGTCGATCCCGGCGGCGAGCCGGTCGTACGGGAGCTGTTTCCCGACCTTTCCGGGTTGCAGCGGGCCGTCGGCTTCCGGGCGCCGAACGGGACGCTGAGCTGTGTCACCGGCATCGGGTCACAGGTCTGGGAGCGCCTGTTCGGTGCGCCACGCCCGGCGGAGCTACACCCGTTCCGCGAACTGGCAGGGCCACGGCACCTCGCGGTGTCGACCCCCGGTGACCTGCTGTTCCACATCCGGGCCGCGCGGATGGACCTCTGCTTCGCGCTGGCCTCCCTTCTCATGGACCGGCTCCGCGGTGCTGTCACGGTGCGCGACGAGGTGCACGGGTTCAGGTACTTCGACGAGCGTGACCTCCTGGGCTTCGTCGACGGGACGGAGAACCCGGTGGAGGAGGCCGCCCGTACGGCGGTCCTGGTCGGCGACGAGGACCCGGAGTTCGCCGGTGGAAGCTATGTGATCGTGCAGAAGTACCTGCACGATCTCGCGGGCTGGGACGCCCTCCCGACCGAGGCGCAGGAGTTGGTGATCGGGCGTCGGAAACTGTCCGGCATCGAGCTGAGCGACGAGATCAAGCCGCCCGACTCACACGTCGCGCTGAACACGCTCGTCGATCCCGACGGGACGAAGCACGAGATCCTGCGCGACAACATGCCCTTCGGCAGCGTGGGAGAGGGAGAGTTCGGCACGTACTTCATCGGGTACGCCCGAACCCCGGCAGTGACCGAGACGATGCTGACGCGCATGTTCCTGGGCAACCCGCCGGCCTCCCACGACCGGATCCTGGACTTCTCCACCGCGGTCACCGGGTCCCTGTTCTTCGTGCCCACGACCGACTTCCTCGACGACCTTCCCGATCCGCCCGGCGCGAGCCGCACGGAGTCGGCGGCGGACCCGGCACCCGATGTCCGGTCGCCGACCGCCGACGAGTCCCTGGGGATCGGCGATATGAAGAGGTATCGTCAATGAACAATCTGCACCGTGAACTTGCGCCCATCTCCGCGGTCGCCTGGGCCGACCTGGAGAACGAAGCGCGACGCACCTTCGAGCGCCATGTGGCCGCCCGCCGGATCGCGGACGTCTCCGCGCCCGGCGGCCTTCGACTGGCCGGGGTGGGCACCGGACACCTGGAGGCGGTCGACCCTCCGGCCGACGGGATCATCGCCCACACCCGCCACTTCCAGCCGATGGTGGAACTACGCGTTCCGTTCACCGTCGATCGCCGGCAGGTCGACGACGTCGCACGCGGAGCCGAGGACGCCGACTGGCAGCCGGTGAAGGACGCCGCCCGCCGGATGGCCTTCGCCGAGGACCGCACGGTGTTCGAAGGATATGCGGCTGCGGGCATCGCCGGAATGCGCGAGAGCTCGTCGAACCCCGCCCTGAGCCTGCCGGTTGAGGTACGTGACTACCCGAACACCATCAGCCGGGCGGTCACCGCACTGCGGCTGGCCGGAGTGGGCGAACCCTACACGCTGGCGCTGAGCGCCGACGCGTACACCGCCGTCAGCGAGACCTCTGACTACGGGTACCCGGTCATCAAGCACATCGCCCGGCTCCTGGACGGCGAGATCGTCTGGGCGCCGGCCATCGGCGGTGCCTTTCTGCTGTCCACCCGGGGCGGCGACTTCGAACTGTACATCGGCCAGGACGTTTCGATCGGCTACCAGTCGCACGACGAGAGGACCGTCCGACTCTACGTCGAGGAGACGCTGACATTCCTGGTCCACACGGCCGAGGCCGTGGTGTCCCTGACGGCGGGACCGCGGTAGCCGACCACGATGCGCCCGGCGGCCTTCGCGCTCCGCCGGGCCGCGGTGCCTGAGAGGCAGTCATAATCCGTCGTCGGTTGAGGGCTTTCTTCGGGTCTCGTGCAGCCCCACTGGTGTCACGGGCGAACTGCACGGCGGGGCCTGCTTCTCCCCTCGCCCATGCCTGTTTCAACTCCCTTGATCAGCCGCACCCGTGCAACCCCGGGAGCTCCGGCGGCGGTCCTGATGGGATTCAGATAGCCACCGGCCCTCGGCTCGGAATCATCTGCCGGTCCGGTCGGATGGCCTGTGGTCGGATGGCCCGTGGTCGTTCTGCGTGGCGGGAGGTGACGGTGCCGCACCGGGCCGGGCGCCCACCCAGGACGAGACCATCGCACCGGTGAAGCCCACCGTCACGCAGACGAGCGCCGCCAGGGCGGAGAAGGGGCTTTCGGCGGCATCCTCGCCACCGGTGGTCAGGACGTGCGCCATGTCGCGGCCGTTGTCGGCCAGCCAGGCCAGTCCCACCGCGGATGCCACCGACATCAGCAGTGACCCCAGCCGCAGCAGGCCCGGCGGCACGTCCCACGCACGGCGGCCGATCAGGAGGCTGAACACTCCCAGGCACCAGATGCCGTAAGCGGTGAACAGCACGATGTACCCGACCAGGATCAGCCGGCCCGTGCCCCGCACCGTCACCTCGTCCCCGACCCGGGTGGCGCCGGCGGAGAGGTAGGCGACGATCTCCAGCACCACCGTGACGCCGAGCAGCACGCTCTGGCGCCGTAGTCCGGTCCGCGCCCGCCCAGGGGCGTTCAGGGAGTGCGCCATCATCGCCAGCGAGCCCGCCGCGACCAGCTTCAACTGGTCGCCGATCAGCGTGAGCAGGTCGGGCAGGGGACCTAAGTGACGGACCGCCGTTGCCGTCGCCGGGGCCGTGACCGCCATCGCCGTACCTATGCTCAGGCCGAAGGCAGAGGCGAAGCGCATCGCGGGATCTTTTCGGCGGTGGCGGTCGAGCCGGGCTTTCAACACGGTTCCGGTGATGGCGAGTCCGCAGGCGAGATAAGCGGCCACGTTCGCCAGCCGATCACCCATGCCGAGTGCTGCCTGGTCGAGACGCACGACCGGGCGCCGTCCGCCGTTGGTGCGGCTCCGTCGTGTCGGCAGCGATGGACCGGTATCGCTCCGAGCCCGTCTGGCCCACTTTCCCTCCCCAGCTTTTCGGTCACGCTCGCGTGATCCTAGATGCCAGGGAGGAGGGGCGAAACCCCGTGATCATCGAGGTCGCTTCGGAGGCGAACTCCCGGTGGTCGACCGGCCCCGCCGGGGCGGGGCCGGTCTGGGTCGAGCCGCGCGCGAGAGACCCCCTGACGGCCCCACGGACAGTCAGGGGGTCTTGTGGCTCCGCGGATCTCACCGTTTCACGGTGTCCGCGTCACCGTCGGATTCCGCTGACGATCAGCCGGCCGGTGGGGGTGGCAGGCGGCAGGGTCGTCAGCTCAGGGCCCCGCCGTAGTTGGGGAGCTCGAAGCCCTTCTCGTAGTGGCCGCCCTTGAAGTCGGTGTCGTTGTTACCGATGTTGGCGACGAGGGTGTAGCCCTGCTTCTCGAAGGACTCGCGGCACGAGAGCTTGACGTCGGCCTTGCCGGCGCCGCTCTTGGTCTTCATGCACAGGCCGTCGACGGTGTACCCGGCGTTGTGGAGCTCCATGGTGGTGGACCGGCGGGAGCTGTCGCTGCGGTAGGTGGCGAACAGGATCGCCGCACCGTGCTGGTGAGCGTACTGGGTGACGGCCAGGACGGGCTTGACGGGCTTTCCGGGGTCGTAGTGGCTGGCGAGGGACGTGTTGTCGATGTCGAGGACCAGCGCCAGGTGGTCACCGGGCTTGCTCCCGGCCAGCCGCTGCTGGACGTAGCTCATGAGGGGCTTGGCGACGGCGTTGACGTCGGACTCCCACTGGCTCTTGCCGGGCAGGCCGGAGGACGCCTGGGCAGCGGGGGCGAGGACGGTGGCGAACACGCCGGTGCCGGCGATCAGACCGATGGCGAGCTTCTTGAGCATTGCTTGTCTCCTGTGGGGAAAGCGGACCGTGGCTCGAGGCTGGGGTTCCTCTGGTGTGCCGGGGGCAGCGGCAGGTCCGGAAGACGAACGCCCCGGGCCCAGGGCCAGCAGGGCCGCGGCCGCGATGGCCGCGACGACCGGTCTCCGGGCCCTCGGTGCTGGCGAGTTGGGTATGACGGGCATGAAGTCTCCTTGTCGTAGGGGCGCTTCGGCGGGCGGCCGCCACAGCCGGCCGGCTGCTGGGGGGATCCGGAGGGAACCCGCCGGGATCTGGCCACCGAGCGTTCCCTGAGCTGGGACTGACGTCAACGGAACTTCGGAAGCGGCGGGTTGTCTGGCAACGCGACAACCGCTGACCCACCCTCCGACCTGCGGCGACGCGGTCGAGCGCCCCGTGTGCCGGACAATTCTGTGGATTCGCCAGAAGCAGCTGGGCCGGACGGTGACGGCCGCCACGCAGCAGGCGAATCCGCAGAGTTGGAGCCGGTGCCGCCCTGCCCTCCGTGCGACGTTCCGGGTACCGCGACGGTCCGGCGGCTCTCGGTGTCCACAGAGTCGGACCGTGCTCTGCCTGTGAGCCGCCACCCGCCCCGACCGGGTTGACCGTCCTGCCGCCGCTGAGGCACGGCCTCCGCCCGCATCTGCGCCCCGCCCCCGGCCGGTGCTGACGTCCTCTCCCCCACGAAGGCCGCCCTGTCACCCGTGTACCGACGGCGGCGCCCCGACGCCACAGCTGCGGGCGACGCTCGCCGCCGCCGTCATCCGATGGTCCGGGCACCTGCTCCGGCCGGCCGCACCGCTCAGCCCAGTGCTCGATAGCGGCGTTGCGGCCGGCCCCGTTGCCCGTAGCGCAGCTCCACCTCGGCAACGCCGCTCTGGACCAGGTGTTCCAGATAGCGGCCCGCGGTGGGCCGGCTGACGCCGAGTCTGTCGGCCAGTTCGGCGGCCGACAGGTCGGGGCCGCTCCGCAGGGTCTCCCGGACCGCGTCCAGGGTCGGCTCGCTCAGTCCCTTGGGCAACTGCTCCGCGGGGGCGTGCAGGGTGCCGAAGAGCCGGTCGATCTGCGGCTGCGAGACCAGCCCCTCCACGGCCAGATCCCGTTGGAGGGCCTGGTACCGGCGCAACAGCTGGCTCAGCGCCGCCAGCCGTACCGGTTTCACCAGATAGTGAAGGGCTCCGCTGCGGATGGCGGCCCGGACGGCGTACAGGTCGGATCTGCTGGTCACCACGATCACGTCGGTGCCGGTGCAGCCGCCGCGCAGCTCCGCGGCGAGTTCGAGACCGTTGCCGTCCGGAAGACTGATGTCGATCAGGGCCAGCTGCGGTCGGCGCTGCGCGGCCACCGCCCGGGCAGCCGTCACCGAGGCGGCGACGCCCACCACGGTGAAGCCGGGCACATGCGCGACGAAGCGGGTCAGGGCAGCAGAAGCCACCGGATCGTCCTCGACGATAAGAGTCGCGATCAAGTCCGCCCCGCTCCTGCTGAACATCTGCACCACGCATGCCCGACCTCGGCCGGTCAGCGGCTGGCAGGTCCATGTCCGCCGGCCCTGGCCCGCTCCGCATCGGCCCACCATAATGCTGCGACACCGGATGGGGCGCGTCCCGGCCGGTTGGCGAGAGGTGCGGATGGAGAGACGAACCGGTCGCCTGGCCATGCTGCTGGGCCCCCGGCGGCCGGTGCTGAGCCTGGCGGCGCTGTACGTGGCGTTCGGGCTGCTGCCCCTGCTGACGCTGGCCCAGTTCTGCCTGTCGTCGGCACAGGACGCGGTACGGCACCAGGTCAGCACGGGGCTCACCACCACCGCGACCACCAGCGCCGTGGCCACCGCTGACCGGTTGTCAGCACTCGGCGATCTGGTCACCGCTTCGGCGAACGACCCGGCACTGGCCGCGTACCTGTCCGACCCGAGGCACATCGCCGAGGGCGAGTCGCCGATGCAGGAGGTCACGCAGCTGCGCAGTTCCCAGCCGGGGGTGGCCGAAGTGCTGCTGTGCGACCGCGACGGTCTTCCGCTGGCCGACTCGGCGGACCTGGGCTACCTGCGCGATCCGACCGCGACCGACTGGTTCCGGGCCGAGGTGGCGAGTCCGCGCACCTATCTGTCCGCAGGATACGCGCCGGCGGTGCAGGGCACCGGGCGGGCGGTGGTGATCGCCGCACCCGTGCGCGACCGGACGGGCCGGCCCGGCGGCGTGCTCGCCGCCGCATATCGTCTGGACGCGCTGCAGACCTTCACCGACCAGATCGCCGCGGCACAGGGCATCGGCCTGGTGATCACCGACCAGACGGGCGCGCCCGTCGCGTCGTCGGCGTCCGACCGGCCGTCCGCCCGGTCCTCGGACGGTCACGGCCGGGTCCTGACCGCGACCCGGCCGGTGCCCGGCTTCGGCTGGATCGCGACCGCGACGGTGCCCGAGAGCCAGGCCCTCGCCCCGCTGCTCGCGCTGCGCTCAGCCGTGGTCGGCGCGGTCCTGCTGCTCGGCACGGTCCTGCTGATCGGCCTGGCCGCCCAGGTCAGGCTGGCCTGGGCGCGCAGCCGGGCCGAGGACGCCCTGCAGGCGGCCCGGGACGAGGCACTGCTGCTCTCCGAGCGGAAGTCCACCCTCCTGGCGGAGGTGAGCCACGAGATCAGGACCCCGATGAACGGCATCGTCGGCATGACGGGGCTGCTGGAGGCCACCGGACTGGACGAGCTCCAACGCCGCTATACCGCCGCCACCCGGAGCTCGGCCGCGGCCCTGCTCACCATCGTGGACGACCTGCTGGACCTGTCCAGGATCGAGGCGGGCAGGCTGATGCTTCGTCATATCTCCTTCGATCCCCGGTGGTTGTGCGCCGAGGTGCTCGACCTGATGGCACCGCAGGCGGCGGAGCAGGGGCTCCGGCTGGACGCGAAGATTGCGCCCGAGGTCCCGGACCGGCTGGCCGGCGATTCCGGGCGGATCAGGCAGGTGCTGGTCAACCTGGTGGGCAACGCCGTGAAGTACGCTCCGCTCGGGCGGGTGGACGTGCTGGTCGATCTGGTCGCCGACGCGGCCGGGCCGGGTGGGTACGTGGTGCGGTTCGGGGTCCGCGACACCGGGGACGGGCTGACGCCGGACCAGCAGGAGCGGATCTTCGACCACTACACGCGGTGCGCCGGATCGGGCCAGGCGGTGGAGGGCGCGGGACTGGGGCTGGCCATCAGCAGGGAGTTGGTCGCCGCCATGGGCGGGCGCATGGGCGTGGAGAGCACGCCCGGGCGGGGCAGCCGCTTCTGGTTCACGCTCGGGCTGGCGCCGGCCCCCGGGCCTGGCGAGGCCGGGTTGCCGCCCTTCCTGGATGCGGTGGGCAGGGCCGTCCTGGTCGCCGATGACGACGAGGTCTGCCGACAGGTGGCCCGGGACGTGCTGGAGGGTGCCGGCTTCACCGTGGACCTCGTACCGGACGGCGAGCAGGCGGTGGCCGCCACCCGGAGGGCCGAGTACGGCCTGGTGCTGATGGACCTGCGGATGCCGGGGCTGGACGGGCTCGCCGCCGCCCGGGCGATCCGCGCCGGGCGGCACCACGCCTCACCGCCCGTGGTCGCCGTGACCGGGGAACGCGAACCGGCGGTGCTCAAGGCCTGCCGGGAGGCCGGCATCCAGGCGGTGGTGGGCAAGCCGGTCGACTGGCCAGCGCTGGTCGCTGCGCTCCGAGGCACCGGCGCCTCGGAGCGCGGCGACCGGACACCGGTCACCGCTGCGACGGCCGGCGGTGCGCCGTTCCTGGATCCGCCACCGGCCGGGCGGATCGAATGGGACAGCGAGGTGGTGGCCGATCTGGCGGAGTGCGGGGCCTTTCCAGCCGCGGCAGAGGCGTTCGGCATCACCGCCCCCGGACTCGCGCAGGCGGTGGCCTCCGCCGTCCGGGCAGCGGACCTGCCCGCCCTGGGTGCCGCGGCGCACCGGTTGGCAGGGGCTGCAGCTACCATCGGCGCCCGCTCGCTGGCGGCCCGGTGCCGTCGGATCGAGCGGCTGGCCGAGACGGGCGGCCCACCACCCCCGGGGACGGCCACGGGCCTGGCCGATGAGGTGGCGGCAGCGATCGTCGAGCTCAGCTCCCTGCACTCATCGGCAGGTTCGGTCTGACCAGCCGATCCGCGGAGGTGCCGTCCCATTCCCAGTACAGCCCGTGCACCCCGGGGGCGACGTCGGGGACGACCAGGCACGCCTGACCCGTGGAGGAGATCCGCACCTCCTGGAGCGTCCGGGCCGGCGTGTCGTGGTGCGGCCGCCAGGCCGCGGTGCAGCCGGCCGGCAGCATGCCGGCGTCGAAGTTCACCCGCAGCGCCAGGTTTCGGCCGGGGACGCCCACCTTCCGTTCGTACTCCGTGGCGACGTGCGAGGACGGGTACGCATAGCTGTACTCGACGATCGTGCTGCCGCCCGGCGGTATCGGGAGGTCGAAGAGCAACTCGGCGGCAGTGACGCCGTGTTCGCGGTCGATGCGGCGCCGGCCGAGTCGGCAGCCGACCAGCCCGAACAGATCGGCGTCGGCCGACGTCTCCGGCCCGGCCCGGGTGACCAGGACCAGCCGGTCCGCGCCCCGGTCGAGCGCTCGCACGATCTGCAGGACGTCGACCCGGCGCTCCTCGCGCTCGGGTCCGATGTGTACGTCGATGCGCGTGTGGAGAGTCTCCACCCGCGTGTTGGCCCGCGGGTCGAGGTCGGCGAGGACCCGCTCGACGGCCTGATCGCCGAAGGTCCGGCGGTGGTCCAGCGAGCCCGGGATATGGTCGATCCACCGGCCGCGCGGCCGGCGCGGGCCGAGCAGCACGATCAACGAGTGGCGCTCCAGCTCCAGGACCTCCTCCAACGCGCGTACGGCGTCCAGCGAGGCAGCCCGCTCGGGTCTGCTCCGGCCGCGCTGCCAGTAACTGAGGCTGGACACGCTCACCTGGATCCCGCGGCGGGCCAACCGCCGCTGGATGGCCTCCAGGCTCAGGCCCTGCTCGCGGATCGCCGTCCGCAGCGCTAGGTCGAAGGGGCCGGAGCGGAGCACCCGGGCGAGCTCCGTCCCCATGACCGTACCGGCCCTGCTCAAGGATTGATTGCGCATCCTGCACCTGCTCCCACCGGGACCGCACCGTGTCGGCAGTCGCTCCGAGCTGCGGAATCTACCGGGCGAACCCGCTGAGATCAGATATCTGTGCATATTTATCACCGTCGGCACCGGCCCACTCGGGTGCGGCCACGGCGCCGGGGCCCGGCGGAAGGGCCGGTCCCTCGAGGACCACCAACACGTCGCGTCGATCTGCCGGATTCCGGCCGTACCAGCCCGTGTTGCAGGGCTGCCTCCTACGCGGCGTCGGTGGCGCACCAGCTGACCGGGAGGGTGAGCGGTGACTTGCTCGGGGATTCGTCGTCCCAGGTGGGGTGGTGGCCGTCGGGCACGCGCAGGTCCGGGAAGCGGTCCAGCAGCGCCTGGAGTCCCACGGTCAGCTGGGCCCGGGCCAGGTGCGCGCCGATGCAGTTGTGCGCGCCCCGGCCGAAGGTGAGGTGCGGGTTGTCCGCTCGGCACAGGTCGAGCCGGTCGGCGTCGGCGAACACCCGCTCGTCCCGGTTGGCGGAGGCGAGGACGGGCAGTACGGCGTCGCCCGCGCGGATCCTCCTCCCGTGCAACTCGATGTCCTCGACGGCCTGGAGGACCACGACACCGTTCATCACCGGTATGAACCGCAGGAGTTCCTCCACCGCGCCGGGCATCACGCCGCGGTCGTCACGCAGTCGGGCGTACTGGCCGGGCACGGTCAGCAGCGCCACCACGGCGTCCCCCAGGAACATGGTGCTCGTCCGGTAGCCGGCGACCAGCATCGAGAGTCCGAAGTTCACCACGCTCTCCCCGTCCAGGCTGCCGCGCCCGCACGCGTGGACCAGCTCGGTGAGGATGTCGTCGGCCCGCTCGCGCCGCTTGCGATCGAGCAACGACGCGATGTAATCGCGCAGTTGGGCGGTGACCTGGCGGCCCTCGTCCAGGGTGAGAATCGCCCCGAGGGCGGCGTCCGCCCTGGGCAGGAAGTACTCGCGGTCCTCGTAGGGGATGCCCACCAGCTCACACATGGCCAGCAGCGGAAAGGGCTCCAGGAAGCCGCCGACCAGGTCACCGGGCTGCCCGCCGGCCACGAACTCGTCCAGCAGCCGGTCGGCCGACCGGCGCAGCCGCGGCAGCCGGCGCCGGATGGACCGGACGCTGAACGGCTCGGCCAGGGCCCGGCGCAGGGCCGCGTGCCGGGGGCCGTCCAGTTCCATCATCGTGATCAGGCCCGGCTCGTCGTCGGCGGCCCGGTCGTGCCGGGGCGGCCAGTCGTTGATGGTCGGCCTGATCAGCCGGGGGTCCGCGATCAGGTCCCGGACGTCCTCGTAGCGGGTGGCGTACCAGGCGGTGGCGCCGGCCGGCAGCCGGACCTGCGCCAGCGGGCACTGGCGGCGCAGCCAGCCGTACTGCTCGGGCGGCCCCATGGTGCCCGGCGGCGGGAGGGGCAGGTCGATGACGGGCCACTCGATGGCGGGTTCCGGCGGTGTGCTGCTCACTGGCTGGCTCCCCTGGTCGGGTGCGAGGTGGCCGGGTCGGCCTCACCAGCTGACCGGGAGGGTCAGCGGTGACTTGGTCACGGATTCGTCGTCCCAGGTGGGTTCCCGTCCTTCGGCCAGGTGCAGTCGCGGGAAGAAGTCGAGCAACGCCTCCAGACCGACGGTCAGTTCGGCGCGTGCCAGATGGGCGCCCAGGCAGTTGTGGGTCCCCCGGCCGAAGGCGAGATGGCCCCCGTGGCCCGTGATCGCGCCGGTCCGGCTCAGGTCGAGCCGGTCGGCGTCGGCGAAGACCCGCTCGTCCCGGTTGGCGGAGGCCGGCACGGGGATGACTGCGTCGCCCTTGCCGATCGTCCGCCCGTGCAACTCGATGTCCTCGGTCGCCAGGAGGACCACGGTGCCGTTCATCACCGGCATGTAGCGCAGGAACTCCTCCACCGCGCCGGGCATCGACTCCCGGTCGTCGCGCAGGTGGGCCCACAGGTCCGGCCGCTCCAGCAGGGTGTGCACCGAGTCGGCCAGGAAGAAGCTGCTGATGCCGAAGCCGACGGTGAGCATGGACAGCCCGAACGCCATCACGTCGTCGTGGGTCAGCGCTCCGTCGTCGCACTGGCGGACCAGCTGCGTCAGGACGTCGTCGCCGGGCCGGTTCCGCTTGCGGGCGATCAGTTCGCCCACGTACCCGCGCAGCAGATCGGTGACCCGGCGCCCCTCCTGCGAGGTCACCATCCCGCCGAGGGCCGCTTCCAGCACCGGCAGGAACCAGTCCCGGTCCTCGAAGGGGATACCCACCAGGTCGCACAGCACCAGCAGGGGGAAGGGGTCGGTGAAGCCGGCGACCAGATCGCCGGGTGGGCCGTCCTCATGGAATTCCCGCAGGAGTCGTTCGGCGAGCCGGCGGATGCGCGGCAGGTGGTCCCGCACGGCCCGGGAGCTGAACGGGTGGGCCAGGGCCCGGCGCAGGGCCGCGTGCCGGGGGCCGTCGAGTTCGGCGATCGTGACCAGGCGCGGCCCGTCGTCCGCGGGCTGCCCGGGGCGCGACGGCCAGTCGTTGATGGTCGGCCTGATCAGCCGGGGGTCCGCGAGCAGCATCCGGACGTCCTCGTACCGGGTGGCGTACCAGGCGGTCGCGTCCATCGGCATCCTGACCCTCGCCAGTGGGCAGTTCTCGCGCAGCCGCGCGGCCTCCGCGGGCGGCCCCATGGTGCCCGGCGGCGGGAGCGGGAAGTCCAGGACGTCCGGCTCGGGTCCGCTTCCCCGCGCACCGGGTGACTGTGCGGTCATGCGCGCTCCCCTTCCCGGCTGCTCCGGCTACGGGCGCTCGATGTAGCCGGTGGCGTAGAAGTACTCCAGGTAGCGGTCCAGCAGTTCCGCGTCGACCGGAGGACAGCGCAGGCCCGAAGCGGCCAGGTCACGTTCGACGTTGGCCCGCCCCACGGTCGGGAAGGTGCCTTCGAAGTACATCTCCTTGACGGACATGTCGGCCTGCCTGCAGCGGTCCACGCACAGCGAGACGAACGGGGCCGTGGGGCTCGTGGGGTGCTGTGCGACATGGCGGACGAGTTCGCCCACCCACTCCTCGTAGGGGAGCCGGCGGATCCGGTGGCCCGCGGCGTCCATCCGGTCGAGCATGTCGCACAGGCTCGCCGGGCGGGGATTGGTCAGGTGGTAGGTCCGGCGCGTGGTGCGGTGCGTGGTGGCGATGTGCACCAGGGCGTCGGCCAGGTAGTCCACCGGGACGAAGTCCAGCGGCAGCGGGATGTCGGGGGCCAGCCCCGTCTCGCTGATCGTCTTGAACAGCGAGCAGATCGCGGTGTCGGTGTTGCAGGCGCCGGTCCGCCGCTCCCCGGTGATCTCGTACGGCCGGTAGACCGCCGCCGGCAGGCCCTGGCCCGCGGCGGCGCGCAGCACCTCTTCGGCGACCCACTTGCTCTCGGCGTAGCCCATGGTGAGGCAGTCGGCGTGGTCGAGCGGCAGGTCCTCGTCGACGTGCCGCACGCCGGCGGTCCCGAAGCCGGCCAGCACCGCGATGGTGGAGAGGAAGTGCACCGGCACCCGGCGTCCGGCCGCCAGCCGTACCAGCTCCCTGGTGCCCTCCACGTTGGCGCGGCGCAGCGCATCGTACGGATAGAGGAAGTTGACCTGCGCGGCCGCGTGGACCACCAGGTCGAGGGTGTCGGCGAGTTCCTCGGCATGGCTTGGTTCCAGACCGAGGCCGGGCTCGGCGAGGTCGGCGGGGAAGCACACGGTGCGATCGGCGGTTTCGGCGGTGGCCAGGCCGAAGCGGGCCAGGTTCCGCGTCACCTTCTGCCGGGCGTGGGCGCGGTCCCGGCTGCGCACCGGGCAGTGCACCCGGGCGTCGGTTCGGCGCAGCAGCCCGAGCAGCAGGAAGGCGCCGACGAATCCGGAGGCGCCGGTGAGCAGCACCTCCCCGGGGTGCCGCCAGTCCGGGTCCGGTCCGCGCTGCGGCGGCAGGGTGAAGCCCAGCCGCGCTTCGGCTCGGAAGTCCACCGGGCGCGTGTCGGCTCCCTCGCCGCCGTGCCGGTCCTTGACGGTGGCGACGGCGGCGGTGAACTCCTCCAGCGTGGGGTGGCGCAGCAGGCTGTGGACCAGGGTGCGGCCGTACCTGGCGTCGAGGTCGAAGGCGGTCAGCGTACGGGTGACGACCTCGGCTGCCAGCAGGGAGTCACCGCCGATGTCGAAGAAGCCGTCTCCCGGTGCCGGGTGCACGCCCAGCACCAGCTGCCAGACCCTCGCCAGGGTGTCCTGCGGACCGGGACCGGGGCCGTCCACCGCGACCGGGGTGGCGGTCGGCCCGGTCGCCGCCAGCCTGCGCAGCCGGTGGCGGTCGACCTTGCCCCCCGCGGTCACCGGGAACCGCGCGACCTCGACCAGCCGCGCGGGCACCGCGGCTGCGGGCAGCCAGCCTGCGAGGGAGCCGCGGATGCGGTCCAGGGGCAGCGCCTGGCCGGGGCGGGCCGGCGTCACGTATCCGATCAGGGCGTCGCCGTCCCGTTCGACGACGGCCTCGCCCACCGCGTCGTCCGCCCGCAGCCGCGTCTCCACCTCGTCCGGCTCGATGCGGTGCCCGCGCAGTTTGATCTGCCGGTCCATCCGGGCCCGGTACTCCAGTACGCCGTCCGCGCGCCGGACCACCCGGTCACCGGTCCGGTAGAGCCGCGCGCCGGGCTCGACGAGGTCGTCGACGAAGCGCTCGGCGGTCAGCTCGGGGTCGCCGAGGTACCCGAGTGCGAGCCCGTCTCCGCCGACGAGGAGTTCACCCTCCTCGCCCACGCCTGCGGGCGTGCCGTCCGCGCGCAGCACGCGGCAGGTGGAGTTCTCCAACGGGTGGCCGATCGGCACGGCCGTCACCTCGGGAGCCAGGTCGTGCACCAGGTGTGCGGTCGAGACCACGCTGTTCTCGGTCGGACCGTAGAAGTTGACCACGGTGGTGTCCGGACAGGCCTCCAGTATCGCGCGGGCCAGCTCCGCGTCCATCGCCTCACCGCCGGCGGAGACGAACCTCAGCGACCGCAGTGCCGACGGCCTGGTGCGCGCGATGTGGTGGAACACCCCGGTGGTGAGGTAGGCGATGCCGACCCGCTCGGAGAGCAGCAGTGACTCCAGCGCGGCCGGTGACAGCAGTTCCTCCTGCTCGGCGATCACGATGCAGGCGCCGGCCAGCAGCGCGGGCCAGATCTCGATCGAGGAGGCGTCCGAGGAGAGGCCGTAGGCGTGCAGCACCCGCTCACCGGGCCGCGGCCGCTGCCCGACCAGGTCGGAGGCGGCCAGCCGGACGACGCCGCGGTGCGGGATCGCCACCGGTTTGGGGCGGCCGGTCGAGCCGGAGGTGAACATCACGTAGGCGCAGTCCACTGGGTGTACCCGGGCCTGTGGTACCGCGACCGGCGCGGTCGCCGCGAGGCCGCCCAGGTCGATGCGGGTGCGCACGCGCCGGATGCGGCGGGTGCTGCCGGGCAGCGTGACGACGGTGTGCACGCCGGCGTCCTCGGCCATCGCCTGCAGGCGCGCGGGCGGTGAGGTGTCGTCGAGCGGAACGTACGCCGCGCCGGTCTTGAGGATGCCCAGGAAGGCGACCAGTGCTTCCGGCGACCGGCTTCCGCACACGCCGACCTTGTCACCGTGCCGCACACCGGAGTCGTGCAGCCGGGCGGCCAGCGTGTCGGAGCGGATCCTGAGTTCGCCGTAGCTGATGCTGCGACCGTGCTGCACGGAGGCGGTGTCCTGCGGGCGGTGCGCCGCCCCGGCATCGAACAGCTCGTGTAGACAGCGATCGCGTGGATAGCACCCCGTCCCGGTCTGCTCGGCCGCCGCCTGATGCGTCAATGTCTGAGTGTCCATCGGAAGATCACGCTCTCTGCCGCGCATGGACCACGTGGCACGGGAAGCTACTGTTCGAACTCCTCGGCGAAGGCGGCGAAGTCGGCGGTCCGCCATCTCCGGGGCCTCATGCGGATGAGGACGTCGTCGGCCAGTTGCCCTTGATTGGCCGCCAGGTACGCCTCCGCCGTGTCCGGGTCCAGGTACCGGCGGGCCAGTTCCTCGCGTTCGGCCGGCGGCAGCGGGTCCTCGACGGCCACCACCGGCCCCTCCACACTGACGTAGCGGTAGGGTGCCGTCTCGTCCTGCGCGCAGAGGCTGAACCGGCCCGCGCCGCGGATGAGCCGCGCCTTCTGCGTTTCCCGCCCGGTCTGGATCGTCACCAGCCCACCGGGCCGGTAGGAGTACCAGAGCGGTACCAGCAACGGCCCACCGCCGTTGCGCGGATCGTCCACTCCCAGGATCCCCACGTGCAGGCCGGCGAGGAACTTCTCCCGGTCTTCGACCGACATCCTGAGATCCACTGGTACCGCCTCGATTCGGCAGGGAACGCATCCGGTGTTGACGTGGTGCGAAGGACGGGGTGACCTCCGGCCGGGCGCCGCGCCGGCGCCGCGGCTCTGTGCGGGTCCTCGGTCGCCCTCGGCCGGTGCGCCGGGCCGTCGAGGACCCGTGGCCCGGCCGGGGCGGGGACCAGTCCTCCTCCAACCTTTCATCACACCCGGGTGGCTCGCATCCGGACGGGGCGAGGACGGGGTGCTTCAGCCTCCCGGGTGCCCGGCGGCAGCGGACCGCCGGTCGTCGGCCGGGGTGGTCGACGGGACGCGTGGGCTACCGGGTCGTTCCCCCGCCGGAAAGCACAATGAGAGGTCCTGCCAGGTGCTGGGAGCGGCCCTAACCGTCAGGTGGTTCACCGGGAGGAGGAAGAGGCACATGAGGGCAGCCATCCGAGCCGAGGGCCTGGTGAAGACCTTCGGCGACGTACGGGCCCTGGACGGGGTCGACCTGGACGTGCCGGAGGGGACGGTGCTGGGTCTGCTCGGCCCCAACGGCGCCGGCAAGAGCACCGCGGTGCGGGTGCTCACCACCCTGTTGCGGCCCGACGCGGGCCGCGCCCAGGTGGCGGGGGTGGACGTGCTCAGACACCCCGGCCGGGTCCGCAGCCTGATGGGCCTCTGCGGCCAGTACGCGGCGGTCGACGAGTACCTCACCGGCCGGGAGAACCTCCAGATGGTCGGCGAGCTCTACCAGATGCGGACCAGGGACGCCAAGGCGCGCGCCCGGGAGCTGCTGGAGTCGTTCGACCTCGCCGAGGCGGCCGACCGGCTGGCCAAGACCTACTCCGGCGGTATGCGCCGCCGGCTCGACCTGGCGGCCGCGCTGGTGGTGCGGCCCCCGGTGATGTTCCTCGACGAACCCACCACCGGCCTGGACCCGCGCAACCGGCTGGCGCTCTGGAAGGTCATCGAGACGCTGGTGACCGAGGGCACCACCCTGCTGCTCACCACCCAGTACCTCGAGGAGGCCGACCGGCTGGCGCACGACATCGCCGTGGTCGACCACGGCCGGGTGATCGCACGCGGCTGTGCCGACGACCTCAAGGCCAGGATCGGCGGCGAGCGGGTGGAAGTGGTGGTCCACGAGCGCGAGCTGATCGGTGCGGCCGTCGCGGCGCTCACCCCGTACGGGACGGGCCGGCTCAGTGTGGAGCAGCACACCCGGCGGATCACCGTGCCGGTGCGCGGGGGCGCCCGGGTGCTCGCCGACGTCATCCGCGAGTTGGACGGACGGGACATCCTCATCGACGACATCGGCCTGGGCAGGCCCACCCTCGACGACGTCTTCCTCTTCCTGACCGGCCACGCGGCCGAGGAGACCGGCCCCGGAAAGGACGCATGACCATGACGGTCGTCACCGACCTGGCGGGGGGACCCGGGATTCCGCAGCCGCGGGGCGGACTCGTCCAGATGGCGCGCGACTCCTGGGTGGTCGCGAAGCGCAACCTGCGCCGGATGACCCGGATTCCCGAGATCGTGGTCTTCGGGCTGCTGCAGCCGGTGATGTTCGTGCTGCTCTTCTCGTACGTGATGGGCGGCGCGATCAAGGTACCGGGCGGGGGCTACCGGGAGTTCCTGATGGCGGGGATCTTCGCCCAGACGGTCACCTTCGCGGTGGCGGGTGCCTCCGCCGGCATCGCGGAGGACATGACCAAGGGCCTGGTGGACCGCTTCCGCTCCCTGCCCATGGCGCGCTCGGCGGTGCTCGCCGGGCGGACCCTGGCCGACCTGGTGCAGAGCGCCTTCATCCTGCTGGTGCTGGCGATCGTGGCGCTGCTGGTGGGATGGAGGGCGCACCACGGGGTGCTCGCGGCGCTGGGTGCCTTCCTGCTGCTGCTCCTGCTCGGCTACGCCTTCTCCTGGATCGGGGCGCTGATCGGCCTGTCGGTGCGCAGCCCGGAGGCCGCCACCTCGGCGGGCCTGATCTGGCTCTTCCCGCTCACCTTCCTCTCCAACGCCTTCGTGCCGGTGAACACCATGCCGGGCTGGCTGCAGGCGATCGCCTACTGGAACCCGTTCAGCGCGACCGTCCAGGCCTGCCGGAACCTGTTCGGCAATCCGGGGGCGGACGGCGCGCCCGCCTGGCCGATGCAGCATCCGGTCACGGCGTCCACGCTCTGGTCGCTGCTGATCCTGGGGCTGTTCTCCTGGCTGTCGGTGCGCAAGTACCGCAACGCGACAGGATGATCGGCCGACCGGCGTGTCAGCGCCGCGCCGCCGGGCCTGTGGCGCGTCCGATGCACTGAGGTTCCGACCGGGCTCAGGCCGTGGAAGGCACCGCCTTCAGTACGCCGAGAAGCCGGGTGACCTCGCCCGCCACGGCCGTTCGTCCGGCCCCGAGGTACCGGCGGGTGTCGACCAGTTCCGCGTTCTCGGCGAGAGCCCGGCGGACCGCGGTGGTGAAGACCTTGTTCAGGTGGGTGGCGATGTTGACTTTGGTCATGCCGTGCTCGATGGCGCGGCTCAGGTGCTCATCGCCCACTCCGGACGAGCCGTGCAGCACCAGCGGCACCGGAACGGCCTTGCGCAGCGCGGCGATGAGCTCGAAGTCGAGCGCGGCGTCGCGGGTGAGCATGGCGTGCGAGGTGCCGACGGCCACGGCGAGCGCGTCGACTCCGGTGGCGGTGACGAAGGCCGCGGCCTCGCCCGGGTCGGTCCGGACGCCCGGCGCGTGCACACCGTCCTTGCCGCCGACCTTCCCGAGTTCGGCCTCCACCCAGGCACCAGCGGCGTGGCAGTGCGCGACCACCTCGGCGGTGGTGCGCACGTTCTCCTCGTAGTCCAGCGCGGAGGCGTCGAACATGACCGAGGAGAATCCCAACTCCACAGCCTCGTAGGCGAGTTCCGGGCGGGTCGCATGGTCGAGATGGACGGCCACCGGCACTTCGGCGGCGCGGGCGACGGCCAGCACCGCGGAGCCGACGGGGGCGAGCGCACCGTGGTAGCGGACGGCGTTCTCGCTCAGCTGCAGCACCACCGGCGATCCGGCTGCCTCGGCACCGGCCACGATGGCCTGGGCGTGTTCGAGCTGGATGACGTTGAACGCGCCGACCCCGCGCGCGGCGCTCACAGCGGGGGTGACGATGGCGCCGGTACCGGTCAGGGGCACGGGAACTCCTCAGGTACGAAGGGGTCGGACGTCCACCAGCGATCGCAGGCGTCGGTGGACGGCGGGGTCGAACTCGCCGGCCAGCGGCGCAGCGACGGCGGCCGCGGAGAGCGCCACCGCCTCGGCCAGCAGGTCCGGCCAGGGAGCACCGGCGACCAGCCCGAGGGTGAGGGCGGCCACCGCGGCGTCCCCGGCGCCGGTCGGATTGCCAGCCAGCCGCTCGGGCGATCGGGCTCGCCAACCTCCGTGCGGTGTAAGGGCGATGAGGCCATCGGGGCCGAGCGAGGCGACCACCGCTCCGGCGCCGGCGGCGCGCAGGGAACGGGCGGCGGCGACCGGATCGGCAAGGCCGGTGGCGGCGGCCAGCTCTCCCGCGTTCGGCTTGACCAGCGCCGGGCCGGCGGGCAGCGCGGCGCGCAGGGCAGCGCCGTCGGCGTCCACCACCGCGGGCACGTCGTGGGCGTGCGCGCGGCGCACCAGGACGGCGTACGCGTCCTCGGGCACGCCGCGCGGCAGACTGCCGGAGAACACCACCGCCGCCGCGCCGGGCAGCAGCGCGTCGAGGCGGCCCAGGAAGCGCGCCCATTCCCCGGGCCGGACCACCGGCCCGGGCTCCAGCAGGATCGTGGTGTCGCCCGCCTGCTCCTCGACCACGGCAACCGTGCGGCGGCTCTCCCCCTCGATCGGCAGCAGCTGATCGGCCAGTCCGGCTTCCACGAGGTCGCGGCGCAGTGCGGCGCCGGTGAGGCCGCCGGCCAGGCCGGTCACGACGGTGGGCTGTCCGAGCGCGTGCAGGACCCGGGAGACGTTGACGCCCTTACCTCCGGCCCGTTCCGCCACGTCGCGGACCCGGTTGCTGCCGTACCGGCGCAGCCGGTCCAGGCGGTGGGTGACGTCGAGCGCGGCATTGAGCGTGACGGTGAGGATCACGCTCGGGCCTCCCCGTTCAGCAGGTCCCGGGCGGGCAGCGCCGCGCCCTGGCAGCCGGCCCGGACGTCGTGGCCGAAGGCGCCCTGGAGGCCCGGATGTTCGGCGAGTTGGCGTCGGACCGGTAACCGCTTCCGGCCGAGGTCGGCGGCGAGCACCGAGCTTCCCGCCCCTTCGTCGGCCGTGCCCGGCACCGCGATGCCGGCAGCGGCCGGATCGAACCGCTCGACGTGGTTCATGACGGACCCTCCTGTGCGCACAATGCCGCCAGCGCCTGCTCGAAGCTGAGCTCTTTATAGCGATATCGATCAACTGTGAGCAATACTGCCGACCGGATCGAGCACGTCTGCCGGTGGTCACCCGAAGGCTGTCGTATCTGTTCGGGCATGCCTCCTGCGCCGACTGCGGGACGGGATTCCCGGTGGCGGACCGGGTGGTCCCGAACGCGAGGCCCACCTGGTGAGGCCCGGTTACCTGGCCGGCCTGGCGCTATGGTCGGCATCTGCGGCGAGCGCGGCGTCGACTGCACCGCACTCAGATAGGTTCACCCGCTTGGGAGTTGGGAGGGCACGGCCGGGGTTGCGCGAAACCGCCGACCCGCGCCCCAGTGGCTTCAGGTCACGCCGCGCCGGGCTGCGCAAGCCTGGTCCTCGTACGGACGGCGAGGACCAGGCCGAGCAGGCAGCCCGCCAACAGTCCGACGCCGTGGTTGTTGTGCAGCACGCACAGGAACAGACCGGCTGCGGGGACGAGCAGCACGAACCAGCTGCCCTTGAACATCAGGCCCAGGGCCTTCCCGCGCAGCAGGCAGGTGACGGCCAGGGCGCCCGCCAGGCCGCAGATGGCCACCGAGTCGCCGCCTCCTCGCGGTGACCAGCCGGCCAGGCTGACCACGTGGGCGAGGACACCGCTGATGAGGAACACGGCCAGGGTCCGCCAGCGCCCGAAGACCGACTCGGCTACGGCGCCGACCACGAGCAGGGCCGGCAGGTTGCACGCGATCTGCGTGATTCCCGAGGACTGCACCAGTAGTGCGGTTCCAGCCCGCCACCACTGCCCGTCGGTCAGCGCACCCGGCTGGCGGATCAAGTCGTCGACCACGGCGGGCAGCGCGTACTGGACCACGGCCATCACCGCCATCACCGCGAACAGCGTGAGGGTGGCCCAGGGCCGCCGCGCCAGGGCGGCGCGGACGACGGCGAGCACCTCGCCCGGCGAGCCACCGTTCCCCGCGGAACCGCCGGCCCCGGAGCCGTCCGTGGGGCTGACCAGTACCAGCGTCCGCAGTCCCACACTGACCACCACAGCGGCGCTCGCGTACAACCCGATCTCGTGCGGCGACATCGCCGGACCCCCGTCCGAACAGCCTTGGGCGACCTCGCCCCGTTCACGCAGCCCATCATCCCGATCGGGCAGGACCCCGCACCAGCGCAGATGATCACGGGCTGGTCGTGACGGTTGTCACGACAGCCGCACCCTGACATCGCGCCAGCCTCCGCCATACCGCGCGCCCGCGGCGCCACCCGCATCACTGCACACGTACGCCAAGGTCTGGCGTCGGAGCGGAGGTGAGCTCCTTCGCCAGAAAGACGCAAGGGTCTTCGACGTCGTGGACTTCACCGTCGTGGGCGGTGTAGGACCAGCGGTCGAGATAGCGGACCACGGGCCGGTACCCGAGCCGGGCGTAGAGCGCTGCGGCCCGCGGGTTTCCATCGTCGTCGACTCCGAGGCCGATCCGCTGCACGCCGCGTTCGACGGCCAGCCGCTCGGCATGGCGGATCAGCGCGGTGCCGATGCCGCCGCCGCGCAGCGGTTCGGTGACGGAAAGTCCGTTGATCTCGGGGCAGTTGGGCACGGCCTGTCGTACCTCGGTGGCGGCGCACCCGTTCCAGCGGATCTCGGCGTTCGCGACCGGGCGATCCGCCAGCCAGGCCACCAGGTAGGTGCTGGTGCCGACTCCCTGTCGGGCGAAGCGCTGTGCGTGGAACGAAGTCCGGCTCGGCGACGGCAGATGCTCCTCGAGCAGCGCGACATCGGCTTGTTGACATTGGGTAATCAGCATGGCACTACGGTCCCGCCCCGGCCGGGTCGGTGCCACAGGTTTTCCGGGCCACCCCGGGCGAACGGCCCGACCAGGCTATGGGCCCTGCCGGATGCCGCGCTGCGCCGACGCCCTACGAGGCACTAACCCGCCTGGCCGGTGGGCGCATCAGCGCCAGGTCCTCGCCCCAGGCATCCAGCGTCGCCGCGTGGCCGGCTGCCCTGGCCGTCTTCTCGACCTGGGCGAAGAGCCGTCGTTGAAGGGACACGTCACCGGTTCGCTGGATCTTCTCGATCGTGTCGAGCAGGATGCCGGTGTCCCAGCCCGGCAGGGAAAACCTCTCCAACTCCCATGCGAGGTACTTGTTGTACGGGCGAGGCCGACGGTCGAGGGCGAAGAGCAGTTCGAGCAGGTGACCGAGACTCTCCGCGGCATCCAGGTGGGCGGCCGGGCCGCGGCCGTCGCGGTCGTTCTTCACCGAGCGGTACAGCCAGTTCGCGTAGGCGTCCAGCCGGTGAGCGGCGGCCGTGCGCGCTTCCTCGGCACCGAGTCGGCCCTTCCTCGTAATGATCTCCGTGATCTCGCCATCGGCCCGGTCGAGCAGAACACGGGCCCGGGCCAGGGCGCAGCGCTCCAGGCCGCCACGGTGGCGGAGCCCGCCGACCGTGGTGACGACGACGTCCAGTGCGGCGGAACGGTAGCCGTCGAGAGCGGCCAGCTCGGTCGTGGCGTCGTCCACGAGGATGAGGTAGACGTCGTGATCGGAATGCCCGGTGGCCATGCCCTCGTGCGTGTGGGAACCCTTGAGGATGAGTCCGACCACGTCGGGGTCAGCGGTGGCTCGGTCGAGGAACGCCTCATAGGTGAGCGGACACTGCGGGTGCACGTGCTGACCTCCGGTCATCTCTGCTGTGCCGAAAACGACGTGAAGCCTCCGGTCGCCCTGGACGGCGTCCCGTGACGAGAGCTGTCCTACCAGAGGCTTCACGTCTGCGGGAGGTTCCGGCAGCAGAGCGCCCGGACTCCGCGCATGCATGCGGATCAATCCACTCCGCGGAGTGCCGGCGCTGCGTCAGGACACCAGGGTCTGCTCTTCCAGCTCCGCCAGCGTCACGGTGCACAGACCGCCGCGCTCGGTCTTCACGTCCGTCACCTTCAGCTGCGTGCCCGGCAGGAGGATGAACTCCTCCTCGCCGGTGAACGCGGAGAAGTCGCGGATGCCCACGGCCCGGGCGGGGACCACCTCGAACAGCGTCCGCTTGCCGCGGCTGCCGAGGAACGCCTTGGCCACGCCGAGCTGGGACGTGCACGAGGAGACGCCCCACCAGGTCACCGTCCGTCCGAGCGGGTACTGCGCACGCAGGTCCAGCGGCACCCCGCGCCACAAGGGTTCGGTGCGGACCGGGAGTTGCGACACCGCCGAGAACAGCAGCCGCAGGTACGGGAGGTACGGGACGAGCCTGGTCCGGTCCGGGGAGCGCAGGATGGCGTTGATCTCCCGGTAGAAGGCGGACTCGCAGGTGTAGAGGTAGAGGGCGGCGATCGCGTCGGCGGACAGGCCGCCGGTCGCTTCGTCCGCCCGCCTCTTGCCGAACTCGTGCGACCGCTGGACATGCCGGTCCAGACCGGAGAGCAGTTTGGCAACCGGGCTCACGGCGTCGCGGAACTCCATGATCGGGGTGTCGAACACACCGGTGATCGCGGGGAGGACGAGCCCCTCGTCCTTGACGCTGGCGAGTCGCTCCAGATACAGCTGGTGCAGCTCCATGGTGGACGCGATGAACGCGCCCATGCGCTCGGCAAGGTCGCTGTCCGTCCCGCCGGTCTCCGCCGCGAGCTCGTTCCACCCCTTGCTCGGCAGCCAGTCGACCTCATCGGCGCCCAGCGACGCGAGGGCGTCGTTCACCATTCCGAAATGGTCGCCGTCGCAGAAGATGTCACCCTGCGCCGCGGGGTTGGAGTGGTCGATGTGCCGGACTTCGACCTCCGGGTACTTCTCCTGGAGCTGGAGGACGACCTTCTTCAGGTTCCGCGCGTGTGCCCCCCACCACGCGAAGACGACCCCACGGTCCTCCTCGGCGGCGTTCTGCTTTGCCTTGAGGATCTCTTCGACGATCCGCTCGGCGACCGGACGCCAGAACGCGGTGTGCCGGTCGGTTCCCGTCGCCCCGTCGCTGCTGGCGGTGAGTGCCGCGTTCAGCAGCAGCACACCCTGTGTGAGCATCGCCTGGAACCACTCCGGCGGCTGGACGGTGTCCTGCTTCTTCAGTAGCGCGCGTATGTCGGCGATCGGGGTCTTCTTGGGAATGCCGTACTTCCACATCGCCGCGGCCTTGATGATGCAGCGGATGCTGACGACCCTGCCGAACTGGCTGTCCTTCCAGTCGTGGAAGGTGTTGTCGAACATGGCGATGCCGGTGGCACTCTCCGGCCGCGGGTACGGGTTCTGGCCGAAGATGACGACCTTCCACTTGTGCGGCGCATTGGGCTTGAGCGCCTGGAAGGTCAGTTCGCGGACGGGTACGACCTCCGGGCTGCGGCCCGGGCCGATGAACGCGGCCGCGTCGGGCTGCGCCTCGATGACCGGCTTCAGCAGCGGAAGCCACGGTTCACCGCCGCCCTTGAAGAGTTCCGCGAGCGCCAGCGGGTCGTTCGGGTCGGGCTGGGCGGGGGCGTTGGCATCGCTCATTGTGGAGGGACTCCAGATCATCGAACCGTGCTGATGAGAGGCCGTCAGCTTGCCTGGCGGACTCCACAGTCATATCGCCCGGGTCTGACAGCACCGGCACGGCACGGTGAGCCGGGCGACGGACTCCTTCGCGTCACCGGAGTCGGTGCGGATCAGCGCCTGCCGGCCGCACCTGCCTTGTCAGTGGGCCACGGTAGCTTCCTGATCGGCAGAGAGACCGTATCTCGATTGGAGTGCACCATGACCAACGACCGCGTGCAGTCGCCGCTCAAGGTGGTGCTGACCGACATCAACGCGACGGTGGTGGAGGCGTGGCGAGCGGCGTTCGCCGACACCCCAGGGATCGAGATCCGCAAGGGATCGATCCTCGATGAGAACGTCGATGCCTGGGTCAGCCCCACCAACTCCCGCGGCCGGATGGACGGCGGGGTCGACGCGGTCATCAAGCGGCACCTCGGAGCGGGCGTCCAACTGCGCGTCCAGCGTGCGATACGCGCCCAGTTCGCGGGAAAGCTTCCGGTGGGAAGCGCGGTGTTCGTTCCGTCCGGGGCGGTCAACCCGAAGTTCCTGATCTCGGCACCGACGATGGAAGCGTCCTCGCAGAACGTGAGCGAGACTCTGAACGTGGCCCTGGCCTGCGCCGCCGCGTTCCAGGCGATCCACCAGCAGAACAGGAAGTCGCCCGGCAGCATCGAGTCGGTGGCGCTGGTCGGCATGGGCGCCCAGACCGGCCGGGTGCCGGCGCAGGTGTGCGCCAACCTGATGTGGACGGGCTACACGCTGTTCAACGACTACTGCTTCGAGGACTATGACGACCTGCGCAGCACGGTCATCGCGCAGCTCGACGACATCGAGGAGGCGCCCGCCGCGAAGCGGGTACGCATCACACCGCCCACGCGCCGCACTTCGCGTCGCTGACCGAGCGATCGACCAGCTCGCGACGGCCTTCGGCTCGGGTCGTCCTGCCCGAGCCGCGCACCGCCCCCTCGGCGCCCGTCAGACCTTGTGCAGGACCTGCGCGTCCCAGCCCTGGCACAGGTAGGTCGAGAACACGCCCTCAACCGGCACCCGGCCACCAGCAGGCCCATAGCGGCGATCACGTCGAGCGCCCCGCTGAACCCAGCTCCACGCAGACCTTGCTGACGATCCGGAAGGTCCGCCGACCGACAGGCGCGTGCCACCCCAAGGTTCTTCACCTACTTCGACGGTCGATACATGGTCGGCGCGCGAGCAGACGACGAAGCGTGATGAGCGAGGCCACGCACTTCATCCTCGCCGCGCTGCCGGATGGGCCGTTGCACGGCTGTGCGGTCATCAAGCGGGCGCGGGAGCAGTCCGGGGGCCGGGCCGACCTCGCCGTCGGCACCCGTACGGGGCGCTGGAGCGAATGACGGACGAGGAGTTGATCGAGGTCCGCAGTCAGGGAGCCGATAGCCGCCGCACGCTTCGGCGAGGCGAGGATAGGTATTGCCTTTGACAGTAAAGCTGACGGCGAGTCAGGCTGCGGGTGCAGGACGCTTAACAACGTATGACGAGAGGACCCGGTATGTCCCGCCCAGCACACATCGCCATGGTCAACATCCCGGCGCACGGCCACGTCTACCCCAGCCTGGAGGTGATCCGGGAGCTGGTCGCCCGCGGCCACCGGGTCAGCTACCTCAACGACCCCTCGTTCGCCGAGCAGATCGAGTCCACCGGCGCCCGGCTGGTGCCCTACGACACCACCCTGCCGTTCCTCAAGGGCGCGGTCGACCCCGAAACCAGCGCCAATGTGCACGGCCTCATCCTGGAGGACGCGAAGACGATGCTGCCCCGGCTGCGGGAGGCGTTCCAGGACGACCGGCCCGACCTCGTCCTGTACGACTTCATGGCGTACGCGGGCCGGGTGCTGGCCGACGGCTGGGGCGTACCGGCCATGGCGATCTCGCCGTCCATGGTCGCCTGGGACGGCTTCGAGCAGGAAATGGCGGACCGGTTCCAGATGGCACGGGACGCCCTGGCGACGGAGGGGTACCAGGAGCGGTTCGCACAGTGGCTGCTCGAGAACGGGCTGGAGTCCCCCGACCCGTTCGCGTACATGCTGCGCCCGGATCGCGCGATCGCGGTCATCCCTCGGGTCCTCCAACCCAAGATCGACCTGGTGGACCCCGAGGTCTTCTCCTTCGTCGGGCCCTGCCTCGGCCCCCGCGAGCACCAGGGCGGCTGGACCCGTCCGGAGGGCGCGGAGAAGGTGCTGCTGATCTCACTCGGTTCGGCCTTCACCCACCAGCCCGGCTTCTACCGCGAATGCCTGAAGGCCTTCGGCGACCTGCCCGGTTGGCACGTCGTGCTCCAGGTCGGCAAGACGACCGACCTGGCCGAACTGGGGGACATCCCGGCCAACATCGAAGTGCACCGCTGGGTGCCGCAGTTCGCCGTGCTCCAGCAGGCCGACGCCTTCGTGACCCACGCCGGGATGGGCGGATGCAGCGAGGGCCTGTACTGCGGGCTGCCGATGGTCGCGGTGCCACAGGCCGCCGACCAGTTCGCCAACGCGGACCGGCTGGTCGAGCTGGGTGTCGGACGGCGGCTGGACACTGCGGACGCCACCGCCGAGGCGCTGCGTTCCGCGGTGCTGGAGCTGATCGGCGACCCGGTGGTGGCGGCCCGGCTGGCCGAGATCAGCCGCGACGTGCGCGCGGGCGGCAGCTCGGCCAAGGCCGCCGACGTGATCGAGGCGGCCCTGGTCTGACCATGCGGTCGTCGCCGCCCCGCCGGCCGGGGCGGCGACGACGTTTCAGCACGAGAGGTGCGGCCCGACCCGAGCAGTGGGGCGCGGTCGGACTCGGCGGCTGCTTCGGCCGGGACTCAGGGGTCCCGGCCCACAGCCCCTTACCCCACGCCCGGCCCGGGCCGCACGGCAAGCCGCCGGCAGGCCGGTCACGGGAACGTCGGGCACCACCACGGCTTCGGGAACAAGACCCAGCACGGGTTGACGACCACGTGGACGGAGGTCCAGAGCACGGTGCCGTTCTGCTCGACGTTCATGTGACCGTCGTTGTAGATCGCGAGGTACGCACCGGCGTGGCCTGCCGTCCCGCTCGACCACAGCGGCGCGTTGGCGGCGGAGTAGACGACCAGGTTGCCGTCGTTCTGCATGACCAGGACGTTGCCGTTCGGTATGACACCGTTGGCCACCCACACCGGCTTGTTGTTGTGGTACAGCACGACGTTGCCGTCGTCCTGGACCCAGAGCGCGGTGCTCCCGTCCGGCGAGTACCACGCGGTGTTCTTCGCCAGCACGCTGTTCATGCCGATCTGGGTCGCCCCGCTGAGCGTCGCCGCCGCCGTCATGGCAGGTCGGCCGGTCCTCAACGGCTCGGCCGGTGCGGCGTTGGCCGTTCCGGTGGTCAGAGCGAGCCCGATCGCGGCAACGGCCGCGAGGGCCGAGGCACGCGTGCGGAGACTGATCATCTGGCGAACCCTTTCTGTCGAGCAAGTCGCCTTCGGGGAAGTGGATCTGATGATGCGACCTGGCAGCCCCGAAGCTAGGAAGGCCCGATTCAGAGCCGGTCTACCGGTGGTACGGATCCGGTATGCCCCCGGGCCGGGCGGCGAGTTCCGGACACGGGCCGACAAGTCGGCCCAGGGCCACCGAACGAGGACGAGCAGGCGGAGACGCTCGCACGCCGCGACCGGCTTCAGGCGATCCTGCGCCTTCCCGAGGAACAGCAGTCCTGGACTTGCTGCGGCCCCAGGAATCGCCGATGACGAGAACGGAATCCCACCATGGACGAGGTGCTCCCTCCCCGGTACCTCAACTCGCGGGCGAGCCGGCGGGACCGCCGGCGCCCCGGCCGCGTCCCGGTGCTCCGGAACGGCTCCGCCGGGTTCGCCCCGGGGTGACGCGAGCAGCAGATCGTGCACGGCGACTATGACGCGCCTCACATCCGATCGTCACGCTGTGCCATCACTGCTGGTCGACGGAGTGGTGACCGGCCGTGATGGCCGAATTCGTCACTAAGCCGTCATTGCCGCCACCCTGGATCCGGACACAGGCTGTGACGGTGTCTCAGCGACGAGTTGTTGTGGTGGTCTACCCCGGTGCCCAGGCCCTGGACATCGCGGGGCCGGCCGAGGTGTTCGACACCGCCGGCCGGCAGCGTCCAGGTGGCGAGGGCGGGTACCGGGTCGAGTTCGTCTCGGCCGATGCTCCACGGGTGCGGACCAGTGCGGGGATGGTGATCGAGGCGGAGCCGCTGGAGGCGGGTGAGGGGCCGATCGACACGCTCCTCGTGCCGGGTGGCTGGAGTCTCTACGAGGCGCTGGCCGACCGGGATCTGGTGTCTTGGATCCGGCGGGCGGCCACGCGTTCGCGCCGGGTCGTGTCGGTCTGCGGCGGTGCGTTCCTCCTCGCCGAGGCGGGGCTGCTCGACGGGCGGCGGGCCACCACCCACTGGGCGTACTGCGAGGAACTGGCCCGGCGGTACCCGCGGGTGACGGTGGAGCGGGAGCCCATCTTCGTCTGGGACGGCAACTACGTGACCTCGGCCGGGGTGGCCACCGGGATCGACATGACCCTCGCACTGGTGGAGGCCGACCACGGTGCGGCCTTCGCCCTGGAGGTGGCGCGCTTCCTGGTGCTCTTCTTCAAGCGGAACGGCGGCCAGTCGCAGTTCAGCACCATCCTGGACGCCCAGCTCGCCGACCGCCCGCCGATCCGCGCGGCCCAGGAGTGGATCCTGGAGAACCTCGAACAGCCGCTTCCCGTACCCGAGATAGCCGAGCGCGCCAACATGAGCGTGCGCAACTTCGCCCGGGTGTTCCGACGCGAGGTGGGCACGCCGCCCGGCCAGTACATCGAGCAGATGCGCATCGCCCGGGCCCGCAAGCTCCTGGAATCCACCAAACTGACGGCAGGTCAGATAGCCGTTCGCTGCGGCTTCGCCTCCGCCGAGACGTTCTTCCGCTCCTTCGGCCGGACGCTGGAACTCACCCCGAACGAGTACCGCCGGCGCTTCCAGGCCGTGGCGCCGGCCGGCCTGGTCCTCGCGACCGTTCCGGAGGAGAGGAGTGCCACCCCGTGACCACCGACATCCGGGTGACCCAGCAGGCGGTCGCCATCGCTCCCGCAGCCACCGCCGTCCGCGTCGTCGACCACCTGGCGGCCGCTCTGGCCGGGGCCGGCGTCCGGCAGGTGTTCGGCATCGGCGGCGCGAACATCGAGGACCTGTACGACGCCCTGAACGCCACCGGCGGCGCGGTGCGTACCGTGATCGCCAAACACGAGTTCTCCGCCGTCACGATGGCGGACGGACACACCCGCGCCACCGGCCGGATCGGAGTGGTCGCGGTCACCTCCGGCGGCGGCGCGATGAACCTGCTGCCGGGGCTGGCGGAGGCCTACGCCTCACGCGTACCGATGCTCGCCCTGGTCGGGCAGCCGCCCACCGCGCTGGACGGGCGCGGCGCCTTCCAGGATTCCAGCGGGCGGGCCGGATCCCTCGACGCCCGTGCGGTGTTCGAGCCGGTCAGCCGGTTCTGCGCCCGGGTCGAGGCGGCCGATGACCTGCCGCGGCTGCTGGCTCGGGCGCTGGCGGCGGCCGACGCGCATCCTCGGGGGCCCGCCGTCCTGCTGCTGCCCAAGGACGTGCAGCAGGCCACGCTGACATCCCCTCGGCCCGCACCACCTGCGCTCCCGGTCGAACCCGTCGCACCCGTCGAACCGGGAACGCTACCGCGGCAGCTGGACCTCGCGGCGGAGCGCCTCCGGGATGCCGGGCCGGTGCTGATCATCGCCGGCGAGGGTGTCGCCACGGTCGGAGCGAAGGTCGAACTGGCTGAGTTGGCCCGGAGGTTGGGGTCTTGGGTCGCGGTCGTACCGGACGCCAAGGACGTCTTCGACAACACCGACCGGCGGTTCGCCGGGGTGGCCGGGGTGATGGGGCACCCCAACGTCCTGGACTGCCTGCGGCGGGCCGGGCTCTGCCTGCTGGTCGGCACCCGGCTGTCGGTGATGGCCCGTGGCGGACTGGAGCAGGAGCTGGCCCGGACGCCCGTGATCTGCGTCGATCCCGAGCCTCCGTTCGTCCCGTGCTCCCCCGGGCTCCACCTGTCCGGCGATCTGCGCGACACGCTGCGCGGGCTGGCCGCCCGGTTCGCTCCCGGCAGCCGCCCGGCCCCCGAGCACGCCGGACCGGTCCCGCTGGCGACCCCGCCCACCAGCGACGGCATCTCCCACGCCGAGGCAGTGGCGGCGGTGGCGGACGCGCTCCCCCCGGACGCCCATGTCTTCGTGGACGCCGGGAACGCCGGCGCCAGCGCGATCCACCGCCTCCCGGCCCCACGCCGGGGGCGGTTCGTGGTCGCCGTCGGCATGGGCGGCATGGGCTACACCTTCGGCGCCGGCATCGGAGCGGCGCTCGCCACCGGACGGCGCACCTACGTGCTCGCGGGCGACGGCGCCTTCTTCATGCACGGCATGGAGGTGCACACCGCCCTCGAGTACGCCGCGCCGGTCACCTTCGTGATCCTCAACAACAACGCCCACGCCATGTGCGCCACCCGCGAGCAGCTGTTCCAGGGCGCCCCGCACCCCGGCAACCTGTTCCTCCCCTCCGACATCGCCGCAGGGGTGGCGGGCCTGTTCCCCACCCTGGACGTCAGCCGGGCCGAGACCGGCGCGCAGCTGCGCCGGGCGCTGCTGCGCAGCAACGCGGGGAGCGGTCCGGCCCTGGTGGCAGTGGACCTCGACCCCGCCGAGATTCCCCCGTTCCTTCCCTTTCTGACCGCCGCCGGCCACTTGCCGGCCGAACACGAGGAGTCCGTCCATGAGCGTCGCACCGTCCACGTCGGCTGAGCCTTCGCACCTGACCGGGCCTTCGGGCCCGACCGAGGTTCGCGGACTGACCGGGATTCCCGGGCTGACCAGGGTGGAGAACACCGACCCGGCCGTGCTGGCGGCCCGGTGCGCGGAGCTCACCCGCCCGGCCTACCCGCACCAGGAGGTCTACGGGCGGTACTGCACGATCCACGAGTACGTCGACTGCCCGCCGGATGAGGCGTACGCGTACCTGAGGCAGGGTCACCACCTGGAGGAGTGGACCTTCAGCCTGCGGAACTTCGCGCCCACCGGCACCGCCGGGCTGTGGGTCGGTGACGATCTGCTGGAGGCGCAGACCCGGATCTACTGCCGGGTGGAGACCAATGCCGAGGCCAGGACCGTGGACTTCCACTGCTCCTGGGACCAGGGCGAGAAGCTCTGGATGATCTACCTGATGCGGGTCGTGCCCGCCGAGCTGGTGCTGGACCGGCCCGGTTCCGTGATCACGTGGACGAACTGCCGGCACCCGTTCTACGACGCCAACCCCCGCCCCGACCTCGCCCCGCGCTCGGACCGGGCCTGGGTGGGCGCGTACTGGGACCTGTTCTACGCCGGCCACACGGTGGAGCTGGCCAACCTCAAGGCGATCCTGGAACACCGCCACCTGGGCGGTCTTCCGGTGAGCGTCCCGCCGCGCCCGGCGGGTGCCGCCACGGGTCCGGCGGTCGCGCAGTGAGGACGGTCAGCCTCACCGACGTCTCCGGCTACCTGCCCGGGGAACCCGTCCCGGCCGCCTTCTACACCGACCACCCGGGCGCGGAGGACCGGCTCAGGGACAGCCCGATGTTCCGGGTCCCGCCGCTGAGGCACCACGTGGCCGGGGAGAGCAATGTGGACCTGGTGGAGCGAGCGGTACAGCCGCTGATCGAGCGGCACGGCCGGACCGAGATCCGCTCCGTGGACGTTCTGCTGGTGCACAGTCAGCTGCCCGACACCCCGTTCGTGGGCGCCGGCACCGAGGTCGCCCGCCGGCTCGGACTGAACCCGTCCTGGCTGATCGACATCGCCAACGGGGGCTGCGCCTCCTTCGTGCACATGCTGGAGCTGGCCCGGCAGATCCTTCGCAGCACCGAGGCCAGGACGGCGCTGATATGCAACGCGCAGACATCCGCCGGCCAGCTCTTCACCCAGTCCGAGGTACGACGTCTCGCCCAGGCCGCAATTCCCGGCGACGGCTGCGGAGTCGGCTACGTCACCACCTCCACGGCCTCGCCCGTACTTGAGGTGTCCGCCCGTCACATAGGCGCGTACGGCGGTGACATGACCGCCCTCCTGGACGACGGGCGCCGCTACTGGGAACCAGGACGGTCCCAGCTGCGGATCGGCTTCACCGAGGAGAGCGTCAGTACGGTCCTGGAACGCGGAAACCGCCTGGTGCCCGAGATCGTCGCCGAGGTCTGCGGGCGGATCGCCGTCCCCACCGAGGAGATCGACCTGTTGGTCACCAACCAGCCCAACCGCACGTTCCTGCACAACTGGCGCCAGGCGCTGGGGCTTCCACCCGAGCGGCACCCCGACACCTTCGACAGCTGCGGCAACCTCTTCGGCGCCGCCATCCCCGTCACGCTGGACCGGGCCCTGCGGTCGGGGCAGGTGAAGGACGGCGACCTGGTGGTGCTGGGCGGCTTCGCACACGCGGGTGACTACGCGGGTGCGGCGGCGATCCGGTGGGGCACGCCGGCTTCCTGACGGTGGGGCGATCCCGGCTTCCACCAGCGGTCACGCTGCGGCTGCCTCCCGCCGGACGGCCCGGACGTCGAGGGCGTACTGGACGGCCGGGCAACCGGGCGTCCAGGCGGTGAGCAGCAGGGCCCGAAGGGAATCTCTACCGGCGCACTGCGGTAGGTCGGCGCACTCGCTGTCGGCGACTCGGGCGGGTGATCGCCGAAAACAGCCGACCTCCCGGGCAAGCGGGGAAGTTACCGGTCATTGCGACAGTGGAAGACTCCCCAGCTGAACCGGCCCGCCCGGCAGGCGTCCACCCACAGCGGTAGGTTCTCCAGCAGCTCATCCAGATAGGCGGGGCCGATGATCCGGCGCAGTTCCGCCGCCCTTCGCCTGGTCTCCTCCTCCAATCGGGTGTAGTGGGTGAGCAGTTGCCCGCTGCGGTCGTCGAAGTCGATCCGGGTCAGCCCGAGTTCGGCAATCCGCTTCCGGTAGTACTCCGGTGTGGCGAGGGCGTCCACCCCAAGACGCGCGACCACCGCCCGCAGTGACTCGGGCGCGACACCGTCGGCCGCCATCAGATCGGTGAAGACCAGGTCCCCCTGCGGCCGCAGCACTCGGGCCGCCTCACCGAGCAGCCGGTCGCGGTCGGGGCTGTGGCAGAAGGCCTCCTGCGACCAGACGACGTCGAAGTGACCGTCGGGGAAGGGGATGTCCTGGAACGAGCCGGTGACCACCTCGATCAGCCGGTCGAGTCCGCGCTCGGCGTTGGTCCTGCGGTGCCGCTCGTTCTGCGTCTCGCTGATGTTGAGCGCGACCACCCGACACCCGAAGCGCTCGGCCAGACAGCGGGTCGGGCCACCGTACCCGGAGCCGAGGTCCAGCACCGTGGCCCCGGGGCGGCCGAGCCGATCGGCGATCTTCGCCGCCGCCAGCTCGATGGTGCGCCGGGACGCGGCCGCAATGGGTTCGCGCTCGTCGCGGTAGGTGCCGGTGTGGATGTCCTCGCCACCCCACACGACGGAGTAGAAGCCGTCGACCTCGCTGTTCCCGTAGTACTTGCGCGCCGTCTCCACGGCGTCCACGGCGCTCTCCTCGCCCGTGCTCATACCGCACTCCTCGTGCCGTTCCGCTACCGAGTGACCACGTTACGTTGATTCTCCAGTGGATCGTCGACGGTGACCGGGTACACGGCGGGGTCGCACCGCGGCACGGGCTCAACGACTACGTGCTGCAGTGCGGCCACATCGGCTGCGGTGTCCGGCCGTCTTCACGTCGACGCGGGCCGGCCGCCTGGGCGCTGGGCGGGATACTCGACGCGGCGCGGCCGCTCGGCCCCACTGACGGCTCACCGTGCCTGTCAGCCGGCTGAACCGGTTCTTCAGCATCCGTCAGGCACACTGCTCACCGACCGGCAGCCCGCCGGCACGAGCCGCCAACAGGGCACGGTCGACGAGCCGCGCCCGGACCGAGCATGAGGATGGCCTGGTGACCCTGACGAGCGATGCTCCACAGGTGAATGGCGTGGACCCCGGCGGCGCCGGCAACCCCGAGGGAAACGCCCGACTCACCGCCGTCACCGGTGCGGTGCTGGTGTTGCTGCTTGCCGTACAGGGCTGGACCATCCTGTCCATCAGCCGACTGGTGACCGTCCACGTCTTCGTCGGGCTGTTGCTGACGGGGCCCGTCTGTCTGAAGCTCGCGAGCACCGGCTACCGGTTCGTCCGGTACTACACCGGCGCCCCCGCCTACCGCCGCCAGGGCCCTCCGCCGCTCGCACAACGGCTACTCGGCCCGCTGATGGTGGCCAGCACGGTCGGTGTCCTCGCCACCGGCCTGACCCTCGCACTGGTCGGACGCGACACCGGGCCCGTTCCCGTCCTGCTGCTGCACAAGGCCGCGTTCCTGTGCTGGGTCGGCGTCACCTCGCTGCACGTCCTGTTGCACCTGCCCCGCCTGGCCCGACTGCTCGGCGCCGACCTGCGCCGTCGTTCCAGCCAGCCCGGCCGACCCGCCCCCGGCCGCGGCCGTCGCTGGTCCGCCCTGACACTCGCGCTGACCGCCGGCACGGCCCTCGCGTTCGCCGGCGTGCACCTCGCAGCCACCTGGCAACGAGGGTGACCGAGGCGCGATGAAAGGACCGCTTGCCGCCCGCGTACCGGATCCGACCTGGACGGATGCCGCTTCAGCAGGCACAGGGAACTAGCTGTGGGGCCCTGCCCAACTCCGGCCCCCACCAGCGAGCACGAGGACGTCCTCGAGTCCTCGCAGGTGTCACCCGGCCGTGTGCGCGACCCGCGGGAAGCGGCGGCCTCAACCGGCGGAGCATCCGGGAAACCGGATGCCCTCTCCACCTGACGGGGACCGCCGGGCCTTGGGCCGCTGTCGTCGCGAAGCCGGTGCCGTCCGGAACTGCTGCGCCGGACGGCACCGGCTTCATGGAGTCCGAGGCGGTCTACCAGCGGCCGCGTCCCGGTGCGGAGTTGAGCTTGGCGCTGAGCGCCGACAGGAAGGTCGGAAGCCTGTCCACCGCGGATTTGGGGACCGGGGTGATCTGGACCGTCTCCCGCACCACGTCCTGCACGACGAGCTTGTAGGTACCGCCTTCCTCGATGAGTTCGGCGGCAAAGAGCAGTGTTTCCACCAGAGGTCCTCCGGCTGTCTGTCGTTCGACGAGTCAGGCGCCGTTGAGCCAGGCGTTCCACGCCTTGGTGGCCTGCTGCTCGTCCGCGTCATCGGCGAACAGGTGGTGGCCCAGCCAGATCGGCCAGTTCCACGAGCTCCCGTCGAAGAAGCGGTACAGCGCGTCCGGGCCGCGCAGGCCGACGAAGTCGCGGCTGAGCCAGTCCACGACCATCTCCACCGGGCCGTCCCCGCCCGGGAGGTCGACCGAGAGCCGGTCGCCGACGGCCGTGCCGACGGCCAGACCGAGCCGCCGGCGCAGGGCGGCGAACTCGGCGGGATCGGCGCTCGGCCCAGGCCGGTCGGCCTTGACGTAGACGGCGGGACGCCCCGCGAAGTGCGTCAGGTACTCGGCCAGGCTGTGCTGGTAGAAGTCGACGTGCTTCTCGGCCGCGTCCGCCCTGGTGTCCCAGCCGTCGTCGACGACGCCCTCGTGCACCCAGTGGATCCCCATGCGCAGGTGGCTCGTTCCGCCGTCAGCCGCCTCGATGTGGTAGCTGAGCGTGTTGGAGAACCCGCCGTCCCTGGTCGCCCGGACGGCGAAGTGGTGCGGCGGCTCCCACGCCACGACGGTCCCGTCACCGCGGGAGACCTTCCCGCCGACGTGCGGCTCGATCTCCATGGGGTAGAGCCAGCCGAGGTTGCCGCCGGCGGTGGCGACCGTGCGCCAGACCTGGTCGGGCGTGGCAGGCAGCTCCTGCTCCCTGCGGACCTGGAACTCTCGGGCCATGATCGGTTCTCCTTTGTCGTCGGTCAGGTGTCAGTAGGTGAGGGTGAGGGCGCTCAGCCGCCGTTGCAGCGGGTTGGGCCGCCATTCGAGGACCGCCCCGTCGGCCAGCCGCAGCTGTGGGAGCCGGCGGACCAGCGTGCCGATGGCCAGCTCGGCCTGGAGCTTGGCCAGCGGTCCGCCGAGGCAGAAGTGGGGGCCGTTGCCGAAGCTCAGGTGCCGGTTGCCGGGGCGGGACAGGTCGAGCCGGTCGGGGTCGTCGAACCGCTCGGGGTCGCGGTTGGTCGAGCCGAGGGACAGAAACACCAGCTCTCCCTCGCGCAGCGTCTCCCCACCGATCGGGACGTCCTCGGCGGCAACCCGGATGATCGCCTGGGTCGGCGTGTCGTACCGGACCAACTCGTCGACGGCCGTGCGGATCAGCGAAGGCTCGTCCCGCAGCCGGGCCAGCTGGTCGGGGTGGCGCAGCAGGGCGAGGGTCCCGTTGCCGATCAGGTGGGTGGTCGTCTCGTCGCCGGCGGTGACGAGGACGAAGCAGGTCGACAACAGTTCCGCGTCGGTGAGCTGATCGCCTCGTGCCTGCGCGGTGACCAGGGCGCTGATCAGATCCTCGCCCGGGTCCGCCCGACGCTGCCGGATGAGCCGGGACAGGTACTCCTCGAACTCGTCGATGGCCGCCTCGGCCTGGACGATGTCCTGGGTCAGGCTGCCCAGCCGACGGAACCACGTTTTGACGCGCGACCGGTCCTCGGGCGGGATGCCGAACAGCTCGCAGACGACGGACAGCGGCAGTGGCGAGGCGACCGCCTCGATGAGGTCCATGGCCGGCCCTGCGGCCACGGCTCGGTCGAGGAGCCCGTCCACGATCGCCTGGACGCGTTCCCGCAGGGCCTCGACGCGCCGGGCTGTGAACGCCTTGTTCACCAGCTTGCGCAGCCGGGCGTGGTCCGGCGGATCGGTGTTGGTCATCACCCTGCCGAGCCGGCTGGTGAGCCGGCTCAGCTCCTTCGGGTTGCCGCCCAGTGCGCCCAGGGCCCGGGTCACCCGGTCGCGGTCGTTGGACAGGCGCAGGTCGCCCAGGGCCGCCTCGACGTCGGCGTACCGGGTGAGGTACCAGATACCCTGCGGGCTGCGGTGGACCGGGCACTCTCGGCGCATCCGCGCGTAGAGCGGGTACGGGTCCCGGCGGAACTCCGGCGTGTGCATCTCCGCCGCCAGGTCGCCGGGCCCCTCCGGATCCGCCGCTGGGTCACCGGGCCCCACTGGGCCCGCCGCGGTGCGGGTCTCGCCCACAGTGTCGGTGGGGTTCACTTCTGCCGCTCTACCGCTGGGCGTTCATGGCGTCGACGAGGCTCTTGGGCCGCATGTCGGTCCAGCTCTGCCCGACGAACTCCAGGCAGGCGGCGTGGGTGTCGGGGCCGTGGGCGACGGTCCACCCCGCGGGGACGTCGGCGAACTGGGGCCAGAGCGAGTGCTGGTTCTCCTCGTTGACGAGCACGAGGAAGGTGCCGTCCTGGTCGTCGAACGGGTTGGTCATGGGGATCAGTCCTCCTGGTTGCGGGTTGGGGTGTCACCGGTGGCCTCGGCGAGCCTGGCGGCCAGGATCGGTCCGATCTGGGCCAGCGAGCCGGGCTGGGTCATCCGGTCGTGCCGGGTGGTGATCTCGTGCGATTCGATCCGGCCGGCGACGTACGGGCGCCAGGTCCCGGGCCCGGCATTGTCCTCGGCACGGTCGATCGTGGAGTTGAAGAGCAGCAGGTCTCCCTCGAACCTGCCGGGGACGAAGTCGACTGCCAGCTTCGCGTTGTTGATCATGATGTGGACGATGACCTCGATCTGCCGCTCCGTCAGGCCGGCCAGCGCACTGCCCCGCTCGCGCAGGACCTCGGCGACCTCGCCGTAGGTCAGCGGCCGATCGCCCAGCTCGTCCGGGTCGACGTCGAGCACACCGACGAGCACGTCCCGCTCGGTCGGAACGGGCATCTCCTCGAACACCACGTCCTTCACCGGGTAGGCGTCGAGGATCGCGAGCAGCGCGGTCCGCTCGCCGCGTGCCTGCAGCTCGCACGCGATCGCGTGGGCGATCAGCCCGCCGGCGGACCAGCCGAGCAGCAGGTACGGACCCTCCGGCTGGATCTTGCGGATCTGGTCGGTGTAGTCGGCCGCCATCTCCTCGAAGGACGTCGGCCGGGGTTCGGGCCGGCCGAGGCCGCGCGCCTGGATCGCGTAGACCGGATACTCCGGGCCGACGTGGTTCAGCAGGCCGGAGTACGACCAGCTGATGCCGCCGCCGGGGTGGATGCAGAACAGCGGTGTACCGGTCCCGGTCGTGCGCAGCGGCAGCACCACGTCCAGCGCGTCGTCGGGATCGTTCATGACCAGGCGTTCCGTGAGCCCGGCCACGGTCGGCGCCTCGAACAGCGTGCGCAGGCCCACCTCGACGCCGAGGGTCTCACGGACGCGGGAGACCAGGCGGGCGGCCAGCAGCGAGTGCCCGCCCAGGTCGAAGAAGCTGTCGTCGATGCGCACCTGCTGCCGACCGAGGACCTCGGCGAACAGGTCGCACAGCAGCTGCTCCTGCGGCGTCCGGGGGCCGCGGCCGGTGCCCGTCGTGCCGTACTCGGGGGCCGGCAGGGCGGCCCGGTCCAGCTTGCCGTTGGCGGTCAGCGGCAGCACGTCCAGGGTGACGAACGCCGACGGCACCATGTACTCGGGCAGCTCGCGGCGCAGCCGCTCGGACAGCTCGCCCGACTCGGGAGCGCCCTCGGGTGCGGGCACCAGATAGGCGACCAGCCGCTTGTCGCCCGGCTGGTCCTCGCGGGCGACGACGGCCGCCTGGGCGACACCCGGGCAGCTCGCGAGCACGGCCTCGATCTCTCCGGGCTCGATCCGCAGGCCCCGCAGCTTGACCTGGTGGTCGGCGCGGCCGGCGAACTCCAGCGTGCCGTCGGCCAGCCACCATGCCAGGTCACCGGTGCGGTACATCCGGCTTCCGGGCGGCCCGTACGGGTCGGCGGTGAAGCGCTCCGCAGTCAGGCCGGGCCGGCCGAAGTAGCCCCGGGCCACGCCCACTCCGGCGAGGTACAGCTCGCCGACCAGGCCCATCGGCACCGGCCGCAGTTGGTCGTCGAGCACGTAGGCACGCATGTTCGCCATCGGCCCGCCGATCGGCACGGTCGCGGCGTGCTCGGGGAGGGTGCGCACCGAGTGGCAGGTGGCCAGGGTCGTGGCCTCGGTGGGCCCGTAGCCGTTGACCACCTCGATGCCGGGGCAGGCCGCCAGAACCCGGGCGACGGCGGCCGGGGAGACCACGTCACCGCCGGTCCACACCTCGCGCACCCCGGCGAGAAGGCCTGGCCGTTCCTCGGCGACCAGACGGAACAGGCCGGCCGTCAGCCACAGGCCGGTCACCCCGTGCGCGGTGACCGTGTGCTGGAGCAGGTCGAGGTCGAGGCGCTCGGGCGGTGCGACCACGACCCGGCCGCCGCTGAGCAGCGGCACCCACAGCTCGTAGGTCGAGAGGTCGAAGGCGGTCGGGGAGTGCATCAGCACCCGCTCGTGCCCGCCGCCGTGCCATTCGGGGGTGAGCGCGAGGCCCACGACGTCGCGGTGGGTGACGGCCACGCCCTTCGGCCGCCCGGTCGAGCCGGAGGTGTACATGATGTACGCCAACTGCCCTTGGTCACAACGGACTTCCACGTCCGAGGTATTCGGCTCACCCTGGATCAGCGCGGTCAGAACGTCCTCGGTGAGCACCAGCGCGGCTTCGGTCTCCCGGAGGATCAGGTCGATGCGGGACGAGGGGAAGCGCGAGTCGAGCGGGACGTAGGCGCCGCCCGCCTTGATGATCGCCAGGATCGCCACGACCAGCTCCGCCGAGCGGTCCAGCATGACCGCGACCGGAGTCTCCGGCCGCACGCCCTGACGGATCAGCGCCCGCGCGAGGCGGTTGGCCCGCAGGTCGAGTTCCCGGTAGGTCAGTTCGGTGCCGTCCGCGACGACGGCGACCGCGTCCGGGATGGCCCGCACCTGGCGGGCGAACAGCTCCGGCACCGCAGCCTCGGGCAGCTCGGCGGCGGTGTCGTTGAACTCGCCGAGCAGCCGGTGGCGTTCCTCGCCCGACAGGATGTCGATCCGGCTGATCGGCCGGTCGGGGTCGGCGACTGCTGCGCGCAGCAGCCGTGCCCAGCGCTCGAACAGCAGCTCCACGGTGGGCGCGTCGAACAGGTCGGTGGCGTACTCCACCGCGCCGACCAGGCCGTCCGGGCCGCCGTCCGGGCGGAACTGCTCGGCCAGGCTGAACGTCAGGTCGACCCGCGCTGTGCCGGTTGGCGCCTCCAAGTGGCCGGTCTCCAGCCCCGGCAGCGCGAACTCGCCGAGCGGCGCGTTCTGCAGGGCCAGCATGATCTGGAACAGCGGGTGGTGCGCCAGCGACCGCACCGGGTTGACCACCTCGACCAGGTACTCGAACGGCACGTCCTGGTGGTCGTACGCGGTGAGCGCCTTCTGCCGCACCCGACCGAGCAGGTCGGCGAAGCCGGGGTCGCCGCTGGTGTCGGTGCGCAGCACCAGGGTGTTGACGAAGAACCCGACGAGCTCGTCCAGGGCCTGGTCGGTACGGCCGGCGATCGGGCTCCCGATCGGGATGTCCGTACCGGCGCCGAGCCGGGTGAGCAGCGCGGCGAGGCCGGCCTGGAGCACCATGAACATGCTGGCGCCGCGCGTGGTGGCCAGGTCCCGCAGCGCCTGGTGCAGTTCGGCGTCCAGCCGGACCACCACCCGGCCGCCCAGCTGGGAGGCCACCGGCGGCCGGGGCCGGTCGACGGGCAGCTGCACCTGCTGCGGAATTCCCGCCAACTCGTCCTTCCAGTAGGCAAGTTGACTGGCAAACAGGCTGTCCGGGTCGGCGGCGTCGCCGAGCAGGTCGCGTTGCCAGCCGGTGTAGTCGGCGTACTGCACCGGCAGCGGGGACCACCGCGGCTCCTCGCCCCGGCAGCGCGCCGCGTAGGCCGCCGCGAGGTCGCCGGAGAGCGGGCCCATCGACCAGCCGTCGGCGGCGATGTGGTGCACCACGACCATCAGCACGTGCCGGTCGGGCGCGAGCGCGTACAGCTCCGCCCGCACCGGCGGCTCCGCGGCCAGGTCGAACCCGCGCCGGGCCGCCTCCGCCAGCCGCTCGGCCAGCCGGCTCTCGTCGAGCTCGACCACCGGCAGCGCCGGGTGCGCCTGTGCGGCGCTCAGCACGACCTGGTACGGCACACCGTCCGTCTCGCGGAAGACCGTTCGCAGGCTCTCGTGCCGGGCGACCACGTCCGCGAGCGCGGCGTGCAGGGCCGACCGGTCGAGGCCGCCGGTCAGGCTCAGCGCGAAGGGCATGTTGTAGGTCGCGCTCGGCCCGTCCATCCGGTGCAGGAACCACAGGCGGCGCTGGGCGAAGGACAGCGGCACCCGTTCGGGTCGCGGCCGGGCGGTCAGCGCGGGCCGCGCCGTTCCGAAGCCGTCGAGGCGGGCCGCCAGAGCGGCCACGGTCGGGGTCTCGAACAGACTCCGGACTTCCAGCTCCGCGCCGAGGGTCGCCCGGACCCGGGCGGCCAGGCGGGTCGCCAGCAGCGAGTGCCCGCCCAGGTCGAAGAAGCTGTCCTCGACACCGACCTGTGCCAGTCCTAGCACCTCGGCGTACAGCTCGGCGAGGAGTTGCTCCTGCGGGGTGCGCGGCGCCCGCCCGGCTCCGGCCGAGCCGAAGTCGGGAGCGGGCAGCGCGCGGCGGTCGAGCTTGCCGCTGGCCGTCAGCGGCAGCGCCTCCAGCGCCACGAGCGCCGACGGGATCAGGTAGTCGGGCAGCCGCCCGCGCAGCCAGTCGCGGAGTTCGCCGATGAGGGCACCGGTGCCCCGGCTGCCGGTCGGGTGGTTGGTCAGCGACGACAGCGCCCTGCCTGCACCCCGGGCCGGCCGGTACGGCTCGACCGGGAAGCCGTGAAGCGCCCGCGGGTCGGCGAAGACCACGTCCACGGCGTCGGCCGCGGTGGCCGACCAGGTGACGCCCACCCAGCAGTCGAGTTCCCGCCCCAGGGCGTGGAAGTCGTCCGGGTCGGGGAGGTCGCTCTTCTCCGGGGCGTGCAGCCGTTCCAGCAGCTCGGCGAGCGACCCGTCCCCGTTCTGCACCGCCCGGGCCAGGGCGGACTCCCGCACCACGCGGCGGTTCGGCACCCCGGTGATCCGCAGCACGTCCGCGTGCGGCCGGGCGAGCAGCTCGCCCAGCTCGGCCAGATCGGCGACCTGCCGACCCCACTCCAGCTCGACGCGCCGGCTCGGGGCCGCCGGGGTGACCGGCGGCTTGTGCAGGGTGACGTCGTAGCGGTAGCGGGTCAGCTCATTGTGGTGCCGACCGCGCTTGACCTCCACGGCCACCGCGCCGATGTCCGTGCCGCGCCCCCGCAGGACGGCGAAGAAGTCCGGGTCGACCAGGAGCTCCTTCTCCACCCTGACGGCCTGCTCCACCGCGCGGCGCACCGCGGTGAGGTCGGCGCCGTCGCCGATCCGGTGCAGCTGGACGGCGGTGGCCAGCGGGCGCAGCAGCCGCAGGTTGCGTACGTCGCCGACGAAGAGCGCGCCGCCGGGGGCGAGCAGGCCCATCAGCCGGTTGATCACGTCCGCGAGGTAGTCGGCGGACGGGAAGTACTGGACCACCGAGTTGATCACGATGGTGTCGAACTCCCCGGCGGGCAGCCCGTCGGTGTCGTGCGCCGGGCGGGTCTGCAGCACGACGCGCCCGGCCAGGTCCTGCTGCCGGGCCACCTGCGCGGTCAGCGCGTCGATCGCGGTGGCGGAGAAGTCGGTCGCCCAGTAGCTCTCGCAGTGCGGAGCGATCTGCGAGAGCAGCAGACCGGTGCCGACACCGACTTCCAGCACCCGACGGGGGCGCAGGGCCAGGATGCGCTCCACGGTGGCGTCCCGCCACTCCCGCATCTGCTCGACGGGGATCGGGCTCGCGTCGTAACTGCTGTTCCAGCCGACGAAGTTCTGCCCGAAGGCGGTTTCCTCGGGAGCGATGGGCAGGGCGTCGTAGATGTCCTGCCACTCGCCCACGTGATCCGCTTCGAGGCCGCTGTCGCGGGCCGCGTCCTGGCGCGGGACGACGTAGCCGACGAGCCGGTCGTCCTGGGCGAGGACGGCGGCCCGGGCGACGGCCGGGTGCTCGGCCAACACCGCCTCGACCTCGCCGGGCTCGACCCGGAAGCCTCGGACCTTCACCTGGTCGTCGGCGCGGCCGAGGTACTCCAGCTGGCCGTCGTTGCGCCAGCGCACCAGGTCGCCGGTGCGGTACATGCGCTCACCGGCCCAGAACGGGCAGGCGACGAACCGTCCGGCCGTCAGGCCCGGCCGGTTCAGGTAGCCGCGCGCCAGACCCGCGCCCGCGACGTACAGCTCCCCCGCCACCCCCGGCGGCACCGGCCCCAGTTGCCCGTCCAGTACGTACACCCGGGTGTTGGCGATCGGACGGCCGATCGGTGGTGCACCCGCCCCCGGGGACAGCGGGTCGCTCATGGTCGCGCACACCGTGGTCTCGGTCGGGCCGTACGCGTTGATCATCCGCCGGCCCGGTGCCCAGCGTTCCACCAGCTCCGGCGGACATGCCTCCCCCGCCACCACCAGCGTCGACACGGTCACCGAGCCCTCCGGCACGGCAGCGAGGACGGACGGGGGAACGGTCACATGGGTGACCTTGAGGCCCGAGTCGGTCAGCGCGGCAAGCGGCTCGGCCGCAGGAGGCAGCACCAGGGCCGCGCCGCGCAGCAGGGCGGTGTAGATCTCGGACACCGAGGCGTCGAAGCTGGGCGAGGCGAACTGGAGCACCCGGCTTTCGGGTTCGATCGCGAAGCGCTCGATCTGTCCGGCGACCAGACTCGCCACACCGCCGTGGCCGACCACGACGCCCTTGGGGCGGCCGGTCGAACCCGAGGTGAAGATCACGTAGGCGGGCTGCCGGACGTCGAGCGCGACGACGGGGTCGGTCTCCGGCCATGGGGACACCTCGGTCACCAGCGCCGGGTCGTCGACCATCAGTGCCGGCTGGGCGTCCGCCAGCATGAACGCGATCCGCGACTGCGGGTACGCCGGGTCCACCGGCAGGTAGGCGGCCCCGGCTTTCAGCACACCGAGGACGGCCACCACTGACTCCACCGAACGCGGCAGCGCCACGGCTACGATCTGCTCCGGCCCCACGCCCCGGGCGATCAGTGAGTGCGCGAACCGGTTCGCCCAGGCATTCAACTGACTGTACGTCAACTCGACATCGCCGCACACCAGCGCGACCGCGTCCGGTGTCGCCGCCACCTGTGCCGCGAACGCCTGCGGCACCGGGGCGGCCGCCACCTCACGGGCGGTCGCGTTGCCCCGTTCCAGCAGCCGGTGCCGCTCGTCTGCGTCGAGGAGGTCGATCCCGCCGATCGACTGGTCCGGGTCGGCGGTGACCGCCTCCAGGAGGAGCGTCCAGCGCCTGGCGAGGGCGGTGACCGTCGAGCGGTCGAACAGGTCGGTGGCGTACTCCACCGCGCCGACGATCCCGGCCGGGCTGCCGTCCGGACCGAACTGCTCGGCGAGGCTCACACCCAGGTCGAACTTGGCGGTTCCGGTGGCCACCGCGTAGGTGGCGACGTCCAGCCCGGGCAGCGAGAACCGGCCCATCGGAGCGTTCTGCACGGCCAGGATGGTCTGGAACAGCGGGTGGTGCGACAGCGACCGGGACGGGTTCAGCACCTCCACCAGGTGCTCGAACGGCACGTCCTGGTGCGCGTACGCCGACAGCGCCGTCTCCCGCACCCGGTCCAGCAACTCCGCGAAACTCGGATCGCCACTCGTGTCCGTCCGCAGCACCAACGTGTTCACGAAGAACCCGACCAGATCGTCCAACGCCTCGTCGGTACGCCCCGCGATCGGACTCCCGATCGCGATGTCCGTCCCCGCGCCCAACCGCGTGTACAGCGCCGCCAACGCCGCCTGCAGCACCATGAACAGACTGGTGCCGGTGCGCCGCGCCAACTCCGCCAGGGCGGCGTGCAGTTCGGGGCTCAGCTCCAGGCCGACGTGATCCCCGCGCCAGCCGGCGACGGCCGGCCGCGGCCGGTCGGCGGGCAGCTGGACCAGCTCCGGCAGGTCGGACAGCTGCCGCTTCCAGTAGTCGAGCTGCTCGGCGAACCGGCTCTGGGGGTCGGCGGCGTCGCCGAGCAGGTCGCGCTGCCACAGCGTGTAGTCGGCGTACTGCACCGGCAGGTCCGGCCAGCTCGGCGCGCGGCCCTCGCTCCGGGCGGCGTAGGCCTCGGCCAGGTCTCGGGCCAGCGGACCGGTGGACCAGCCGTCACCGGCGATGTGGTGCATGACCAGCAGCAGCACGTGCTCGTCCGGCGCGACCGCGAACAGCCCCGCCCGCAGCGGCACTTGCGCCGCCAGGTCGAAGGGCCGCCGGGCGAACTCGGCGAGCCGCTCCGGCAGTTCGGCCTCCGACACCTCGGCCAGCCGGGCCCGGGGCCGGGCCGCAGCCGGGTCCAGGACGCGCTGGCACGGGACGCCGTCGACCTCCGGGAACACCGTCCGCAGGCTCTCGTGCCGGGCCACCACATCGGCCAGCGCCTCGTCCAGCGCGGCCCGGTCGAGCGTCCCGGTCAGTTGGAGCGCCAGCGGGATGTGGTACGTCGCGGCGGCGCCGTCCATGCGGTGCAGGAACCAGAGCCGGCGCTGGGCGAAGGACAGCGGCACCGCCTCCAGCCGCTCCCGCACGGTCAGCGCCGGGCGGACGCGGTCGGCCCCGGCCAACGCCGCAGCCAGGCCCGCCACGGTGGGCGCCTGGAAGAGCGCGCGCAGCCCCAGCTCCACACCGAGCACCGAGCGAACCCGGGCAGCCAGCCGGGTGGCGAGCAGGGAGTGCCCGCCCAGGTCGAAGAAGTCGTCGTCGACCCCGACCCCCGGCAGGCCCAGCACCTCGGCGAACAGCTCACACAGGATCTGCTCCTGCGGCGTGCGCGGCGCCCGGACCGTCGCCCTGGACGCCGTCTCGAGCGCGGGCAGCGCCGCCCGGTCCAGCTTCCCGTTCGGCGTCAGCGGCAACGCGTCCAACAGCACGAACGCCGACGGCACCAGATAGTCCGGCAGCCGCTCGCGCAGGTACGCCGCCAGCTCCGCCGGACGGACGGCCTCGTCGGGACGGGCCGCCGCGTAGCCGACGAGCCTGTCGTCCTGGGCGAGGACGGCAGCCCGGGCGACGGCCGGGTGCTCGGCCAGCGCCGCCTCGACCTCGCCGGGCTCGATGCGGAAGCCGCGGACCTTCACCTGCTGGTCCGCGCGGCCGACGTACTCCAGCTCGCCGTCGGCCCGGCGCCGCGCCACGTCGCCGGTGCGGTACATCCGCGCGCCCGCCGGCCCGTACGGGTTGGCGACGAAGCGCGTGGCCGTGAGCCCGGGCCGGTTCAGGTAGCCGCGGGCCAGCCCCGGGCCGGCGACGTACAGCTCCCCTGCCACCCCCGGCGGCACGACGCGCAGCTGCTCGTCGAGCACGTACACCCGGAAGCCCGCGACCGGTCGGCCGATCGGCGGCACACCGGACCCCGGCGACAGCGGTTCGCTCATGGTCGCGCACACCGTGGTCTCGGTCGGACCGTACGCGTTGATCATCCGCCGCCCGGGCGCCCAGCGTGCCACCAGCTCCGCCGCACAGGCCTCACCCGCCACCACCAGCGTGGCGGCCGTGAGTTCGGCACCGTCCAGCGCGGCCAGGGCCGAGGGCGGGAGCGTCACATGGGTGACGGAGAGTCGGCGGTCCGTCAGGGCCTCCAGCGGCGCCTCTGCCGGGGCCAGGACGAGGGTGGCGCCGGTGAGCAGGGCGCTGCAGAGGTCCCAGAACGACGCGTCGAAGCTGGGCGAGGCGAACTGGAGGACCCGGCTGCCCGGCACCACGCCGAGCCGCTCGACCTGCGCCGCCACCAGGCCCGACACACCGGCGTGGCTGACCACGACGCCCTTGGGCCGGCCGGTCGAACCCGATGTGTAGATCACGTACGCCGGATGCCGGACGTCGAGCGCGATCTTCGGATCGGTGTCCGGCCAGTCATCCTCAGCCACCAGCGCCGGGTCGTCGATCACCACCGTCGGCCGCGCGTCCTCCAGCATGAACGTGATCCGCGACTCCGGGTACGCCGGATCCACCGGCAGATAAGCGGCTCCCGCCTTCAGGACGCCGAGGATGGCCACCACGGACTCCACCGACCGCGGCAACGCCACCGCCACGACCTGCTCCGGACCGACTCCCCGCGCGATCAGCGCATGCGCGAACCGGTTCGCCCAGGCATCGAGCTGACGATAGGTCACTTCGGTTTCGCCGCCGACCAGAGCGACGGTCTCCGGCGTCGCCGCTACCTGCGCCGCGAACATCTCCAGTGGGCTCACCGCGGCCACCCCGCCCTCAACGGAAGGAAGCAGCTCGCTGCGCTCCTCGGCGGACAGCAGGTCGATCCCGCCGATCGGCCGGTCGGGCGCGACAGCGACCGCGGCCAGCAGCCTGGTCCACCGGGCGACCAGGGCCTCGACCGTCGGGCGGTCGAACAGGTCGGTGCTGTACTCGACGGCACCGCTGATTCCGGCCGGCGCGCCGTCAGTACCGCGTTCCTCCGCAAGACCGAAGGTCAGGTCGAGCCGCGAGGTCCCGGTGGGCACGGTCACCCCGGAGACCCGGAGGCCGGGGAGGTCGAAGTCGCCGCCCGGAGCGTTCTGCACGACCAGCCCGGTCTGGAACAGCGGGTGGTGCGACAGCGACCGGGACGGGTTCAGCACCTCCACCAGGTGCTCGAACGGCACGTCCTGGTGCGCGTACGCCGACAGCGCCGTCTCCCGCACCCGCCCCAACAACTCCGCGAAACTCGGATCGCCACTCGTGTCCGTCCGCAGCACCAACGTGTTCACGAAGAACCCGACCAGATCGTCCAACGCCTCGTCGGTACGCCCCGCGATCGGACTCCCGATCGCGATGTCCGTCCCCGCGCCCAACCGCGTGTACAGCGCCACCAACGCCGCCAGCAGCACCATGAACAAACTTGCACCCGACCTCCTGGCCAACTCCACTAGAGCGGCGTGCAGTTCAGCGTCGATCCGGAGTTCCAGCAGGTCGCCGCCGTACGACATGGCGGCCGGGCGCGGCCGGTCGACGGGCAGCCGCAGCTGCTCGGGCAGCCCGGACAACTCCTCGCTCCAGTAGGCGACCTGGCGGGCAAACACGCTGTCCGCGTCGCGCTCGTCGCCGAGGATCTCGTGCTGCCACAGGGTGTAGTCGCCGTACGTCACCGGCAGCGGCGGCCACGCGGGCGCCCCGCCGCCACGCCGGGTGGCGTACGCGGTGGCGAGGTCGCGGGCCAGTGGGCCCATGGACCAGCCGTCACCGGCGATGTGGTGCATGACGACCAGCAGCACGTGCTCATCCGGGGCGAGCGTGAACAGCTCGGCCCTGAGCGGCACTTCGGTCTCCAGGTCGAATCCTCGCACCGCCGCCTCCCGCAGCAGCACCGGCAGCTCCGCCTCAACCGAGTGACGTACCGTCAGCTCGATGGTGACCTCGGCGGCGTCCAGCACCCGCTGGCGCGGGACACCCGCGGTGTGCGGGAACACCGTTCGCAGCGTCTCATGGCGGGCCACCACGTCCGCCAGCGCCGCCCCCAGCGCCCCCTGGTGGAGGTCGCCGGACAGCCGCAGGGCCAACGGCATGTGGTACGTGGCGCTGGGCGTCCCGAACTGCTGCAGGAACCACAGACGGCGCTGCGCGAACGACAGCGGCATCGGCTCCAGGCGCGGCCTGGGCAGCAGCGCCTTCCGCGCGGTGCCGGCGTCGTGCAGCTGGGCCGTGAGCGCGGCCGGCGTGGGTGTCCGGAACAGACTGCGCAGCTCCAGCTCGACCCCGAGGGTCGCCCGCACCCGCGACACCAGCCGGGTCGCCAGCAGCGAGTGCCCGCCCAGCTCGAAGAAGCCGTCGTCGACGCCCACCTGGGGCAGCCCGAGCACCTCGGCGAACAGCTCACACAGGATCTGCTCCTGCGGGGTGTGCGGCGCACGGCCCGTCCCCGCGCTCCCGGTGTCGGGCGCGGGCAGCGCCGCCCGGTCCAGCTTCCCGTTCGGCGTCAGCGGCAACGCGTCCAACAGCACGAACGCCGACGGCACCAGATAGTCCGGCATCCGCTCGCGCAGGTACGCCGCCAGCTCCGCCGCCGTCGGCCCGCTCCCGGCCAAGGGCACGACGTACGCGACGATCCGGGTCTCCCCCGGCCGGTCCTCGCGGGCGAGCACCGCGACCTGGGCCACGCCCTGGTGCGCGGCCAGCTCCGCCTCGATCTCGCCCGGCTCGATCCGGAAGCCGCGGACCTTCACCTGGTGGTCCACCCGGCCGGCGAACTCCAGCTCCCCGTCGGCCCGCCAGCGGACAAGGTCACCCGTGCGGTACATCCGGGAGCCCGCCGGGCCGAACGGACACGCCACGAACCGCTGCGCACTCAGTCCGGGCCGGTTCAGATAGCCGCGGGCCAGCGCCGCCCCGGCCAGGTACAGCTCACCCGTCACTCCCGGGGCGACCGGCCGCAGGGCCGAATCCAGCACATAAACCTGGCAGTTGGCGATCGGACGGCCGATGGGTACCGGCAGCGGGCAGTCGGCGGGGTCGGTCGGCAGCGGGTAGGCGGTGACCACATGGGTCTCGGCGGGGCCGTAGTGGTTGTGCAGTTCCCGGCCCGGCCGGCGGAGCTGGAAGCGGCGCAGCGCGCTGCCCAGCCGCATGGCCTCGCCGGCCTGGGCGATCAGCCGCAAGCTCGGCAGTGCCTGCCCGGCCTCCTCGGCGGCCTCCGCAAGCGCCTCGACCACCAGGTTGGGCGCGAACAGCTCCTCGACCTGGTGCCGGTCCAGCCACTGGGCCAGCAGCTCGGCGCTGCGGCGCTGCTCGTCGGTGGGGACCACCAGGGTCTTCCCGAACAGCAGCGCGGACAGCATCTCCTGCGCCGAGACGTCGAAGCTGATCGCGGTGAACTGCGCCGTGCGCGTGCCGGGTTCGCCGCCGACGGCGCGGTGGTGCCACCCGAGCAGGTTCACCAGGCCGGCTGCGGGCATCACCACGGCCTTGGGCCGGCCGGTGGAGCCGGAGGTGTAGATGACGTAGGCCGGGTGCCGCGCGTCCAGGGCGACGACCGGATCGGTCTCCGGCTGCTCCCCCGCCGGCGTGACGTCCGCCAGGTCGTCAAGCACGACCGCCGGCCGCGCGTCCTCCAGCATGTACGCGATGCGGGCGGCCGGGTAGTCCGGGTCGACCGGCAGGTAGGCGGCCCCGGTCTTGAGCACCGCGAGCACCGCGACCACCAGCTCGACCGAGCGCGGCAGCCGCACGGCGACAACCTGCTCCGGCCCCAC
>NZ_JBSFJU010000011.1:0-179613 GCF_053598215.1 Kitasatospora sp. NPDC001175 | reverse complement strand
GCGATGGCCGCTCCCCTGCTCGCAGGGGAGCGGCCATCGCCGTACGGGACGCTGTCCGGGCGTCAGCTCTCCTCCAGGACCTCCGCCAACTCCTCCTCCGCGGCGCTCTCCCCGGCGAAGCCGGGGAGCCACTCCAGCATCTCGGCCCGGAACGGAGCCTTGGCGCTCAGCTGGCAGAGCACCCCGATGGTGCTGAGGGTGACCCGGTGGATGAGTAGGTACGCGGGCGGCAGATTGAGCTGCTTGCCGAGGTTGTAGGCGGGCGAGCGGGGATCGGCGATCCGGGTCGCCTGAGCGCGCATCCAGCTGCGGGTGAAGTGGAAGGTGTCCACGGTGGCCGGCTCGATGATCGGCAGCAGGTACTCCAGGACCGCGTCCGGATCCAGCTCGATCGACGGCTTGACGAAGCCCTCCTCGCGGAGCATCTCCAGAACCCCGGCGGCGTCCCCGGCCAGGGCCATCCGTAGTGAGTCCCCGATCGGGGCGGGCAGGCCCTCGGGCAGCCGGTCCACGGTACCGAAGTCGAGCACGCCCAGGCGCCAGTCGGAGGCCGCCCGGCCGTCCTTGATGAGGCGGAAGTTGCCCGGGTGCGGGTCGGCGTGCAGCAGGCCGGTCCGGGAAGGGCCGGCGAACAGGAAACGGGCGAGCAACTGGCCGGCCCGATCGCGCTCGCGCTGGGTGCCGCCCGCGATCACCTCGGCGAGCGGGATGCCGTCCAGCCACTCGGTGACCAGTACCTGGTCGGTCTGGGCCACCACTTTGGGCACCGTGATGTCAGGGTCGTCGGCGAACTCCTCGGCGTGGCGGCGCTGGGCCTCGGCCTCCAGCTCGTAGTCGAGTTCCTCGGAAACCCGCTCGCGCAGCTCGGAGATCAGCGGCTTGATGTCGAGCCCGGGGATCAGCGGGCCCAGCAGCCAGGCGACCCGGCCGAGTTGGGCGAGGTCGGAGAGGAGTGCCTCACCGGCGCCCGGGTACTGCACCTTGACCGCGACCTCGCGTCCGTCGTGCCAGACGGCCCGGTGCACCTGGCCGATCGAGGCGGCGGCGGCCGGCTTGTCGTCGAAGCTCAGGAAGTTCTCCCGCCAGTCCTTTCCGAGTCGTTCGGCCAGCGCGGCGTGCACGGAGGCGGCGGGCATCGGCGGTGCGGCGTCCTGAAGCTTCGTCAGGGCCGCCCGGTACGGTCCGGCGACCTCCTCGGGCAGCGCGGCCTCGAAGACCGAGAGCACCTGCCCGAACTTCATTGCGCCGCCCTTCAACTCCCCCAGGACCTTGAAGAGTTGGTCGGCGGTGGCCTGCTGGAGCTCGGCGGTGACCACCTCCGCCGAACGTCCGCCGATCCGCTTGCCGAGGCCCAGGGTGGCGCGTCCGGCTATCCCGAGGGGGAGGGCGGCGAGCCGAGCCGTACGGGTCACTGCCTTGCGGGGAAGATCGCTCACCCGGGGGCCTCCCAGTCAGTTGTCCCCGTCGGTCACAACCGACCGGAGGATGGTGGTCACTACGCCATTGTGCCCGCTCGCCGGAGCTGTTCGGTCGAACGGTCCCATGCGATCGAGTCCCTTGAACGAAACCGCTGTTCGCGCTGATGATCACGTGAACGGCCGGTGACACGGCGGGGTCGGGGCGCGCAGAGGGCGCGCCCCGGTCGTCGGGGGCGCGTGTCAGGCCGGATGCATCGACTCCCCGGTGGCCGGCCGGGGTCGGGGCACCGACTGCCAGAGGCAGCCGCAGTCCGGGTGGCTGGGCAGCCGCAGCCGCCGGGCCATGCCGTCGGCGGCCGAGATCTCGTACCAGCCGTCGATGCTCGGCGGGCTCCCGCCGTCCAGGTACAGCTGGACGTGCAGGGCGGCGAGCCCGGCCACCGCGGTGGCGAGCGCGCTGTCGCAGGCGGGCGTTCGAGGCCGCCCCGGGCCCTCGTCGCCGAGCTGTGCGAGGAGCCTGGGCCAGGACTCGTCCTCGTCCCGTCGGGCCAGCGTGGCGCAGCTGCCGCAGGCCGAGGCGCCCGGCAGGACCAGCGGCCCGACGACGCCCAGGTGCTCCAGTACGCCGACGTACAGATGCGGGACGCCCGCGCGCATCAGCCGGTGGGCCTCGGCCGCCGTGCCGGTGAAGGCGCCGCTGCCGTCCCGAGGAGCCAGTACGACCAGCATCGGCGGCGCGTCCGCGTCCGGCGTCCGGGAGCCGCGGCGGTGCCGCTCCCCGTCCGGGGATCCAGCGGCCCGGTGCACCACGTCCCGGGCGGCGGTGGTGCGCAGCCGGCCGATCTCGGTCGGCGGGTAGCCGGCGGGGGAGCAGTCCTGGGCCGTGACGCGTCCCCGGTCCAGCACGGTGACCGAACCGACCCCACCCGCGGCGAGAGCGGTGGCGACCGCCGCCCCCACCCGCCCGGCGCCGCGCACCTCCACCCGGGCCCGGCTGCGCCCCCGGAGCACGGCCGGGGCCTCGCCGGGCGCCGGATGGACCAGGGAGAGCGAGGCCAGGTCGGGGCCGAGCAGGTCCTGCTGCGGGCGCGGATAGCCGGCCAGGGTCCCGGCGGTGGCCTCCGCGTCGTCCAGCAGGCCGTTCTGCGCCAGGGAGGCGAGCAGCTGCTCGGCCACCGCGCTGCCGAGACCGAGCCGCTCACCGGAGGCCAGCAGGGCGCCGTGCTCCCGGGTGCCGTCGATCAGGTCCAGGAAGGCGGCGACGGGCTGGTCGACCTGTTCGACCAGGTGGGCGTGCCGATGGACGGTGCCGAACTGGAGGGTGTCTCTGTCCCGCCAGGCGCGGGAGAGTGCGGGCTTGAGCATGGGCCTGGAGACGGGGTGCATGGTGGTCCTCCGGCGCGGTGCGGGGCGGCGGTGCGGGTCGGGATGAGGACGGCGGTGCGGGGTCGGTGCAGGGCGGTCGGTACGAGGTTGGCGCGGGTGCTGTCCGGGTGTTCCCGACGGCAGGATGCCCGATCGAGCCGGCGGCCCGGCGCCGGTTGTCCACAGGTGCTGGACGATGATCCGACGATCGTTCCGCACAGCCTGTGGACAACTTCCGGGCCCGGCCGATCCGGAGTTCCGTCCCGCTCGACCAAGTGAACACTTCGGCCACGGCAGCGGACTTCTGTCGGTGACACCGGGTAACGTCGGGTGTTATGGCAGCCGAAAGGGACTCCCAGCCTTCGGTGTCGACCAGGCGTGCCCGTGCAGCCCCCGGGCCGGGAGTGGCGACGCCGAGCGGCCGTGCGTGCCCCGCACCCGGCGCATCCCCGCTCTCCGGCGCCGCCGTGCATCCCGACTCCGCCTCGGTCCGCGAGGTCCCGTCCGCCCGCGAGAGCGCCCCGGGACGGGACGCCCCGGTTCCCGACCGGTCCAAGGTCGAGGTGCGGCGCAGCGCCCGCCGCAGCCGTACGGTCTCCGCCTACCGCGAGGGCGACCGGACGGTGGTGCTGATCCCCGCCCGGATGTCGAACGCGGAGGAGCAGCGCTGGGTGGCGCAGATGCTCGACAAACTGGCCGCCCAGGAGCGCCGCCGCACGCCCGGGGACGATGCCCTTCAGACACGGGCCCGGGAGCTCTCGGCGGCCTATCTGGACGGCGGGGCCGAGCCCGAGCAGGTCCGCTGGGTGACCAACCAGAACTCCCGCTGGGGCTCCTGCACCCCCAGCGAGCGCACCATCAGGCTGTCCCACCGGCTCCAGGGCATGCCCGGCTACGTGGTGGACTACGTACTGCTGCACGAGCTGGCGCACCTGCTGGTGCCCGACCACGGCCCGGCGTTCTGGGCACTGCTGGAGGCGTACCCGCGCACCGAGCGGGCCCGCGGCTACCTGGAGGGGGTCGCCTCCGCCGCCCGGCTGCCGCACATCCCCGGCGCGCGCGGTGGCCATGCTCCGGCCGCGGACGAGGCGCCCGAATCCTGCGACTGACGCCTGGAGGTCTGCCCCGGGCGTCAGCCGGTCGGCTGGCGGGGCCACCCGGCCCCGGGTCCGCTCAGCCGGTCAGCTCGCGGGCCAGGGCGACCAGTTCGCGGACGGAGACGTCGGTCAGCTCGGGCAGGCGGTCGTAGTCGAACCAGCGCAGGTCCAGCGACTCCTCGCTGATCAGCGCCTGGGCGCCGGCCGGGGCCAGCGCCACGTACTGCACGTCCAGGTGGGTGTTCTCCGGCTGGTCCTTGCCGGTGCAGCGGACCAGGTGCCGGTCGAGCTTGACCGGTGTCGGCATCCCGTCGACGGAGAGCAGTTCGAGCCCCTCGATGCCCGACTCCTCGGTGGCCTCCCGCAGCGCGGCGGCGGCGAGGGTGGCGTCGCCCGGCTCGCAGTGGCCGCCCATCTGCAGCCAGATGCCGACCTTGGGGTGCAGGGTGAGCAGCACCCGCCCGGCGTCCGGGTCCACCACCACGGCGCTGGCGGTGATGTGCGCGGGCAGGCAGCTCCGGTAGAGGCCCTCCGGCTGCTCGGCCAGGTGGCCCAGGTAGTCCCGGCGGAGCTGCTCCTGGTCGGCGTTGGCCACCGACCAGGCGGACAGGGCGCGGACGGCGTCGGCGTGCAGGCCGGTGCCGTTCGGGTCGATCACGGTCATGCCTTGGCCCCGCCCTCGCCCGTGCCGTTCTCGTCCGCCTTCTCGCCCGGCGCCTTCGTACCCGGCGTGCCGTGCCCGCCGGCCGCGGCCTCGCCGAGCAGCTTGTCGAGCGCGGCGAAGTCGATGCCGCCCTCGAGGGCGTCACCGGTGCCCTGGTGCACGAAGCCGTCCGGGTCGTCCAGGTCGGCGGCGGTGGGCAGCATGTCGGGGTGCTCCCACAGGGCGTCCCGGCCCTCGATGCCACGGGCGTCGGCCAGCGAGGCCCACAGTCGGGAGGCGTCGCGCAGGCGGCGCGGGCGGAGCTCCAGACCGACCAGGGTGGCGAAGGTCTGTTCGGCCGGGCCACCGGCGGCCCGGCGGCGGCGCACCGTCTCGCGCAGCGCGCCGGCCTGCGGCAGGTGCGGTTCGGCGGCGGCGTGCACCACCGCGTCCACCCAGCCCTCGACCAGGGCGAGGGCGGTCTCGAGCCGAGCCAGCGCGGCCTTCTGCTCGGGGGTGTCCTCGGGCTGGAGCAGACCGCCGGCCAGTGCCTCCTGGAGCGCCTCGGGGTTGCCCGGGTCGAGCTGGCCGACCAGCTCCTCCATCCGGGAGGAGTCCACCTTGATGCCGCGCGCGTACGCCTCGACGGCGCCGAACAGGTGCGCCCGCAGCCACGGGACGTGGGCGAAGAGCCGCTGGTGGGCGGCCTCGCGCAGGGCCAGGTAGAGCCGGACCTCCTCGGCGGGGACGCTCAGGCCCTCGCCGAACTCGGCGACGTTCTGCGGCAGCAGCGCTGCCTTGCCGGCCGGGGCGAGCGGCAGACCGACATCGGTGGAGCCGACCACCTCGGCGGCCAGCGCACCGAGCGCCTGCCCGATCTGGGTGCCGAACATCGCGCCGCCCATCGAGCGCATCATGCCCATCAGCGGCCCGGCCATGGCCTGCATCTCCTCGGGCAGCACGCCGCCCATGGCGCCCGCGACCCGCTCGGCGACCGGGTCGACCAGGTCCTTCCAGACCGGCAGGGTGGCCTCGATCCACTCGGCCCGGCTCCAGGCGACGGCGGTACCGGCACCGGAGGGGAACTCGGTGACCGAGTCCAGCCAGAGATCGGCGAGGCGGACGGCCTCGTCGACGGCCGAGCGCTCGGCGGCGCCGACCGAACGGTCCTTGCTCTTGCCCTCGGCGGGCTCGGCGACCACGGTCTGCCGGGCGATGTCCTTGGCCAGCTCCCAGTTCACCGGGCCGCCGTCGAACGAGAGCATCTGGCCGAGCTGCTGGAAGGCGGCGCCCAGGTCACCCGGGTTGAGACCGCCGAACATCGCGCCGAAGGGGTTGTCGACCCCGCCCGGACCACCGGGAGTGCCCGGGCCGCCCGTGCCGCTCATGCCGAAGAGCGCGCTCAGCGGGTTGGCGCCGGCGAACCCGAAGGGGTGCTGCGGCGTCGGGCCGGATCCGGCGCCCTTGGCCGCGTCGTCCGACGTGCCCTGCTCGGGCTTGTCCTGCCCGCGCTCGTCCTTGTCGGGCTTGCCCTTGCCGTCCTCGGGCTCCTCGGGCGGAACGGCGAATCCGAAGGGGAGGTCGCTCACGGGGTCCTCGATCTGGTCGGCCGTCACGCGGGTGGTGTGGCGGGGAGATGCGGGCCCGAGGCGGGATGCAGAGCTGCGGCTCGGCGACCCGGACCGTGCCGGGTGCACTGCCTGGCCCGCGCCTCGGGCAGGATGGACGGTACGTGACACTCGTACGTACGCACATAAGCTAACCGTGGAGGATGGCCGGTGAGTTCCCCGCCTTCGGACGTTCGCTCTGGGCTGACCGGAGGAGAGGACGGCCCAGCTGCCGCCGGTTCGCCGTCTCCAGCCTACGGCGGGCGGCCACTCACCGTGGCCGTCACCGGTGCCGCTGGCGTGCTCGGCGAGCGGGTCGCGGCGCGGCTGGTGGCCTCGCCGCACGTCCGCAGGGTGCTGGCGCTGGACGACCGGCGCGGTGAGGTGCCCGGCGTGCACTGGCGGGTACTGGACGTCCGGGACCCGGCGGTGGCCGAGCGGCTGGCCGGCGTGGACGTGGTGGTCCACCTGGCGATGGACCTCGGTATGGAGTCCGACCCGCGGGCGCGCAGCGCGTACAACGTGCGCGGCGCCCAGACCGTGGTCACCGCGGCCGCGGCGGCCGGGGTCGGCCGGGTGGTGCTCTGCACCTCGGCGATGGTCTACGGCGCGCTGCCGGACAACGAGGTGCCGCTGGCCGAGGACTCCGAGCTGCGGGCCACCGAGGAGGCCTCGCTGGTCGGCGACCTGCTGGAGATCGAGCGCCTCGCCCGCCGGGCGCCCCGTGCCCACCCGGGCCTGCAGGTGACGGTGCTGCGCCCGGCCGTGGTCGTCGGGCCCGGGGTGGACACGGTGCTGACCAGGCATTTCGAGGCGCCCAGGCTGCTGGTGGTGGCCGGTTCGCGGCCGTGCTGGCAGTTCTGCCACCTGGACGACCTGGCCTCGGCACTGGAGTACGCGGCGCTGGGCCTGGTCGAGGGCGAGGTTACGGTCGGCTGCGACGGCTGGCTGGAGCAGGAGGACGTCGAGGAGCTGTCGGGCATCCGGCGGATGGAGCTGCCGGCCTCGCTGGCGCTCGGCACGGCGGCCCGACTGCACCGGCTCGGGCTGACCCCGGCTCCGGCGGGCGATCTCGCGTACACCATGTACCCCTGGGTGGTCTCCGGCAGCCGGCTGCACGAGGCGGGCTGGCGGCCGGCGTTCAGCAACGAGCAGGTGCTGGCCGAGTTGCTGGAACAGGTCTCGGGCAAGCACGCGGTCGCGGGCCGGCGGCTGGGCGGCAAGGAGGCGGCGACCAGCCTGGGCGCGGCCGGTGCGACGGTTGCCCTGGTCGGTACGGCCGCGCTGGTCCGGCGGGCGCGCAAGCGCCGGCGGATCTGAGTCGCGGCTTCCGGGCCGGTGTGGTCGGGGACGCCGGGGCGCGGGAGACCGCGGCCCGGTGGGGCGTGGCACACGGGTGCGCTCCGCCGCGTGTGCTTGCGGCTGTCGCGTGGACCGCGCACCGGTCAGGTGGGCGGTCCCACCGGAACCTCATAGGGATTACCGCAATGCGAAATTCTCCAATCGTGATACGGAAGCCTCTTGCTGGAGCCCACCCCGGATGAGGAATCATGTGGCCATGACCGAGAACCACCGCGACCCCATCCGCCTGCTGGCCGTCCGCGAGACCCCGCTCTCGCTGGACGAGGTCTACGAGGCCGTCGGCGACGACGCGGCCGGCGGCACCACGGTCTTCGTGGGGACGGTGCGGGACCACGACGGGGGCAAGTCGGTCGCCGCGCTGGAGTACAGCGCCCACCCCACCGCCGAGCGGGAGATGCGCCGGATCGCCGAGAAGATCGTCGCCGAGTTCCCGGTGCGTGCGCTGGCGGCGGTGCACCGGGTCGGCCGGCTGGGGATCACCGACAAGGCTGTGATCGTCGCGGTCTCCTGCCCGCACCGCGGTGAGGCCTTCGCGGCGGCCCGGCGGCTGATCGACGATCTCAAGCACGAGGTGCCGATCTGGAAGCACCAGGTCTTCACGGACGGCGAGGAGGAGTGGGTGGGCGCGGGCTCCTGCTAGCCGCGGCCGCCCGGGCGGCCGCGGCTGCCGTCCGCACCGGTTCGCGTCGGCCCGTGCCGCCTGGTCGTACGTGCGCGTGCGAGGCCCGAGCGGAGCCGTCGGAGGCCGTGCCCGCCGGGTGGTTCACCCGATCGGCCACCCGGGGCTCCCGATCGGCCACCCGGGGGTCGGCGGGGTCCCTCCGGGTGATGACGGGGAATGTCCGCCCGTAACCCGGATGGCGCCGCCGCCGTTGTCCGCCAGGTTGGTTAATCTGCTCATAGACACGACGAGCTGGGAGTACGGACATGGCTGCGCTCGCCTGGTTGATGATCCCCGTTGTTGCGGCGGTTGCCGCCATGATCTGGGCCGGCTGGGCCGCCCGTACGCCTCGGGCGACCGGTGACCCGGCCTCGCTGGCGGAGCACCAGCGCTTCCGGGCCGCGATGGAGCGCAGCACGGTGGCGGCCTCGAAGGGCCACGGGCAGTAGCCCGGGGCGCGCTCCGTCATCCCCGTCCCGTACTGTCGAGCCATGCCACGCCGCTCTGCGACGATGCTCGCCGCGACCCTCATGCTCATAGCACTGCTCTGTGTCTCGGTGCTCATGAAGGTGCCGTACACCGAGATGAGCCCGGGGCCGACCTACAACACGCTCGGGACGCAGGACGGTACCGACCAGCCGGTGATCAGCATCACCGGGCACCAGACCTACCCGGTCAGCGGGCACCTCAACATGACCACGGTCCAGGTGACCGGGGCGAGGTACCAGCCCAGCCTGGTCTCGATGGTGGTCGGCTGGCTGCGTGACGACGTGCTGGTGGTGCCGCGCGAGAACGTCTACCCGGAGGGGCAGAGCGACCAGCAGGCCCAGCAGCAGAACGCGGAGGAGTTCGCCTCCTCCGAGGACAGCGCCAAGACCGCCGCGCTCACCCAGCTGGGGATCCCGGTGGGCACCGAGGTGGTGGTCAACTCGGTGGTGGCCGGCAGCCCGTCCGAGGGCAAGCTGCACGCGGGTGACCAGATCGTCGCGGTGGACGGCACGCCGATCACGGCGGTGACCGAGGTCGCCAAGCAGGTGACCAAGCACAAGCCCGGCGAGGCGGTGGAGTTCACCGTGGCCCCGCACGGCAAGGACAGTGCCGAGCCGAACCCGGCGGACGAGCAGAAGGTCACCGTCACCACCGCCAGGGCGACGGACGGCTCCGGCCGGGCGATCGTCGGGATCGGCCCCGGGGTGGTCCACACCTACCCATTCAAGATCGACATCGGGCTGCAGGACGTCGGCGGTCCGAGCGCCGGACTGATGTTCTCGCTCGGCATCATCGACAAGCTCACCCCCACCGACCTGACCGGTGGCAAGTTCGTCGCCGGCACCGGCACCATCAGCGACGACGGCAAGGTCGGACCGATCGGCGGCATCTCGATGAAGGTGATCGCCGCCCGGAACAAGGGCGCCGAGTACTTCTTCACCCCGGCCGACAACTGCGCCGAGGCCGCCAGGAACACGCCCGGCGGCCTGCGGCTGATCAAGGTGAACACGCTGGCCGACGCCCTGAAGGCGCTCGACGAGATCAGGTCCGGCCAGACCTCGGCGCTGCCGTCCTGCGGCAAGTAGCCGTCAGGCGAAGGTCGCCAGCAGCGCTTCGGTCAGGCCCGGGACCAGGTCGGGGCCGGTCAGTACCTCGCGGGCGACGTCCTTGGAGCGCAGCCGCAGGGCGATCTCCTTCTTGCCGTCGCGCAGCACGGCGGCGGTGATCCGCACCTCCTGGCGCTCCGGGTGGGTGGCCACCCACTCGGCCAGCTGGGCCTCGGTGGCGTTCTTGGGCCTGGACGGCTCGGCGCCGGGCGGCAGCATCAGCCGCTCGACCACCAGCGCGCAGCCGGCCACCGTCTCGGGCCAGGCGATGGTGGCGAGGAACTTGTCCAACTCCATCCCGGCGGGCAGCTCGTCCTGCTCGACCGGGGTGAGGCCGGGGTCCTCCTGGTCGGCGAGGCCCAGCTGCTTGGCCAGCGCCGGGTTGGCCTTCTTCAGCCGCTCACCGTCGACCAGGGCGAACAGCCTGGCCGGGAGGTCCCAGCCGAGCGATGCGGCGTACTCGTCGATCTCCAGGGCGGCACGGGTGAGCGGGGTGGCGGCCGGCGGGCGGCCGTCGCCGGACAGGGTGTGGCTTGCATCGGACATGCCCCAATCCTCACATGCGCCGGTCCCGGCCCCGAGCGGAACCGGCGTACGGGCCGTGGGAACTCAGGTAATCACCGACTAAGTTGCATAAGGGACCGCGCCGCTCCCCGACCCCCGAGTCAGCTCACTCCCGACACAGCAGAGGTGCCACCTTGGTGTTCCAGATGCCGGACCGGCCAGGACCGGGCTTCCGACCCGGAGCCGGCCCACCTTCACGCCGGGCCCGAGTGCTGCTGCTCACCGCCGCCGTGCTCACGGCCCTGATCGCGGCGTTCGTGGTGTTCGCCGGGGTGTGGACGGACTGGCTCTGGTTCAGGTCCCTCGGCTACTCCTCGGTCTTCGGCACCCGGCTGTGGACCAAGGCCGCGCTGTTCGCGGTCTTCGGCCTGGTCATGGCCGTGGTCGTCGGCTTCAACCTCTGGCTGGCGTACCGGCTGCGGCCGCCGCTCTCGGCGATGTCGGTGGAGCAGCAGAGCCTGGACCGCTACCGGATGGGCGTGGCCCCGCACAAGCGCTGGCTGCTGCCGGCGATCTCGCTGGTGGTCGGCCTGATCGCGGGTGCGTCGGCGGCCGGCCAGTGGCGCACCTGGCTGCAGTGGACCAACCAGACACCGTTCGGGGAGAAGGACCCCCAGTTCCACCTGGACGTCGCCTTCTACGCCTTCTCGCTGCCCTGGTACGAGTTCCTGCTCGGCTTCGCGTTCAGCACGGTGATCGTCTCGCTGCTGGCCGCGGTCCTGGTGCACTACCTGTACGGCGGGCTGCGCCTGCAGGGCCCGGGACGGCGGGCGAGTGCGGGCGCGAAGGGCCACCTGGCGGTGCTGCTGGGGGTGTTCGTGCTGCTCAAGGCGGTCGCGTACTGGCTGGACCGGTACGCGCTGGCGGTGAAGTCCGGCGCGTACAAGGGCGTGGACGGTTGGACCGGCCTGCGCTACGTGGACGCCAACGCCTATCTGCCGGCCAAGACCATCCTGTTCTTCGTCGCGATCATCTGCGCGCTGCTGTTCTTCCTGACGCCGATCCGCCGCACCTGGGCACCGGCCCTGATCGGCTTCGGGCTGATGGCGCTCTCGGCGGTGCTGATCGGCGGGCTCTACCCGGCGATCGTGCAGCAGTTCCAGGTCAAGCCGAACGAGCAGGCCAAGGAGACGCCGTACATCCAGAAGAACATCGACGCCACCCGGCAGGCGTACGGCATCGCGGACAACCAGACCAAGCAGTACGAGCCCAAGGGCTCGACCGGCGCCGACGCGCTGGGGCCGGACGCCCAGACCATCGCGGACGTCCGCCTGCTGGACCCCAACGTGGTCGCGCCGACCTTCCAGCAGAACCAAGCGCTGCGGAAGTACTACGCCTTCCCCAAGACCCTGGACGTCGACCGGTACGGCCAGCAGGACACCGTGCTGGGCGTGCGCGAGCTCGACCTGAACGGCGTGCAGCAGCGCAACTGGATCAACGACCACTTCAAGTACACCCACGGCTACGGCGTGGTGGCCGCCAAGGGCAACCAGGTCGACAAGGACGGCAACCCGGTCTACACCGAGTCCGCACTGCCGACCACCGGTTCGTTCGGCGACTACCAGCAGCGGGTCTACTACGGCGAGAAGAGCCCGGAGTACTCGATCGTCGGCGGCAGCAACGACGAGATCGACTACACCTCGGACTCCGGGCCCGACCCGACCTACCGGTACACCGGCGGCAGCGGCGTCTCGCTGGACAACCCGCTGGCCCGGGCCGCGTACGCGGTGAAGTTCGCCGAGCCGCAGATCCTCTACTCCGGCGCGATCACCGACGGCGCCCGGGTGATCTACGACCGCACCCCCAAGGAGCGGGTCGAGAAGGTCGCCCCCTGGCTCTCGATCGACGCCGACCCGTACCCGGTGGTCGTGGGCAAGAAGCTGCTCTGGGTGCTGGACGGCTACACCACCTCGGACGGTTACCCGTTCTCCTCCAGGACCACCCTGGGCGACGTCACCAAGGACTCGCTGACCGACCAGCGCGGTCGGACCCTCACCGCCGTCAACAAGGTCAACTACATCCGCAACTCGGTGAAGGCGACGGTGGACGCCTACACCGGCGAGGTGACGCTCTACCAGTGGGACGACGCCGACCCGGTGCTGAAGACCTGGATGAAGGCGTTCCCGGGCACCGTCAAGGCCCGGTCCGACATCCCGAGTGCGCTGCTGCCGCACCTGCGCTACCCGCAGGACATGTTCAAGGTGCAGCGCGACATGCTCGGCATGTACCACATGACCGACGCCACCGCGTTCTTCAACGGCACCGACATCTGGCAGGTGCCGGCCGACCCGACCACCAACACCGGCGAGGTCCAGCCGCCGTACTACCTGACGGTGCGGATGCCCGACCAGCAGAGTGCGAGCTTCTCGCTCACCAGCAGCTTCGTGCCCGGCGGCCGGGACAACCTGGCCGCCTTCATGGCCGTCGACGCGGATCCCGGGCCGGACTACGGGAAGATCAGGATCCTCAAGGTGCCGACCGGCGCCGGGGCGCTCGGGCCGAAGCTGACCCAGGCGAGGTTCAACTCCGACCAGGCGGTCGCCAACAAGCTCACCCTGCTGAAGACCGGCAGCGACTCCGACATCGAGTACGGCAACCTGCTGACGCTTCCGGTCGGCGGCGACTTCCTCAACATCGAGCCGGTCTACCTGGTGGGCCGCAGCGCCAAGGTTCCGGTGCTGCAGAAGGTGCTGGCGGTGTACGGCAACGGCACCAGCAACGTCGCGTTGGAGAACAGCCTGGCCGAGGCCCTGGCGAAGGTGCTGGGCAGCGCGGCGGGCGGCACGCCGGCCACCCCGACCGCGCCCACCAGCCCGACGACTCCGGGCACCACCCCGACCGCCCCGCCGAGCAACGGCACCGGGGCCAATCCGGAGCTGGACAAGGCGCTGCAGGACGCTCAGAAGGCGTTCAGCGACGGCCAGGACGCGCTGAAGAACGGCGACTGGACCAGGTACGGCCAGGACCAGAAGGCCCTTCAGGACGCGCTCAACGCGGCCGCCGCCGCCCAGCAGGGGCGCGCCGGGGCCACCTCGGCCCCGGCGACGCCCGCCCCGGCGCCGCCGGCGTCCACGCCGACGCCGTCGACCTCGCCCACCGCCAGTCCCTGAGCTGCAGCCTTCCCGCGGCAAGCGATTTCTGGGCTGTCCCGCCACCGTGCTATGGTTTAACCACCGACGCGGGGTGGAGCAGCTCGGTAGCTCGCTGGGCTCATAACCCAGAGGTCGCAGGTTCAAATCCTGTCCCCGCTACTCAGTAGCAAGCAGGCCCGGCAGATTCGTCTGCCGGGCCTGCTGCATGTTCGCCCGGCGCGTCGAGCCGCTCCGGTACTATGCGTGACCGGGGTTTGTGGGGCTCAAGTGTCGGGAAATCGACAAAGCGCCGAAGCAATCTCGCCGGGCTTCGGCCCCGCTCCGCCAAAACGGCCGGAGCAGGTGTACGCGGGTTGCGGGTGATGCGACGATGGACCACATGGGGGAAGTGGGGGGACGGTTGACGAACCGTCCGGTCCGGTGCACCCCCGGGGGTCCCCCCGGCCGAAGGCTGGGGGAGGATGCCGCAGCACTCTGGGGGAGCGGGAGTGGGCATGAAGCTGATCGGCAGGAACGATTCGGGAGCGCGGCCCACCCCGGCCAAGGGTGCCGCCCCGGCACCCGGCGCCGGAGCGGGCATGCCGCCCGCTGACGCCGACACCGAGGCGTGGGCGATCGGCCCCGAGGACACCCAGCGGGCCCTGCCCACCCAGCGCACCAGCAGCCTGACCGGCGGCCCGGAACAGGCCACCGGCTCGGGGCCGGAGCGGCTGGTGCACGTCTCCGCCCGGCAGCTCCTCGACGCCATCGGTCCCTACCCCGCCGCATCCGACGCCGAGCCGGACGACACGGAGGAGACCAGCTTCGAGTCCGCGCTGGCCGCCCGCGAGCAGGCCGCACTGGAGTCCAGGCACCGCCAGGCCGCCGACGACGGCGACGCCAACGCGGCCAGTCAGCTCGGCGCGCTGCTGCTGCGCCGGGGCGACCTGGAGGACGCCGAGCCGTACCTGCGCAGTGCCGCGGCCGCCGGGCTGCGTGCCGCCGCCAACAACCTCGGCGTGCTGCTGCACCAGCGCGGCCACCGTGCCGAGGCCGCCCAGTGGTGGCGGCAGGCCGCGGTCGCCGGCAGCGCGCCGGCCGCGCACGCACTCGGCCTGCAACTGCGCGACCAGGGCGAGGAGGAGGCGGCCGAGTACTGGCTGCACTTCGCCGCCGAGCAGGGACACCCGCTCGGCGCTTACGCGCTGGGCGACCTGATGGAGCATCGGCGGGACGTCCGGGCCGAGCGCTGGTTCCGGGTCGCCGCCGACGCTGGCCACCGCGAGGCCGCGTACCGGCTGGCCCGGATGCGCGAGGCGGCCGGGGACAAGGAGACCGCCGAGACCTGGTACCGCACCGCCGCCGCCCGCAGCCACGCCCGCGCCGCGCTGCGGCTGGGCGTGCTGCTGGAGGAGCGGGCCCACCAGGACCCGTCCTGCGCCGACGAGGCCGCCCGCTGGTACCGGCAGGGCGCGCAGAACGGCGAGGCCAGGGCGGCCTGTGCGCTGGGCTTCCTGCTGCGCGACGCCGGGGACACGAGCGCCGCCGCCGAGTGGTGGCAGCAGGCCGCCGAGGCGGGCGACGGCATGGCCGCCAACGCGCTCGGCGCGCTGCACGCGAGCCGGGGCGAGGCCGCCGAGGCCGAGCGCTGGTACCGGGTCGCGATGGACGCGGGCGACCACAACGGCGCCTTCAACCTCGGGCTGCTCTGCACGAGTGGCGGCCGCGAGGCGCAGGCCGAGCAGTGGTACCGGCGGGCCGCGTACGCCGGACACCGGGAGGCGTGCAACGCGCTGGCCGTGGTGCTGCTCCAGCGCGGCGACGAGTCCGGAGCCGAGCCCTGGTTCTCCAAGGCCGCCGAGGCGGGCAGTGTGGACGGCGCCTTCAACCTGGGCGTCCTGCACGCCGGGCGCGGGGAGCAGCAGCAGGCGCAGGAGTGGTACGCGCGCGCTGCCGCGGAGGGGCACGGCGAGGCCGCGCTGCAGCTGGCGGTGGCCCAGGAGCAGCGGGGCAACCTGGCCGCCGCGCTGGAGCGCTACCGGCAGGCGGCGACGGGCGGCTCGGCCGAGGGCGCCTTCCGGCTGGCGTCGCTGCTGGACCGGCGCGGCGACGCGGACGCGGAGGCCGAGCACTGGTACGCGGTGGCCGCCGACGCCGGGCACCGGCGGGCGCAGGTGCGGATGGGCGTACGGGCCGCGGAGCGCGGCGCGCTGGAGATCGCCGAGAGCTGGTACCGACGGGCTGCGGAGGCGGGCAGCCGGAGTGCGGCCTTCAACCTGGGGCTGCTGCTGGCCCGGCAGGACAGCGAGGCCGAGGCGATGATCTGGTACACCCGGGCCGCCGACGCCGGGCACGGGCGGGCGGCGCTGCGGCTGGCGCTGCTCGCGCTGCGACGGGGCGAGCCGCTGCAGGCGGAGAGCTACTGCCGCCGGGCGACGGAGTACGGGCCGGCGGAGGTCGCGGAGCGGGCGGCCAGGCTGCTCGGCGCGCTGCACTCGGAGCTCAGCGCTTGAGTGGCTTAGCGGCACGGGAGGGCCGACGGGGGCGCGGACAGGCGTGCGCACCGTGGGGTGACTGCGTCCGGTCGTGGCGCCTTCGGCGACGCGGTGCGGTAGGGGGGTGCTCCGCCGTGCGCACGCGGTGGGAGGAACTAGCGTCTCGCGCAGTCCGGGCAGAGGCCCCGGTAGGTGACCTCGGCGCCCGAGATGAGGAAGCCGAAGCGCTCGGCGTCGGGCAGGGCGGCGATCGGATCGCCCTGGGGGTGGACGTCGCGGATCGCACCGCAGCCGGAGCAGATCAGGTGCTGGTGGGGGTGGTGCGCGTTGGGGTCGTACCGCTTGGCGCGCCCGTCGGTGCTGACCTCGAGCACTTCGCCGAGGATCACCAGCTCGCCGAGGGTGTTGTAGACGGTGGCGCGGCTGATCTCGGGGAGCCGTTCCGCCGCACGCGCGTGCACCTCGTCAGCGGTCAGGTGCACATGGTCACCATCGAGGACCTCGGCCACGACGCGGCGCTGCGAGGTCAGGCGCCACCCACGTCCGCGAAGTCGTTCCAGCAGGTCACTCATGGACACAGGGTAAGCCACGTTCCGGAGTTGGTTCCAGTGTTGACTTAGACAGAGTCCAAGCTAGGATCGAGTCCTGTCACGACCGGATGACTTCGGAGGCACTGACATGACGACCCAGGACGAGCTGCGGCCCACCCTCACCACGGAGGCCGGTGCCCCCGTCGCGGACAACCAGAACACGGAGACCGCCGGCATAGGCGGCCCGGCGCTGATCCAGGACCAGCTGCTGTTCGAGAAGCTCGCGCACTTCAACCGGGAGCGCATTCCGGAGCGCGTGGTGCACGCCCGCGGCGCCGCCGCCTACGGCACCTTCACCGTGACCGCCGACGTCACCGCCTACACCCGGGCCAGGTTCCTGTCCGAGGTCGGCAAGCAGACCGAGACCTTCCTGCGCTTCTCCACCGTGGCCGGCAACCTCGGCTCAGCCGACGCGGTCCGCGACCCACGCGGTTTCGCGCTGAAGTTCTACACCGAGGACGGCAACTACGACCTCGTCGGCAACAACACCCCGGTGTTCTTCATCAAGGACGCCATCAAGTTCCCCGACTTCATCCACACCCAGAAGCGCGATCCGTACACCGGCTCGCAGGAGGCGGACAACGTCTGGGACTTCTGGGGTCTGTCGCCCGAGTCGACCCACCAGGTGACCTGGCTCTTCGGTGACCGCGGCATCCCGGCCTCCTACCGCCACATGAACGGCTACGGCTCGCACACCTACCAGTGGCAGAACGAGGCCGGCGAGTACTTCTGGGTGAAGTACCACTTCAAGACCGACCAGGGCATCAGGAACCTCGCCCAGGACGAGGCAAACGAGCTCGCCGGCGAGGACCCGGACAGTCACCAGCGCGACCTGCGCGAGGCGATCGAGCGCGGCGAGTTCCCGACCTGGACGGTCCAGGTGCAGATCATGCCGGCCGCCGACGCCGCCGCCTACCGCTTCAACCCGTTCGACCTGACCAAGGTCTGGCCGCACGCGGACTACCCGCCGATCGAGATCGGCAAGCTGGAGCTCAACCGCAACCCGGAGAACATCTTCGCCGAGGTCGAGCAGTCGATCTTCTCCCCGGCGCACTTCGTGCCCGGCATCGGGCCGTCCCCCGACAAGATGCTCCAGGGTCGCCTGTTCGCCTACGCGGACGCCCACCGCTACCGCGTCGGCATCAACGCCGACCACCTGCCGGTGAACCGCCCGCACGCCACCGAGGCGCGCACCAACAGCCGCGACGGCTACCTCTACGACGGCCGCCACGGCCGCCAGAAGAACTACGAGCCGAACAGCTTCGGCGGCCCGGTCGAGACCGGCCGGCCGCTCTGGTCCGCCATCCCGGTCACCGGTCCCACCGGCAACCACGTGGCTCCCTCGCACGCCGAGGACAACGACTTCGTCCAGGCCGGCAACCTCTACCGGCTGTTCTCCGAGGACGAGAAGCAGCGCCTGATCGCCAACCTGGCCGGCTTCATCGCCAAGGTCTCGGCCGACCGCGACGACATCGTCGAGCGGGCGATCGACAACTTCCGCAAGGCCGATGCCGACTACGGCCGGCGCCTGGAGGACGCGGTGCGCGAGCTGCGCAAGCAGAAGTAACCGGCCACCACCCAGGCCGCGGGCCCTGGAACCGGTTTCGTACCGGTTCCAGGGCCCGCGTCCATCCGTGCGCCGTGCCTCAGACACTCAGTCGGCGCAGCGTCTCCTCGTGCAGCAGTCCGTTGGAGGCCACCGCGTCGGCGCCGTTCGGGCCGTCCACCCCGTCCAGGCCGGTGAACCGGCCGCCCGCCTCCTGGACGATCACGCACGGTGCCGCCATGTCCCACAGGCTCAGCTCCGGTTCGGCCGCCAGGTCCACCGCACCCTCGGCGACCATCATGTACGACCAGAAGTCACCGAACGCGCGGGTCCGCCAGCAGGAGCGGGAGAGGCCGAGGAAGGCGTCCAGCCGGCCGCGGTCCTCCCAGCCGGTGAGGGAGGAGTAGGAGAGCGAGGAGTCCTCGATCCGGGACACCTTGGAGACCTGGATCCGGGTCGCCTTCGCCAGGCTGCGTCCGGAGTAGGCGCCCAGGCCCTTCGCCGCCCACCAGCGGCGGCCCAGCGCCGGGGCGGAGACCAGGCCGACCACCGGCTGCTGCTCGCCGTCCGGGTCCTCCTCGAGCAGTGCGATCAGGGTGGCCCAGACCGGCACGCCGCGGACGTAGTTCTTGGTGCCGTCGATCGGGTCGACCACCCAGCGGCGCGGGCCCGAGCCCTGCAGGCCGAACTCCTCGCCGAGCACCGCGTCGCGCGGCCGGGCCCGCTGCAGGACACCGCGGATCAGGTCCTCGGCGGCCTTGTCGGCGTCGCTCACCGGGGTGAGGTCGGGCTTGGTCTCGATCTTGAGGTCCAGCGCCTTGAAGCGCTCCATGGTGACGGAGTCGGCCGAGTCGGCGAGGACGTGGGCAAGGCGGAGGTCATCGTGGTAGTCGGCCATGCTCGAACACTACCGAGGCCGTGGCGGTGGCGCCGGAGCGGCTCGCTGAGCGGAGCGGTCAGTGCCCGGTGCCGCTGAGCTGGAGGCCGACCACGCCCGCGATGACCATGGTGATCGAGAGCAGCCTGAGCCCGGTGGTGGCCTCGTTCAGCCAGATCATGCCGTAGACCGCGGTGCCGGCCGCGCCGATGCCGGTCCAGACCGCGTAGGCGCTGCCCACCGGGAGGGACTTGAGGGAGAGGGTCAGCAGGCCGAAGCTGCCGAGGGCGAAGCAGGCGAAGCCGATGGTGGGCCAGAGCTTGGTGAAGCCGTCGCTCAGCTTGAGGTTGACCGCGAACCCGGTCTCCAGCAGACCGGCGATGATCACCAAGGCCCATGCCATCGAGCTGACTCCCTGCCGCGTCGAGGACTGACCTCCCTATGATCGCCACGCCTGGGCCGTCCGACACCTCCGAAGCCGCACCGGGGGGCGCGGGGAAGGCCCCCGCGCCCCCGGTCCGCCCTGATCCGGGCCGGCCGGACGGGCCCTAGTCTCCCTCGCGGGTCTCCCGGGTGGCGAGCAGGCGGCGCAGGGAGTAGAGCCGGGCGGGCTCGGCGTGGCCGTCGGCGACCCAGGCGTCGAGGGCGCAGTCGGGTTCGTCGTGGCTGCAGGCCCGCGGGCACTCGACGGTACCGGGCTCCAGGTCGGGGAAGGCGTGGATCACCCGGGACGGATCGATGTGCGAGAGGCCGAAGGAGCGGAAGCCCGGAGTGTCGATAACCCATCCGGGGTCGAGCGCCTTCTTGGAGCCCGGCTTGGCACCGGGCGGCGGGGGCAGCCGCAGGGCGAGCGCGGAGACGGTGGTGTGCCGGCCGCGCCCGGTCACCGCGTTGACCTGGCCGGTGGTCCGCTGGCGCTCCGGGACCAGTGCGTTGACCAGGGTGGTCTTGCCGACGCCGGAATGTCCGATGAACACGGTGGACCGCCCGCGCAGGTGCTCCCGGACGGCCTCCGCGCCGGTGCTGGCCAGTTCATCCCGCCGGGTGACCACGTAGCGGATGCCCAGCGGTGCGTACGACTCCAGCAGCGGTTCGGGCGAGGCCAGGTCGGACTTGGTGAGGACCAGCAGCGGTTCCATGCCGGAGTCGTACGCGGCCACCAGGCAGCGGTCGATCAGCCGGGGCCGGGGCTCGGGGTCGGCCAGGGCGGTGACGATGGCCAGCTGCTCGGCGTTGGCGACGACGATCCGCTCGAACGGGTCGTCGTCGTCCGCCGTGCGCCGCAGGACCGAGGTGCGCTCCTCGACCCGGACGATCCGGGCCAGGGTGTCCGGCTCACCCGAGAGGTCGCCGACCACGCTGACGGTGTCGCCGACGACCACACCCTTGCGGCCCAGTTCGCGGGCCTTCATGGCGACGACCTCGCGCTCGTGCTTGGTCCCGGCGTCCACCAGGCAGGTGAGCCGACCCCGGTCCACGGTGAGGATCATCGCCTCGGCGGCGTCCTCGTGCTTGGGCCGGATCCGGGTCCGCGGCCGGGATCCCCGGCGGGCCGGGCGGTTGCGGATGTCGTCCTCGTCGGCGTCCTTGCCGTAGCGGCGCATAGTGCAGTACTCCCTCAGCCCTGGCCCAGGAGATCGGCCCACATCTGCGGGAAGTCGGGCAGGGTCTTGGCGGTGGTGGCCACGTTCTCGACCTGGACGCCCTCGACCGCGAGGCCGAGCACCGCGGCGGCGGTGGCCAGCCGGTGGTCCTCGTAGGTGTGGAAGACGCCGCCGTGCAGCGGGCGCGGACGGATCCGCAGGCCGTCCTCGGTCTCGGTGACGTCGCCGCCGAGGTCGTTGATCTCCTTGGCCAGCGCGGCCAGGCGGTCGGTCTCGTGCATCCGCAGGTGGGCGATGCCGTAAAGGTGGGACTCGGAGTCGGCCAGCGCGGCCACCGCCGCGATCACCGGGGTGAGCTCGCCGACGTCGTGGAGGTCCGCCTCGATGCCGCGGATCCGGCCGGTGCCGGAGAACTCCAGGCCGTCGTCGGTGAAGCGGCAGCTGCCGCCCATCTCGGTGTAGATCCCGCGCAGCTGGTCGCCCGGCTGGTAGGTGTGCCTGGGCCAGTCGCGGACCGTCACCCGGCCGCCGGTGACCAGCGCGGCGGCGAAGAACGGCGCGGCGTTGGAGAGGTCCGGCTCGACCACCAGGTCGCGGCCGATCAGCGCGCCCGGGGTGACCCGCCAGACGTCCTTCTCGCCGCCGTCCTCGGGCGCGTCCACCTGGGCACCGGCCTTGCGGACCATGTCCACGGTCATCCGGATGTGCGGCAGCGAGGGGACGCTGCCGCCGATGTTCCGGATCTCCACGCCGTTGTTGTAGCGGGCGCCGGAGAGCAGCAGGGCGCTGATGAACTGGGAGGAGGACGAGGCGTCGAGCTCGACCGGGCCGCCGTCCAGCGCACCGGAGCCGTGCACGGTGAGCGGGAAGCCGCCGCGTCCGCCGTCGTCGATCCGGGCACCGAGCGCGCGCAGGGCGTTGATCACGCCGTGCTGCGGCCGCTCGTAGCAGCGCGGGTCGCCGTCGAAGTGCACCGGGCCGTCGGCGAGCACCGCGAGCGGCGGCAGGAAGCGCATCACGGTGCCGGCGTTGCCGACGTCCACCTGGGCCGGGCCGCGGAGCTGGCCGGCCGGGATGACCCGCCAGGCCTCACCGCCGCCGAATCCGCCGCTGGCGGTGTTGACCGTCTCCTCGACGGTGACGCCGAGTGCCCGCAGGCCGTCGGCCATCAGCTGGGAGTCACGGCTGCGCAGTGGACGGCGCACCCAGCCTGGGCTGTCCGCGAGGGCGGCCAGCACCAGGGCGCGGTTGGTCGCCGACTTGGAGCCGGGGATGGTGACGGTCGCGTCGACGGCGCCGGTCGCAAGGGGGGCGGGCCACAGGGCTTCGGTCATGTGGACAAGTCTAGGGGCCCGGGAATTCAGGGCTTCGTTCCTATTCGAATGGCGGACGCGCGTTCTGCGAAGACACGCCGGAGGCGGGGTGAGCCCGCCGGCGCCCTCGGTCGTGCGTGCGCGGCCGGTCCGGGCGGGGTCCGCGCCCCCGGTCGGGTCAGCTGGACATCAGCCAGGTGCCGCCGGCGAGGAGGCAGGACAGGGCGATCACCAGGAAGAGGGTGACCCAGAGGATGCCGGCGACGCCGGTGAGCCGGGCGAGCTGGTCGGCGTCGGAGTCCGGGGCCTCGCCGCGGCGGCGCTTGGCCTGGAGCTCGACCACCGGGCGGACCCCGGCGAACAGCAGGAACCAGACGCCCAGATAGGCGAAGACCGCCTGCAGCTCGCCGCCGCCGTACCAGGAGATCAGTACGAAGGCCGCGCCGGTGAGCACCACGGAGAGCAGGCCGAAGGCGTTCCGCACCATGATCAGGACGGCCGCCAGCAGCACGATCCCGATCCACAGCAACTGGGCGATGTGCTGCCCGGCGAGCAGCGCGGCGCCGCCGAGCCCGAGCAGCGGCGGTGCGCTGTACCCGGCGGCCGCGGTGAGGATCATGCCGGGGCCGGTGGGCGGCCCGGAGGAGATGGTCAGGCCGGAGGTGTCCGAGTGCAGCCGGATCCCGGCCAGCCGGCGCCGGGTGAGCACCGCGGCCAGGCCGTGCCCGCCCTCGTGCGCGATGGTCACCACGTTGCGGCTGAACCGCCAGAGGGGTCGCAGCAGTACGGCGAGCAGCGCCGCCGCCGCCGTGGCCGGGGCCACCCAGCTCGGCGGCCCGGGCTGCGAGCCGACCACCAGGTGCCATACGTACGCGCTGTCCATGCCCTGCCCTCCGTGGTCGGTCCCGGCCCGGCCGCTCTGAGTCCGAGTGGCAGCCTCCCACGGTAGGACGGCCGGGCGGTACTTCCCGGTTCTCCTCGCGGGACGGGGTACGGCGGAGCGGGGCGCATGGCAAGCTGGCCGCATGTGCGGACGCTTCGCCTCCACCACCAAGCCAGAGGACCTGGTCGAGACCTTCGAAGTCCGGCAGTGGGACCCGGCCGAGACCATCGTGCCGAGCTGGAACGTGGCGCCGACCGACTCGGTGTACGCGGTGCTGGACCGCGCTCCCAAGGGGGAGCGCGAGGCGGTGCGCCAGCTGCGGGTGCTGCGCTGGGGCCTGGTGCCGTCCTGGTCGAGGTCGGCCGAGACGGCGGTGAAGATGATCAACGCCCGCTCCGACACCGTGCACGAGAAGCCCGCCTACCGCCAGGCCTTCGCCTCCCGGCGCTGTCTGCTGCCGGTCGACGGCTACTACGAGTGGCAGACCATGCCCGGCGAGCGGGGCAAGCCCCGCAAGCAGCCGTTCTTCGTCAGCCGGGTGGACGGCCAGGTGCTGGCCCTGGCCGGGCTGTACGAGTTCTGGCGGGACCGCGGAGTGCCGGCCGACGATCCGGCGGCCTGGCGGGTGACCTGCACCATCGTGACGACGGATGCCGAACCGGCGCTGGCCCCGATCCACGAACGGATGCCGCTCTTCCTGGACCCGTCCGCCTTCGACGCCTGGCTGGACCCGGCCCTGGACAACGCCGAGGAGTTGCGGCCGCTGCTCGTTCCGCCCGCCCCCGGCGCGCTGCAGGCCGTCCCGGTCTCCCCGGCGGTCGGAAGCATCCGCAACAACGGGCCCGAACTGCTCGAGCCGCTCGACGAGAACGGCAACGACGGCACGATGCTCTTCTGAGCCCGCCCCATCTGACACAGTCGAGGCCGATCCGCCGAAGATCCAGGAGCCGCCGTGCAGACCCTCGTGACCACGCCCGTCGGTGAGGCCAGGATCACCCGGTACCCGGCCGCCGGCCGCCCCAGGGCGCTGCTCGCGCTCGGACACGGCGCGGGTGGCGGGGTCGAGGCGATCGACCTGCAGGCGCTGGCCGCCGGACTGCCGGCGCGCGGCATCACGGTCGCGCTGGTCGAGCAGCCCTGGCGGGTCGCGGGCAGGAAGGTCGCCCCCGCGCCGGGGACACTGGACGCGGGCTGGCTTCCGGTGATGGCCCAACTCGCCGGTGAGGGACTGCCGTTGGTGGCCGGCGGTCGCAGTGCCGGGGCCCGGGTGGCCTGCCGGACGGCCGCCGGTGCCGGTGCCGCCGCGGTGCTGGCGCTGGCTTTCCCGCTCCATCCGCCGGGCAAGCCGGAGAAGAGTCGGGCCGAGGAGCTGCTGGGCTCCGGCCGTCCGACCCTGGTGCTGCAGGGGGAGAAGGACACCTTCGGGACGCCGGAGGAGTTCCCGGAGCTGCCCGAGGGGCACCGCCTGGTCGCCGTCCCGTACGGGAGCCACGGCTTCGCCGTGCCCAAGCGGGCGCCGTACGGTCAGGACGAGGCGCTGGAGCTGATCACCGGGGCGGTCGGCGACTGGATCCTCGAGGTCTGCTGAGCGGACTTCGGGAGGAAGTGCGCCGGTAGGACCGACCGGCGCACGACGCTGCGGGCCCCATTTCCGGTCGGCCCAAGTCCGAGGGGGCGGGCGGGAATGCCGGGCGGGGCGCTCTGGTTAACACCACCGTCAGCAGGTGAGCCGCGTGGAAAGGCAGCACACATGGGTTCGATCGCGTGCCACGAGCGGCCGAACGAACGGGCGGCGATGGACGCCGCACTGCCGGTCTGGTCCGAGTGGCTGGCCACGAGCGAGAAGCCGGTGAGCCCGATATCCTCGCTGTCGGGTGGGCCCGCGGTGGGTCGTGCCCGCAAAGCCGAGGAGGTGGGTCCGGTCGTCGGGACCGAGGACGAGGCCGAGTCGGGCGAGGTGCTGCCGGTGAGCGAGGCTCTCACGGGCGACGAGCTGGCCGACGCGATCGGCGAGGACACCTTCCGGGCGTCGGAGAACGAGACCGAGGCGGCCCGGCGGGAGCGCTTCGAGCGCGACGCCCTGGGCTACCTCGACCCGATGTACTCCGCCGCGCTGCGGATGACCCGCAACCCTGCCGACGCCGAGGATCTGCTGCAGGAGGCGTTCGCCAAGGCGTACGCGTCGTTCCACCAGTTCCGTGAGGGCACCAACCTCAAGGCGTGGCTGTACCGGATCCTCACCAACACGTTCATCAACTCGTACCGCAAGAAGCAGCGCGAGCCCCAGCGCACCGCCGCCGAGGAGATCGAGGACTGGCAGCTGGCCCGGGCCGAGTCCCACATGTCGACCGGTCTGCGCTCGGCCGAGGCCCAGGCGCTCGACCATCTTCCGGACAGCGATGTGAAGGACGCCCTCCAGGCCATTCCGGAGGAGTTCCGCATCGCGGTCTACCTCGCGGACGTCGAGGGGTTTGCGTACAAGGAGATCGCGGACATCATGGGTACACCCATCGGTACGGTGATGTCCCGACTGCACCGGGGCCGCCGCCAGTTGCGCGGCATGCTGGAGGACTACGCCCGTGAGCGCGGGCTCGTTCCGGCAGGTAGCGGAGCAGGGCAGGAAGCGAAGGGCGCGGGCTCATGAGCTGCGGCGATCCGCACGACACCGAGTGTGGCGAGGTCCTCGACCACCTCTATGAATTCCTCGACAACGAGATGGCCGAGGGTGATTGCGCCAAGCTGAGGGTGCACTTCGAGGAGTGCTCGCCCTGCCTGGAGAAGTACGGCCTCGAACAGGCCATCAAGGCGCTGATCAAGCGCTCCTGCGGCTGTGACGACACGCCTGCCGACCTGCGCGGCAAGGTTCTGGCCCGGATCGACAGCATCCGCGCCGGGCAGCGCTCCGGTGAGTCGACGCCCACCGTCGAGGTCTCGGCCGAGGAGAGGGCGGGCCACGGCGCGCAGAGCAACGCGCAGAGCTCCCTCGCGACGTCCGAGTAGGCCTCACACCCGGCCGCCCGGTGCGGTCGTACCGTCCCGGTGTGGTCGCGCCATGACCATCGGGCGGTCGAATCACTCGTTCGGGTGAGCTGACAGTGCGTCGACCCGGGCAATGCGTTTTCGCGCCTCCGCACGCCCCGATAGGGCCCTATCCTCCTCTGACGGACCCTCAAGCCGGTGCGGTCCGGCGGGGAACTGCGGCCATGGCGGGGAGGCGGAGATCGCTGGTGAGGACCGAGACGCCGCCGTGGCGGGCGGGGCGGCGCCCGGACTTCGGGAGGCCCGGCGTCCGTGCCGGCGCGCCGTCGGCTGCCTGGCGGCGGTGCCGGTCGCTGCGGCCGGCTGTCTGCTGACCCTGGCACTGCCCGCCGACGGCCCACTGGGCTGGCTGGGCAGCCCGGTCGACTGGTCGGGGGTGGCGCTGCTGGCCTTCCTGCACTGCTGCTGGGACGGTCTGGCTCAGGGCCTGCCCACCCCCTGCCACCGGTTCTGGAGCCTTCTGCTGCGCCGGTCCGACCGTCCGGTGCGGGCGAGCCACGCCGGCAGCCCGGCGTTCTTCCCGGTGCTGTTCGCAGGGGTCCTGATGCTGCCTCCGGCCGCCGCGGCCCTGGTCGCCCTCCCCGCCGCACTGGTGGGGTGCACCGACCGGCGCCGTGCGCTGCGGCGGCTCTGGAACGGCGCGCAGCTCGCCGTCTCGGCCCAGGCCGCCGGGGTGGTCTTCCACCTGACGGACGGCCCACGGCTGTTGCTCGGCTCCGAGGTTCCGGCGGCACTGCTTCCCTCGCTGGCCGCGGTGGCGGCGTTCTGCCTGGTCAACGGCGCCTTGGTGACAGTGATGCGACGGCTCGTCGGACCGCGGCCACCCGGCCGGCCCCGGCCGGGGGCAGCGCTGCGCGGTCCGCTCGCGGTGGTGCTGCCGGCGCTGGTGCACGGGGCCGGCGGTCTGATGGTGGCGCTCCTCTGGCGGGGCCCGTACGGCGCCTTCGCGGCGGTGCTCGCGCTGCTGCCGTTCACCATCTCCGCCTGGGTCTTCGCCCAGGGGCACCGGGAGCGGGTGGCCCAGCAGACCGCCGTCCAGGCGTTGGTGCAGGCCGTGGAGATCAAGGACGCGTACACCAGGGGGCACAGCGAACGGGTCGGCCGGGCGGCCGTGCTGATCGCCGGCCAACTCGGCATGGTGGAGGAGCGGTTGCGCACCCTGCACTTCGCCGGCACGCTGCACGACGTCGGAAAGCTGGGCGTGGCGACCGAACTGCTCCGCAGAAACGGTCCGCTGAGCGAGGAGGAGCGGCGGGCGGTCGAGGTGCACCCGGTCTTCGGGCACGAGCTGATCCGGGACATCGCCTTCCTCGGAGAGGAGGGCCGGGCCGGGATCCTGCACCACCACGAGCGGTTGGACGGGCGAGGCTACCCGGACGGACTGACCGGGGACCGGATCCCCGAGTTCGCCCGGATCATCTCGGTCGCGGACGCCTTCGACTCGATGACCTCCACCCGGTCCTACCGACGCGGCCGGCCGGTCGCCGAGGCGGTCGCCGAGCTGGAGCGGTGTGCGGGCAGCCAGTTCGACCCGGCGATGGTGCGGGCGCTGATCGCGGCGGTCGCGGAGCACGGCTGGGAGCCCGTCCTGCCGCCGCCGGGCGGCTGGGCCGGAGAGGTGCCGGACATCCCGCTGGGTGTGCCGGAGCCCGCCAGGGCGCTCGCCCCGCAGGGGCGCGCGGCGCGTGCGGGTCGCTCGGAGCGCGCGGGTGGCGCGAGGTGAGGCGGGCGCGCGCGGGCGGCGGTGACCGGAGGGCGGCTGCCCGGGCCGGAGAAGGCCGCGCGGCGGTGCGGCGCACCACGGTACGGCGCCCGGGAGTGCGGTGCGCAGCGGTACGTCGGCCGGCGGCACCGCGCGCAGCCGTACGGGAGGCCGCGGTGCGGTCCGCGGCCGGTCCGGGAGGGTGGTCGGTGTGGTGAGCACCGAGGCGGTCTGGGTACGGGCGGTCCGGCTGACCGCCGCCGCGCTGCTGGCGGCCGGGCTCGGCGAGCTGGTGTGCGACGGACCCGCCGATCCGGTCACCGCGGCCGCCTTCGCCGCCGTGATCGCGATCGGCGAGCGGGTGCGGATCACCCTGCCGGGAGACCGCGAGCAGACGCCGATCGGCACCGCCGCCGCGCTGGCGTACGCGCTGCTCGGCCCGCTGCGCGGGCTGCCGACCTCGCACGGGGTGCTGCAGGTGATCGCGGTCGCCGGTCTCGGGATGGTCAGCGGCGCCGTACCGCCGTTCCGGACGCCGGACCCGGCGAGGGTGGACGCGGTCGCCCGCCGCCTGCTCACGGTCGCCTTCGCGGCCGCCCTGTTCCAGCCGCTGTACGAGAGCGGCACCCTCGACCGGGCCGACTGCACCGGTCCGGCGTACGGGTTGTTCGTCAGCGGGATCGCCCTGCTCGCCGCGCTCTGCGACGCCGTGCTGGCCGCCGGGCTGCACCGGGCCAGGACCGGCCTGCGGTTCGCCGCCGCGCTGGGGGACGAGCTGCGCTCGCTGCTCGGCATCGGCTCGGCGATCGTCGCCACCGGCATGCTGATCAGCCTGCTGGCGGCCGAGATGGGGCTGTGGGCGCTGCCGCTGTTCTGTACCCCGCTGCTGCTCGCCCAGGCGTCCTTCCGGCGGGCGGCGGCGGTCCGGGCGACCACCGGGCAGACCATCGAGACCCTCGCCCGTGCCACCGAGGTGGCCGGCTACACCCCGCCGGGCCACGCCCGCCGGGTCGCCGACACCGCCTGCGCGCTCGGCCGGGTGCTCGGCCTCGGCACCCGGGACCTGGCCCTGCTGGAGTACGCCGCGCTGATGCACGACATCGGGCAGCTCTCGCTGGTCGAGCCGGTGCCCTGCGGCGCCACCGCCCGGCTGCCGCAGGACGAGCAGCAGCGGATCGCCCGGCTGGGCAGCGAGGTGATCCGGCAGACCGGGGTCCCGCGGCAGGTCGCCCAGCAGGTTGCCCGGCTGGCCGATCCATGCCGCCGCCCCGACGGGTCGGAGGATCCGACCCTGCCGCTGGCCGCCCGGATCATCCGGGTCGCCAACGCGCACGACGAACTGGTCACCCTCGCCCGGCAGCGGGGCCTGCCGGCGTCGGCCGGGCGGCTGGAGGCGCTGGAACTGTTGCGCCTGGAGTGCGGTGACCGGTACGACCCGAGGGTGCTGGCGGTGCTGTCCGGGCTGGGCCGCGGGGACGGCCGGCCGAGGGCGTGACACCGGGGCCGGGGGCGCGTGAGCCCGGCGGTGACGGGGCGGTGAACCCGCTGTGCCGGACCCGCGATTATGACGTAGCGGGGTGGCGAAGCTGACTGAATGGACCTGCGGGGAGCGCAGTCGAAGCCTGCCGTGGTTGGATGCGGTCGTAGCGTGGAACACCGGATCCGGGACCGCCCGGTTCCCGGGGGCGTTCCGGCTGCGGCCACCGGTCCGGTCCACCGGTGCGGTGGCGGATATCGGACTCCGTGCAGGCTCCGTCCGGTGGCGGCCCGGCTCCTCGGGCGGGCACCGGCGGTACTGACGGATGACAACGGCAGGGACGGAACGTGAGGATCTTCCACCGCGCACGGCACCGGCCGTCGGCCACTTGGCGGCAGACGACCGACCGGGCCTTCACCCTGATCGGTGACGGCCGCTACGAGGACGCGGGGGCGCTGCTGGTGATGGCGGCAGACCTGGAGCCGTGGCTCTCCGACTCCTGGTTCAACCTCGCACTGCTGCACAAGTTCCGCCGGGACTGGGACCAGGCGCGCAGCGCCGGTCTGCGCGCCGTGGCCCTGCTCGACCGCGAGCAGGGTGCCCCCGACTGGTGGAACCTCGGCATCACCGCGACCGCCCTGCAGGACTGGCCGCTCGCCCGGCGCGCCTGGCAGGCGTACGGCCTGCGGCTGCCCGCCGGCGACGCGCTGGACAGCCCGGTGTCACTGGACCTCGGCACCACACCCGTCCGGCTCTCCCCGGAGGGCGAGTCCGAGGTGGTCTGGGGCAGACGCCTGGACCCGGCCCGGATCGAGGTGCTCTCCATCCCGCTGCCGTCCTCCGGCCGCCGCTGGGGCGAGGTGGTGCTGCACGACGGCGCGCCGCACGGCGAGCGGGTGGCCGCCGGAGTGGCGTACCCCGTGTTCGACGAGATCGAGCTCTGGGCGCCCTCGCCGGTGCCGACCTTCGTGGTGCTGCTTCAGGCGGCCACCGCCGGTGACCGGGACGCGCTGGAGCGGCTGGTCGCCGACGCCGGCTACGCCGCCGAGGACTGGACCTCCTCGGTGCGGCTGCTCTGCCGGGCCTGTTCGGAGAGCCGGATGGCCGCCGACGACGGCCACACCCATCACCACGACCCGCACGACGACGGCGACTTCGACCACCCCGGCCACCTCAGCCACCTCAGTGGCAGCGGCGGGATGTCCTGGCTGGCCGAGCGCGAGTGCGGGATCGCCGCGCCCGCCGGGCTGGTCCGCCGGCTGCTCGACCGCTGGGTCGCCGCCTCGCCGGGCACCAGGGCCTACCGCGACCTCGAAGAGGTCTGCTGAGCCAAGGACGGTGCCGGGCAAGGACGGTAAGGCCCCGGGTGGGTTTCGGGGCCGTACTCTTGAGCGGTAAACCCAAGTGATCCACGGAAGCGGAAGCGACGATGGCGGACCAGCACAACCACGAGCACGACCATGAGCACGAGGAGCCCGAGGTCACCAAGGTGATCGGCGAGGTGCCCGACCTCTCCAACGCCGAGGCCCGTCCGATCACCGTGGTCGGCAACCCCGTCCTGCACCGCGAGTGCCAGGACGTCACCGCCTTCGACGCCGAACTGTCCACGCTGATCGACGACATGTTCGCCTCGATGTACGCGGCCGAGGGCGTCGGCCTGGCGGCCAACCAGATCGGCGTCGACCTCAAGGTCTTCGTGTACGACTGCCCGGACGACGAGGGCGTCCGCCACATCGGCCACGTCATCAACCCGGTGCTGGAGGAGTTCCCGGCCGACCGCCGCCGGGTCCTGGACGACGGCCACGAGGGCTGCCTCTCGGTCCCCACCGCCTACGCCGAACTCCCGCGTCCCGCCTACGCCGCGGTGCGGGGCCAGGACAAGGACGGCAACCCGGTCCGGGTCGAGGGCACCGGCTTCTTCGCCCGCTGCCTGCAGCACGAGACCGACCACCTGTACGGCTTCCTGTACATCGACAAGCTCTCCAAGCGCGACCGCAAGGACGCCCTGAAGCAGATGGCCGAGGGCACACCCAAGTACGCGACGGTGCCGAACAACTGACGGCAGCGCGAAGGCCGGTACGGGGACTCCCGTACCGGCCTTCGCGCTTGGCGCCCTGGAGGGCGCCGACTCCTAGAAGTCGTCGTCGAAGGAGACCGTGCCCTCGACCGCGACCTGGTAGGCGGAGACCCGGCGCTCGAAGAAGTTGGTCAGCTCCTGGACGTTCTGCAGCTCCATGAACCCGAAGGGGTTGGTGGAGCCGTAGCGGATCGGCAGGCCGAGGCGGGCCAGGCGCTGGTCGGCGACGGCCTCCAGGTACTGGCGCATCGACTCGGTGTTCATGCCGGGCAGGCCGTCACCGCACAGGTCCTGGGCGAACTGGAGCTCGGCCTCCACGGCCTCCTCAAGCATCTCGGTGACCTGCTTGGCCATCTCGTCGTCGAAGAGGTCGGGCTCCTCCTCACGGACGGTGTCGACCACCGAGAAGGCGAAGTCCATGTGCATGGACTCGTCGCGGAACACCCAGTTGGTGCCGGTGGCCAGGCCGTGCAGCAGGCCGCGGCTGCGGAACCAGTACACGTAGGCGAAGGCGCCGTAGAAGAACAGGCCCTCGACGCAGGCGGCGAAGCAGATCAGGTTGAGCAGGAAGGCGCGGCGGTCCTCCTTGCTCTGCAGCGAGTCGATGTGGTCGACCGCGTTCATGTACTTGAAGCAGAACTGCGCCTTCTGGTGGATGGAGGGGATGTTCTCCACCGCCGCGAAGGCGGCCGCGCGGTCGTCCGGGTCGGGCAGGTAGGTGTCGAGCAGCGTCAGGTAGAACTGGACGTGCACGGCCTCCTCGAACAGCTGCCGGGACAGGTAGAGCCGGGCCTCGGGGGAGTTGATGTGCTTGTAGAGGCTCAGCACCACGTTGTTGGCGACGATCGAGTCGCCGGTCGCGAAGAAGGCGACCAGGCGGCCGATCAGGTGCCGCTCGCCCTCGCTCAGCTTGGCGAGGTCGGCGACGTCGGAGTGCAGGTCCACCTCCTCGACGGTCCAGGTGTTCTTGATGGCGTCCCGGTACCGGTCGTAGAACGACGGGTAGCGCATCGGGCGCAGGGTCAGCTCGAAGCCGGGGTCGAGCAGCATCTTGCGGTCCACGTGGTTGTCGGCGCTCTGCGCCGTCGACGAGGGGCGGTGGTCGGGCGACGGGTGGGAGGTCACTGGCAAGCCTCGCAGGACTCGGGGTTCTCCAGGGAGCAGGCGATGGCGGCGGCCTGCTCCTCAGCGGTCATGGTGGGGGAGGGCACGCTCACGGCGGTGGAGCGGGTCGCGGCCTGGGCGATCCGGGTGGCCGGGCGGGAGCGCAGGTAGTAGGTGGTCTTCAGGCCGACCTTCCAGGCGTACGCGTACATCGAGCTGAGCTTGCCGATGGTGGGCGCGGCCATGAAGAGGTTCAGCGACTGGCTCTGGTCCAGGTAGGGCATCCGGGCGGCGGCCAGGTCGATCAGCGCACGCTGCGGCAGCTCCCACGCGGTGCGGTAGAGCGAACGGACCTCGGCGGGCAGCCAGTTGAACTCCTGGACCGAGCCGTTGGAGTCGCGCAGCGCGTCCCGGGTCTGCTGGTCCCAGACGCCCAGCTCCTTCAGCTCCCGCACCAGGTACGGGTTGACCTGGAGGAACTCACCGGACAGGGTCTCGCGCTTGAACAGGTTCGAGACCTGCGGCTCGATGCACTCGTACACACCGGCGATGGACGCGATGGTCGCGGTCGGCGCGATGGCGAGCAGCAGGGAGTTGCGCAGACCGGTCTCGGCGATCTTGGCACGCAGGGCGTCCCAGCGCTCGGTCCACTGCGGGGTCACGTCGAAGTGGTCGATGTGCAGCTGGCCGCGGGCGGCGCGGGTCTCCTCGTACGCCTCGTGGCGGCCGAACTTCTCGGCCAGCTCGCTGGAGCGCTCGTAGGCGGTGAGCATGATGCGCTCGGCGATCAGCGTGGAGAGGTGCTTGGCCTCGGTGGAGTCGAAGTCCAGGCGGAGCCTGAAGAAGACGTCCTGCAGGCCCATCACGCCCAGACCCACCGGCCGCCAGCGGGAGTTGGACGCGCCGGCCTCGGTGGTCGGGTAGAAGTTGATGTCGATGACCCGGTCGAGGAAGGTCACGGCGGTGCGCACGGTGGCGTCCAGCCGCTCCCAGTCCATCGCGCTCACGAGGTCGTCGGCACTGGCGCCGTCGGCCACGTGGGCACCGAGGTTGACCGAGCCGAGGTTGCAGACCGCGGTCTCGGAGTCGTCGGTGACCTCCAGGATCTCGGTGCAGAGGTTGGAGGAGTGCACGGTGCGGCCGGGCAGCGCGGTCTGGTTGGCGGCGCGGTTGGAGGCGTCCTTGAAGGTCATCCAGCCGTTGCCGGTCTGCGCCAGGGTGCGCATCATCCGGGCGTACAGGGTCTGCGCCGGGATGGTGCGGACGGCCTTGCCCTCGGCCTCGGCCTTGCAGTAGGCGGCGTCGAACTCGTCGCCCCACAGGTCGACCAGCTCGGGGACGTCGGCCGGGGAGAACAGCGACCAGTCCTCGTTGGCGTTGACCCGGCGCATGAACTCGTCCGGGATCCAGTGCGCCAGGTTGAGGTTGTGGGTCCGGCGGGCCTCCTCGCCGGTGTTGTCGCGGAGCTCCAGGAACTCCTCGATGTCAGCGTGCCAGGTCTCCAGGTAGACGCAGGCCGCGCCCTTGCGACGGCCGCCCTGGTTGACCGCGGCGACCGAGGAGTCCAGGGTGCGCAGGAACGGGACGATGCCGTTGGACTTGCCGTTGGTGCCCCGGATCAGGCTGCCGCGCGAGCGGATCCGGGAGTAGGACAGGCCGATGCCGCCGGCGTGCTTGGACAGCCGGGCGATCTGCGCGTAGCGGTTGTAGATCGAGTCCAGGTTGTCCAGCGGCGAGTCCAGCAGGTAGCAGCTGGACATCTGCGGGTGCTTGGTGCCGGAGTTGAAGAGCGTCGGGGAGGAGGTCAGGTACTCCAGGCGGCTCATCAGCCGGTAGAGCTCGGCCACCTCGGCCACCGACTGCTCGCTGTCGCCCACCGCGAGGCCCGCCGCCACGCGGAGCAGGAAGTGCTGCGGGGTCTCGATCACCATGCGGGTGATCGGGTGGCGCAGCAGGTAGCGGGACTGCACGGTGCGCAGGCCGAAGTACTCGAAGCGGTCGTCGCCCGACAGGTCGATCAGGGCGTCGAAGGCCTCGGCGTGCTTGGCGACCAGGGCGGCGGTGGCGTCGCCGATCAGCCCCTCGGCGTGGCCGACGGCGATCGAGGCGGAGAACGACACGGCACCCTGGCTCATCGCCTCGTCGGCGATCTCCATGGCGAGCAGGCGGGCGGCCAGCTTCGAGTACTGGGGGTCCTCGGCGATCATCGACGCGGCGGCCTCCACAGCCAGCCCGCGCAGCTCGGCGAAGTCCGAGCCGGCGTGGCGGCCGCGCAGCGCGGCGGCGGCGACGTGGCCGGGGTCCACCTGGGGGAGGTCCACGCTGCGGTCGGTGAGGAGCCGAAGCAGTGCCGCACCGGGGTCGGTCTGGGTGGTGGCGGCGGAACCCTGGGAAGGCAGGGCAACTGAGGCAGCGATGGTCAAGGCGCTTCTCTCCTGGCGGCGGCGTCGGATGAGGATCGTCCGGACCGACATGAGCGCAGGGAGGTGCAGCACGACCGGAGACCGGCGCGCTCTCTACCCCCTGGCCCACCCGCGAGGCCCGGACGTACTGCGGTGCTGCAAGGCATCTGCGGGGAAGCCGTGTGGCACACCGTCGGCAGGTAGCCGGACTTGCGGGGGCCTGGAGAGCCGCCCGCTCACCGCTGCGGGGCAGTCCCGGATTCACACCGGGTTCCCCTGCTTCGACAGCGAGAGCGAGCATACATGTTGTGGCGGTCCGACGATGCGGCACCACATGTAGTGCCGTGTGTCGCAGGCGGACCAACCGCATGGTTGTGCGGGAGGGGTGTTCAGAAGGTGATCGAGTACACCATCAGGTCGATCCCGGGAGCGGCCGTCCAGTCCCGGTCGGGGGTTCGGACGAAGCCCAGGCGCTCGTAGATCCGGTGCGCCGCCTTCATCGCCGGGCGGGTCGAGAAGGCCATCCCGGCCAGCCGGAGCTCCCGACAGCGGGCCATCGCGGCGCGGACCAGGGCCTCTCCGGCGCCGCGTCCGCGCGCCGCCGCGCCGACCGCCAGCATCCGGATCTCGCCCTCGTGCGGCTCGGCGATGTCGGCCCACTCGGTGCCGCCGACCGCGAGGGTCACACAGCCGAGGACCTGCCGGGTGTGCGGGTCGAGCGCGACGAGGAGTTCGGCCTCCTCGTTGCGGCGCCCGGCGTCCCGGAGGAGCTGGACGTAGCCGCTGTCCGGCGAGGTGTGACCGTCGCCCACGAACGCCTCGACCGTGACTTCACCTGCGGCTTCGAGGTCCTCTTCGAGGGCGCGGCGGATGAGGATGCCCATCCGGACAGTGTGCCCGACGGGAGGGTGCACACGGCAGTCAGGGTGGCGGGCGGGCGGGTGCCGGCGAGGGGTGTGGCGCCGGACGGAGGGCTCGCCGGGCGGGCGCCGGTGGGGAGCAGGGACGCGCTGGCGGGGAAGGCGGAGGCGGCTGGCACGGTGCCGTACGGGCGGTCGGGAAGAACCGGGGCCGAAGGGTGGTTGGGGTCGTCGTGACCGTCATCAGGACCGCCGTAGCCGCCGCCCGGGTCGGGCCCGCCGCCGCGTCCGGTCAGCTCACGGCCGATCAGGAAGCCCAGCAGTCCGAAGCCGCTGATGGCGCCGATCAGGCCGAGCGAGGTCGCGAGGGTCTCGGGAGTCATGTCCTCCACCCTCGTCCGCGCGGGCCGCTGTCACGAGTGGCGGAAACGACCGATTGCGTCGAAATCCTGCCAGCCTCTCGCGGGGTGGGGCGTGCCGATGCCGCGGCGGCCGGCGGCCCGGCCGGCCACGGGGGCGGAAGTCACCGGACGGCGGGCAGGGGAGGGGCGACGGACGAGGGAGGGGCACGGGGATGCGGAGCGGTGCGCACGGCCCGGCGGTCGACGGCCGCCGCCGTGGGGCCGGGGGCCCGGAGGCGGACGAGGGCGTACGGCATCCTGGGCGGATGCTGAAGAACGTCGCCGCGGTGGTGCTGGAGCCGGTCCACCCGTTCGAACTCGGCGTCGCCTCCGAGGTGTTCGGGCTCGACCGTAGCGACGACGGGCTGCCGGTGTACGACTTCGCCCTCGCTGCCGACCGTCCCGGGCGGCATGCCACCCATGCCGGCTTCGGCCTGGACGTCCCGTACGGGCCGGAGCGGCTGGCCGAGGCGGACCTGATCGTGGTCACCGCGGTCGGACGGCGCGCCGAGTATCCGGAGGCGCTCGTCGAAGCACTGCGCGCGGCAGTCGAGCGCGGGGCGCGCGCGTTGTCCATCTGCAGCGGCAGTTTTCTGCTGGGCGCCGCCGGGCTGCTGGACGGGCGCCGCTCCACCACGCACTGGAAGCACGTCGACGAGATGGCCCGGCGCTTCCCGCGCACCACTGTCGAACCCGACGTGCTCTACGTGGACGACGATCCGGTGATCACCTCCGCCGGGACGGCCGCCGGGATCGACGCCTGCCTGCACCTGGTCCGCAAGCTGCAGGGCGCGGAGGTGGCCCGGGGGATCGCCCGGCGGATGGTGGTCGCCCCGCACCGTGACGGCGGGCAGGCGCAGTTCGTCGACCGGCCGATGCCGGTGTGTGACGCGGACTCGCTCGGCGGGCTGCTGGACTGGCTGCGCCAGCACCTGCACCGTGACCTGACGGTTGATCAACTGGCCGCCCGTGCCCACATGTCGCCCCGCACCTTCGCCCGCCGCTTCCAGCAGGAGACCGGCACCACCCCGCACCGCTGGATCACCAACCAGCGCCTGCTGCTGGCCCAGCGCCTGCTGGAGGGCACCAGTCAGCCCGTGGACGCGGTCGCCGCCCGCTGCGGCTTCGGCAACGCGGCCACCCTCCGGCACCACTTCGGCCGCTGGCTCGGGACGACGCCGCAGGCGTATCGCCGCGCCTTCGCGGGGAGTTGGCCGGATGCGCGGAGCCGGGGTTGACCGGCGGACGGCACCCGGGTGCGGCGAGGCGCGTGAGCGACCCGGCGGCCCGGTGCGGCGTCGGGTGCGCAACTGCCCGGCGGCCCTGGGCGGTCAGGTCAGGTGGGCGACCGAGTTCCAGTGCTCGGGGTGGAGCCGGCCGGCCTGGGAGCGCCACAGGCTGGTCGAGCAGTTGCTCACCGCCCGCAGGTCCAGCAACTCGGGCTCGGTGAGCCGGTCCAGGACGTAGCGCAGCATCAGCACCGTGCAGTCGTGCGCCACCACCAGCACCGCCCGCCCGTCCTCCTCCTCGCAGAGGTCGCGCAGGAAGCTGCGCACCCGCAGGGCCACGTCCAGGAACGATTCGCCACCGGGTGGCCGGTAGTAGAGCTCGCCCATCTTGCGGCGGCGGGCGGCCTCGACGGGGTGCTCCTTCTCGATCGCGGCGGCGGTCAGCATCTCCAGGACGCCGAGTTCTCTGTCCCGCAGCCGCTCGTCGTACCTGACCGCGAGGGAGTCCGGCACCGCGCCGAGGCCACGGGCCCGGTCTAGCGCGATCCGGGCGGTCTCGGCGGTGCGTACGTAGGGGGAGCACCAGACGGCGCGGGGACGGTCGGCGACGGGCAGGCCGGCCCACCAGCGCCCGAGGTCGCGTGCCTGGCGCCGGCCGTGCGGGGAGAGCGGTATGTCGGCGTCCCGGCTGGTGATCGGGACGGTCAGCGCGCCGGTCTCGGCGGCGATCCTGAACTCGACGTTGGCGGTGCTCTCGCCGTGCCGGGTGGCGATCAGGACGGAGGGCAGCGGCCGCAGGGATGCTGCGAGGCGGTGTCCGTTGATGACGCTGGTGAGTTCTGCCATGGCCGGTTCTCCCCGTTGGTGTCCGTGACTCGGTGAGCAGGCGCGAGCCACGCGCACTCCATGGTCGCGCCTAAGACCGACCGGCAATAGGGCCCGCGGCGCCCACGCCCCCCCATCGCCGGCCGGTCCAAGGACGGTTCGCGCCGCGAAAAGATCGCACCGCCACCCCAGTGTTGACGGAGGTGACGGCGCGATCACAGGGCGCACGATTCGGCGCCGAGTGCGCCTGCCCGGATCAGTGCGCCGCTGCGGGCACCGGGGCGTCCTCCAGAGCCCTGTCCCCGGCCTCGGCGCCGTAGTCCGCCGGGCTGGTCTCGTCGGCGCCCTCGGGGGCCTTGACGGCCCGCAGAACGAGGGTGAGCGCGACGGCGACGATCAGGTTGAGCACGAAGGCGGTGAACCCGATGTAGCCGATCTCGCCGATCCCCGGGATCGCCGCGGAGTTGCCGCCGAAGTGCTTGGTGGCCGGCGAGGCGATGCCGTACGCCTTCCAGGTGCCGTACACCATGCCGGCCGCCCAGCCCGCGAGCAGCGCCCAGCGGTGGAACCAACGGGTGAACAGTCCGCCGACGATCGAGACGAAGGTCTGCAGGATCCACAGGCCGCCGAGCAGCTGGAGGTTGATCGCGAGCTGCTTGTCCATGCCCAGCACGAAGACCAGCGCGCCCACCTTCACCAGCAGTGAGGCGATCTTGGCGATCCTGGTCTCCTGCTCGGGCGTGGCGTCCGGCCGGAGGAAGTCCTTGTAGATGTTGCGGGTGAACAGGTTGGCCGCCGCGATCGACATGATCGCCGCCGGCACCAGCGCACCGATGCCGATCGCGGCGAAGGCCACGCCGGTGAACCAGCTCGGGAACAGGTTGTCGAACAGCTGCGGCACGGCCAGCTGGGCGTTGTAGCCCTTGACGCCCTTGCCCACCCCGGCCGCGATGGCCATGAAGCCGAGCAGTGCCAGCAGGCCGAGCATCAGCGAGTAGGCCGGCAGGATCGCCATGTTGCGGCGCACGGTGTTGCGCGACTTGGCGGCCAGCACACCGGTGACGGTGTGCGGGTACATGAAGAGCGCGAGGGACGAGCCGAGCGCCAGGGTCGCGTACGCCCACTGGGCGTCCGGGCCGCTCACCATCGAGCCGACCGGCTTGTGGGTGGCCGGGTTGACCGCGTCGAACTTGGCGGCGGCCGCGTCGAAGATGTGGCCGTACCCGCCGAGGCGCATCGGGATGTAGATCACCGCGACGATGATCACGATGTACACCAGGGCGTCCTTGACGAAGGCGATCAGCGCCGGCGCCCGTAGGCCCGAGGAGTAGGTGTACGCGGCCAGGACCGCGAAGGCCAGGAACAGCGGCAGGTCCTTCATGAACCAGTTGCCGCTGGTGCCGCCGCCGATCCCGAGGGTGTCCAACACGGCCTGGATGCCGACCAGTTGCAGCGCGATGTACGGCATGGTGGCCAGGATTCCGGTCAGCGCGACGGCCGCCGACAGCGCCCTGGAGCCGTACCGCCCGCGCACGAAGTCCGCCGGGGTCACATAGCCGTGCACCCGGGCCACCGACCACAGCCGGGGCAGGAAGAGGAAGACCAGCGGGTACGCGATGATCGTGTACGGCACCGCGAAGAAGCCCGCCGCGCCCGCGCCGTAGACCGCGGCGGGAACGGCGATGAAGGTGTACGCGGTGTACAGGTCGCCGCCGAGCAGGAACCAGGTGATCCAGGTCCCGAAGGACCGGCCGCCCAGCCCCCACTCGTCCAGGTGCAGCGCGTTGTCGGCCTTCCGCCAGCGGGCGGCCAGGAAGCCCAGCACCGTCACCAGCGCGAAGAAGAGCACGAACACCACGAGCGCCGGGACGTTCACTCCGCTCCTCATCGCGGCTCACCGCCCCGGGCGGCCCTGCGCCGCTGCTCGTCGCGGTTCAGCAGCAGGTAGGCGGTCCCGGTGAACAGCGCGGAGACCGGGATCCAGGCGATCTGGTACCAGTAGAAGAACGGCATTCCGCCGAGCGCGGGTGTCAGCTTCGCGTACGACGAGACCCAGAGCAGTGCGACGACCGGTACGGCCAGACTGATTCCGGCGAGCACCCGTTCCGGGGTGACCTGGGGGAGCGCGCCTTCGGGCGCGCCGGCATCGGATTCGGGTACTTCGGACGACATGTGCGGCTCCCGCTGATGAGGGCTCACCTCGTCGGCGCCGCAACGCACGTGGCCGTGCGACCGCCGAGCGGCACCGCCGGTGATCGGCAGTCAGTACGGCAGCGAAATGTAGCCCCAGCAGTGACCTGTGTCACTACCCCGGACCGAAGATCCCGGATGGCGGACGCAGGAGGGGAGCCTTCGGGGCGCGGGAACGGGTACGGGGGCGCCCCAGAGGTCCGCCCCCGTACCGTGCCGCCTCGCCCGGAGGACTACTCCGGGCGCTTGAGGCGGGTGGTGAACTTGTACCGGTCGCCCCGGTAGATGGAGCGGACCCACTCGACCGGAGCGCCGTCGGCGTCGAAGGAGTGCCGGGAGAGCTGGAGCATCGGCAGACCGAGGTCGGAGCCGAGCAGCCCGGCCTCGCGCGGGGTGGCCAGCGTGGTCTCGATGGTTTCTTCGGCCTCGGCCACCGTGACCCCGTACACCTCGCGCAGCGCGGCGTACAGGGAGTCGTGCTTGGCCAGGTTGCGCCGCAGCGCGGGGAAGCGCTTGGCGGAGAGGTGGGCGACCTCGATCGCCATCGGGTCGCCGTTGGCCAGCCGCAGGCGCTCGATCCGCAGCACCCGGCTGCCGGGCTTGATGTCCAGCAGCGGGGCCAGGTGCTCGTCCGCGCCGATGTAGCCGATCTCGATCAGCCGGGAGGTCGGCTCCAGGCCCTGGGCCCGCATGTCCTCGGTGTAGGAGGTGAGCTGCAGTGCCTGGGCGACCTTCGGCTTGGCGACGAAGGTGCCCTTGCCCTGGATGCGCTCCAGGCGGCCTTCGACCACCAGTTCCTGGAGGGCCTGGCGCACGGTGGTGCGGGAGGTGTCGAACTGGGCGGCGAGCGCCCGCTCGGGCGGGACCGGGGTGCCGGCCGGCTGGGTCTCGGTCAGCTGCAGCAGATGGCGCTTGAGACCGTAGTACTTCGGGACGCGGGCGGTCGGGTCGGCCGCTACTTGCGTCGGCAGGCTCTTCGCCTGGGCGTCGTTCACCTGGGCAGTGCTGCCCCCGTCGCTGGTCATCGGCCGTATCTCCTGCTACTTGCGGGGTCGTCCCTGACTCCGCTGCCTCGTTAACGGCACACATCGTTGCACGTATGTCCGGCTGACGGGGAGCTCATCGTGCGATGAACGATGGGCGGTGTCGGCTTGGTAACGGGTGGTCCCGATCGCTCCGGCCACCGTTGACACACCCATTGGTCTAGGCCAAGCTCCAGGCAGCTGGTCTACACCATTGCAGACCGCTCAGAGAACTCCCCACCCCTTCCCATGGGTTGCGACACCAGTACCGCCGTTGTGCTCCGGTATGTCGTCCCCCCGTGGGGGCATCCCGGGCATCCCTCAGGAGGATGGCGTAATGAAGCGTCAGCTCATCGCGGCGGTAGGCGTCGCAGCCATGGTCATCGGCCTCGCGGCCTGTGGTTCGGGCGCCGAGAAGGGCGGCGGCGACAGCGCCGCCCCCAGCAGCCTCACCGTCTGGCTGACCGTGGACGCCCAGCAGAACTGGCCGGACCTGGTGAAGTCCGCCGACGCCCAGCTGGCCGCCAAGTACCCGGGCATCAAGATCAATCACGAGTACTACTCGTGGAAGGACAAGAGCCCGAAGCTGGACTCGGTGCTCGCCACCGACCAGGTGCCGGACGTGGTCGAGATGGGCAACACCGAGATGCTGCCCTACATGATCAAGGGGGCGCTGGCCGAGCTGGACACCTCGAAGTTCGAGAACAGCGGTGACTGGCTGGACGGCCTCAAGGCCTCCGCCACCTACAACGGCAAGACCTACGGCGTCCCCTACTACTCGGCCGCCCGCGTCGCCACCTGGCGCAAGGACGTCGCCGCCGACGCCGGGGTGGCCGACACCCCGAAGACCTACCCCGAGCTGACCGCCGACCTGGACAGGATCCAGGCCAAGCAGGGCGACAAGTTCTCGGCCTGGTACCAGCCCTCGCGCGACTGGTACACCGCGATGTCCTTCGTCTACGACGCCGGCGGCGCGATCGCCAAGCAGGACGGCGGCAGGTGGAAGGCCACCCTGGAGAGCCCGGAGGCGATCAAGGGCCTGACCGCCTGGAAGGACGCCCTCGGCAAGTACATGCACGGCGACCTGACCAAGGACGACGCCGACCGCTACATCGTCTACGGCCTGGGCCAGTCCGCCATGATCTACGGCGCCGGCTGGGAGGGCGGTTCCGCCGCCGACCCGAAGTTCGACAAGACCGGCGGCAAGCTCAAGGACAACCTGGCCTCCTTCGTGATGCCCGGCCCGTCCGGCAAGTCGCTGAGCAGCTTCATCGGCGGCTCCGACCTGGCCGTCCCGGTCAAGTCCAAGGCCAGGGCCGCCGCCTCGGAGTGGATCGACTTCCTCACCGACGCCAAGGCGCAGGAGGCCCTGATCAAGGCCGGCAACCTGCCGAACAACAAGACGCAGCTGGCCCCGCTGAAGACCGACCCCAAGGTCGGCCCCTCGGCCCAGTCGGCCGAGAACAACTGGTTCGTGCCGACCGCGCCGGGCTGGCTGCAGGTGGAGAAGGCGAACATCCTGCAGAACGCCCTGCAGGACATCGCCCAGGGCAAGAAGACCGTCGAGGCGGCGGTGAAGGACATGGACGGCCAGATCGACGCCGTGATCAACAACGCCTGACAGCCGATCCCCGGCCCGCCGGCCCCACCGAGGGGCCGGCGGGCCCCGGCCGTGAGAGCCACTCGAGAAATCCGCAAGCGCCGGGCGCAGCTGAGGAGCACGTGATGAGTGCCGAGACATCCACCGTGAAGGTGCCGCCGCAGCGGCCCTCATCAACCAGTACCGAATCCGGAGCGGCCCGCCCGGCGGAGCGGGGCGGCCGCTTCCGGGGCCAGGCCGCGCCCTGGCTGCTGCTCGCCCCGACCCTGGCCGTGCTGGCCGTGGTCCTCGGTTACCCCCTGGCGCGGCTGGCCGCCCTGTCCTTCCAGAAGTTCGGCCAGTCCCAGCTCTGGGGCTTCCAACCCACCGAGTGGGTCGGCTTCCGGAACTTCACCACCGTGCTCGGCGACGGTGCCTTCTGGGACGTCGTCCTGCGCACCGTCCTGTTCGCCGCGGGCGCGGTGGTGTTCACGATGGTGCTCGGCATGGCGCTGGCGATGCTGCTGATGCGGGTCTCCGGCTGGGTGAAGACGCTGATCAACATCGCGCTGGTGGCGAGCTGGGCGATGCCGATCGTGGTCGCGGTCACCGTCTTCAAGTGGATGTTCGACACCGACTACGGTGTCGCCAACTGGCTGCTGAGCCGGATCCCCGGCCTGGACCTCGACCACCACAACTGGTTCGTCGACTCCACCCAGGGCTTCGTCATCATCATGGCGCTGGTGGTCTGGGGCGCCGTGCCGTTCGTCGCGATCACCCTGCACGCCGGGCTCACCCAGGTGCCCAAGGAACTGGAGGAGGCCGCGCGGATGGACGGCGCCGGAGCCGTCAAGGTCTTCCGCTACGTCACCCTGCCGGTGCTCAGGCCGATCATCGTCATGCTGGCCACCCTGTCGGTCATCTGGGACATGGGCGTCTTCCCCCAGGTCTTCCTGATGCGCGGGGGCCACCCCGAGCCCGAGTACCAGCTGCTCACCACGTACTCGTACGACAGGGCCTTCGTGGTCAACGACTACTCCATGGGTTCGGCCATCGCCCTGCTCACCGTGCTGTTGCTGCTCGGCGTGATCGCCGTGTACATGCGGCAGATGCTGAAGATCGGAGAGGTCGAGTGACGACCGAAGCCAAGCGGCCGCGCCCCAGGGGCCGTGCGCCGTACAACCTGATCGGCCTGCTGGTCGCCGCGGTGATGGGCTTCCCGGTGTACTGGATGGTCAACACCGCGCTGAAGCCGGCCAGGGACTCCATCTCACCGGCCCCGAAGTTCCTGCCCTTCCCGCTGTCGTTGGAGAACTTCCACCGGGCGCTGCAGATCTCCGACTTCTGGGGACCGGTCACCCGCAGCCTGATCATCGCGGGCTCCACCGTGGGCATCGGCCTGGTGGTCGGCCTGTTGGCGGCACTGGCGATCTCGCGGTTCGCCTTCCGCGGCCGCAAGGTGGTCATCGTGGGCATCCTGACGGTGCAGATGGTGCCGCTGGTCGCGATGATCATCCCGGTCTTCCTGCTGCTCAACGACCTCGGCCAGTACAACAAGCTGACCGGGATCATCCTGACCTACCTGACCTTCGTGCTCCCCTTCACGGTCTGGACCCTGCGCGGTTTCATCGTGAACATCCCCAAGGAGCTGGAGGAGTCCGCGATGGTGGACGGCTGCACCCGCACGGGCGCCTTCCTCAGGGTGGTCTTCCCGCTGCTCGCCCCCGGCCTGGTCGCCACCGCCGTCTACGGCTTCATCCAGGCGTGGAACGAGTACCTGTACGCGCTTCAGCTGCTCAGCCAGCAGAACACCACCGCCACCGTCTGGCTCGGCAACTTCACCACCACCCGCGGCACCGAGTACGCGCCGATGATGGCCGGTTCGACCATGATGGCCATCCCAGTGGTGATCTTCTTCCTGCTGGTCCAGCGCCGTATCGCCTCCGGCCTCACGGCCGGCGCCGTGAAGGGGTGACACAAGGATGAGCGTTCTCGTCCCCGCCGCCGCGGACAGCGACCAGCTGCACCGCGACGCCCTGACGGTCCTGCAGCCAGGCTTCGTCGGCACCGCCCCGCCCGACTGGCTGCGCCGCCACCTGGCGGCCGGCCTCGGCTCGGTCGCCCTGTTCGGGCGGAACGTCACCGATCCCGGGCAGCTGGCCGCGCTGACCGCGGCGCTGCGCTCGGAGAACCCGGACGTGCTGGTCGCCATCGACGAGGAGGGCGGCGACGTCACCCGGCTGGAGGCCGGTTCCGGCTCCTCCTGGCCGGGCAACCTGGCCCTCGGCGCGATCGACGATCCCGCACTCACCCGGGACGTCGCCCGCGAACTGGGCCGGGCGCTGGCCGCCTGCGGCATCAACTACAACTGGGCGCCGTCGGCCGACGTCAACTCCAACCCGCGCAACCCGGTGATCGGGGTGCGCTCCTTCGGCGCCGATCCGAAGCTGTGTGCCCGGCACACCGCCGCCTGGGTGGAGGGCCTGCAGTCGGTCGGCGTGGCCGCCTGCGCCAAGCACTTCCCCGGCCACGGCGACACCGCCGTCGACTCCCACCTCGGCCTGCCCGTGGTGGACGTGGACGTGGACCTGCTGAGCTCGCGCGACCTGGTCCCGTTCAGGGCCGCGATCGAGGCCGGTGCCAAGGCCGTGATGACCGCGCACATCATGATCCCGGCGCTGGACCCGAAGCTGCCCGCCACCCTCAGCCGGGCCGTGCTCGGTGACCTGCTGCGCGGCTCGCTGGGCTACCAGGGCCTGATCGTCACCGACGGCATCGAGATGGGCGCCATCGCCGACACCTACGGCACCGCCGAGGGCACCGTCCTCGCGCTGACCGCCGGGGCCGACGCGATCTGCGTCGGCGGCGGTCTGGCCGACGAGGAGACGGTGCTGCACCTGCGCGACGCCATCGTGGCGGCGGTCCGCACCGGCCGCCTGGCCGAGGAGCGCCTGGCGGACGCGGCCGAGCGGGTCAGGCACCTGGGCGGCTGGGCCCGGACCGAGGCCCAGGGCGAACTGGCCGGGCCCGACCTGGCGATCGGTCTGCGGGCCGCCCGCCGGGCCCTGCGGGTGGTCCGGGCTCCGGGCGCGCCCGGAGCCCCGGTGACCGAGCGCCCGTACGTGGCGTCCTTCTCCCCGCAGGCCAACATCGCGGTGGGCGGCGAGACCCCGTGGGGCGTGGCCGGCATGCTGGCGGCCCGCTTCCCGGGCACCCGTACCGCCCGGTTCGGCCCGGACGCCGAGCCGGACGGGATGGCGGCCCGGGTGCTCGCCGAGGCGGCCGGCCGCAGGCTGGTCCTGGTGGTCCGGGACGCGCACCGCCACCCCTGGATGTCCGCGGCCCTGGAGCGGCTGGTGGCGGCCCGCCCGGACGCGCTGGTGGTGGAGATGGGCGTGCCGCAGGCCGTACCGGTGGGGGCACTGCACATCTCCACCCATGGCGCGGCGCGGGTCTGCGGGCTGGCCGCCGTCGAGGTGCTGACCGGGCAGGCGGTCTGATCCGCGGTGACGGCCCGGGCCCGCCGGATGCTGCACTCCGGCCGGCCCCGGGCCATGACCGTTCCGTGCCGGCCGCGCGGCCGCCGCGGACCCTCGCGAGCCGCAGTACCGCCGGCGCCGCAGGACGCCGGCGGGGGTCCTTCCGAAGCGTCCGGCGGCGGGGGAGGGGCGGCACACCGAGTGTGCTGGGGGCGGGCCCTCCCGTAGGATCGTCGGAGGAATCATTCGCAGCGAGTGTGCGGACTCGCCGCCGAAAAGTGGGTCCCCGTCAGGCGTCCGTCCGACGGGGTTCAACCATCTCATCGGAGGCACATCCAGATGTCCGACCCGCAGACCGCTTCCGTCCCCGGCCGGATCATGGCGGCGGAGATGGCCGAGCAGCCGGCCGTCCTGCAGCGCATCCTCGACGAGGGCGCACCGGGAATCCGCGAGATCGCGGCCCAGATCGCCGCCCGCAACCCGCGCTTCGTCCTGCTGACCGCACGCGGCACGTCCGACAACGCGGCGCTGTACGCGAAGTACCTGATCGAGGTTCTGCTGGGCAAGCCGGCCGGTCTGACCTCGATGTCCACCACCACGGCCTACGGCGCCAAGCCGGACCTCACCGATGTGCTGGTGATCACCGTCAGCCAGTCCGGCGGCTCGCCCGACCTGGTGGCCTCCACCAAGGCGGCCCGGGAGGCCGGCGCCATCACCCTGGCGGTCACCAACAACGCCGCGTCGCCGCTGGCCGAGGTCTCCGAGTTCCACATCGACGTGCTGGCGGGCCCGGAGCAGGCGCTGCCGGCCACCAAGACCTACACCGCCGAGCTGCTCGCGCTGTACCTGCTCGTCGAGGGACTGCGCGGGAGCGACGGCGCGGCGGCCAAGGTGCTGCCCGAGCTGGCCGCCCAGGTCCTGGCCCGCCGGAGCGAGGTCAGGAAGCTGGCCGAGCGGTACCGCTTCGCCCAGCGCCTGGTCATCACCTCGCGCGGCTACGGCTACCCGACCGCCCGTGAGGCGGCCCTGAAGCTGATGGAGACCACGTACATCCCGGCCTCCCCGTTCTCCGGCGCCGACCTGCTGCACGGTCCGCTGGCGATGGTGGACAACGTCTCCCCGGTGATCGCGATCGTGCCGGACGGCAAGGGCGGCGAGGCGCTGCAGCCGGTCCTCGACCGGCTGCGCGGCCGGGGCGCCGACCTGGTCGTCATCGGCCAGCAGGACCAGGTGGACGCCGCCTCCGCCGGCTTCGCGCTCCCGGCCGGCGTCCCCGAGGAGGTCCAGCCGATCCTGGAGATCCTCCCGCTCCAGCAGTTGGCCTACGAGGTCACCATCGCCCGAGGTCAGGACCCGGACGCCCCCCGCGCCCTCGCCAAGGTCACCGAGACCCACTGACCCGCGGACCCGCTGACCCGGAAGCCCCCGGCCGTCGACGGCCGGGGGCTTCCGGGTCTGTGCGGGGGCTCGGAGCAGGGTGGTGACGCGGCCCGGTACCCGTTCGCGGAGTGCCGCGGTTCGAGGCGGGAAGCACTACGGGCCACGGCGCCGGCACAGGACCCTCAACCCGTGCGGCACCGCAGCCCGGAGCTGTCGTCGGGCGCCTCGACCGGCCGATGGCTGTGCGGGGCCTTCGGACGGTGGGCGACCGACCGAGGAGCTGCCTCGCGCGGTCAGGGCAGTTGCGCGGTGGGCCGCTCCTTGGTGCACTTTCATTGTGGACTAGACCAATTCTGATGTCCAGGCGATCCGCAAATTGGTCTGGACAACTTGCCCGAGTGGTCCCCCGACCGGCTCCCGGGCGGCTGGCCGTGCAGCCGCCGGCAGCCCGCGCGCGGCGGAAACCGGCGCCTGGCCACGGGCCCGGTACTCCCGCCTCCGGTTACGCTCGCACTGTGCCCTCGCTGAACGAACTCGTCCGCCGCCACACCACGCTGACCGGTGCCGATGTGGAGTGGCTCCACATGCTGGTCTCGGAGTGGCAGCTGCTCTCGGACCTCTCCTTCGCCGACCTGGTGCTCTGGATCCCCACCTGGGACGGCATCCGGTACGTCTCGGTCGCCCAGATGCGCCCCAACACCGGCCCGACCTCCTACCAGGACGACATGGTGGGGCACCTGGTCCCGCGTGGCCGCCGCCCGCTGCTGGACGCCGCCTTCGACGAGGGCCGGATCGTCCGCGAGGGGGACCCGGAGTGGCGCGAGGAGGTCCCGGTGCGGGTCGAGTCGATCCCGGTCCGGCGCGAGGGCCGGGTGCTCGGGGTGATCGCCCGCAACACCAACCTGCTGACCGTGCGCACCCCCAGTCGACTGGAGCTCACCTATCTGCAGAGCGCCTCCGACCTGGCCCAGATGATCGCGGCAGGAACGTTTCCCTACCCGGCCGAGCAGACCGACATGGACGCCGCTCCCCGGGTCGGCGACGGCCTGATCCGGCTGGACGCCGAGGGCATCGTCACCTATGCCAGCCCCAACGCGCTCTCCGCTTACCACCGCCTCGGCCTCACCACCGACCTGGTCGGGAGTCATCTCGGCACCACCACGGCAGAGTTGGTGCCGCCGTCGCGCGGCGCGGTGCACGAGGCGCTGGTCAAGCTGGCCAGTGGCTGGGCCCCCCGGCAGACCGAGGTCGAGGTCCAGGGGGGAGTGGTCACCCTGCGGGCCATCCCGCTCAAGCCGAAGGGCACGCTCACCGGCTCGCTGGTGCTCTGCCGGGACGTCACCGAACTGCGCCGGCGCGACCGGGAGCTGATGACCAAGGACGCCACTATCCGGGAGATCCACCACCGGGTGAAGAACAATCTGCAGACGGTCGCCGCACTGCTGCGCCTCCAGGCCCGCCGGATGGACTCCGAGGCCGGGCGGGCCGCGCTGGACGAGGCCGTCCGGCGAGTGGGCTCGATCGCGATCGTGCACGAGACGCTCTCCCAGGCCCTGGACGAGAGGGTGGCCTTCGACGAGATCGCCGACCGGGTGCTGATGATGGTCAAGGAGCTGTCCCAGGACGGCCGCGTGGTGACCAGGCGCACCGGCAGCTTCGGCATCCTCCCCGCCGAGATCGCCACCCCGCTGGCGATGGTGCTCACCGAACTGCTGCAGAACGCGCTGGAGCACGCCTTCGGCACCAAGGCCGAGGGGAACCTGGAGGTCAGCGCACTGCGCGGCCGGGCCCCGGCGAGCGGCAAGGGCTGGTCGGACAGCTGGAACGCCGGTGGTCGACCCGCCGAGTACCTGCTGATCACAGTGCAGGACGACGGCAGGGGCATGCCCGAGGGCTTCGATCCCCAGCAGGAGGGCAACCTCGGTCTGCAGATCGTCCGCACCCTGTGCACCAACGAACTGGGCGGCAGCTTCGACATGGTCGCGGCACCGGACGGTGGCACCAAGGTGGTCCTGGAGATCCCCGTTCCGTAGCCGCCGCGGGCGCCGGACCGAGCGGAGTGCCGAGGCCGCACGGCGCACCCTCGGGCGGGTGGGCGGTGACACCAACGAGGCCCTGTCGACCGGGGGGGTGGGTCGACAGGGCCTCTCAACCCGTTCCGGCCGTCGGGGGGAGTCGGCCGGAACGGGGGCTCTTTGGTGGTGCGACGCCGGGCCCGTGTGTTGCACACGGTGAGCGTCTCAGGTCCACAGTATTGCTCTAAGTGAACGGTATCAAGTGGCCTGGCCGCTCGGCGTGGTCCGGACCTCGCCGAGGCGTGGTCCGTTCTGCGGAAGGCTCGGCCGAGCGCGCGACCACGGTCGCGGCGGCGGAGCCCTTGATCATGGGTTGATCAGGTCGAGCTGATGGTGCGTCAGGCGGTGCGGGCGCGGTTGCGGGCAGCGCGGCGCTTCATGGCACGACGCTCGTCCTCGCTCATGCCGCCCCAGACGCCGGCGTCCTGGCCGGTCTCCAGCGCCCACTGCAGGCACTGCTCCATGACGGGGCAGCGGCGGCACACGGCCTTGGCTTCCTCGATCTGCAGCAGAGCGGGACCGGTGTTCCCGATCGGGAAGAAGAGCTCCGGGTCCTCTTCGCGGCAGACAGCGCGGTGGCGCCAGTCCATGTCCAACTCCTCCGGTCGGCGGGCGGTGGCCCGGCCGACACACTCGATGGGCTTGTGAATGTGAACGCTTTCACGAATCCCACAACAGCTAAAGAGACCAAGGGCCCGCCCGGGCCTGGGTGGTCTGTGCTTGGGGTGGGGTTCGGGCGGATCAAGGGAGCCGTCGCCTGTGACGCCCGTCCAGCGGGGCCGCTGGGACGTGTCCCGATCGCCATGTAGAGGTTCGCAAACCTCGGGCCGGGATACAACCCCCTTCGGGTAGGAATTTTTGATTCTTCGGTGTCGCCTAGCTCACAGCCCGTACTTCTATGGGGTGAAGGGGGCTTGCACGTTCGACAAGAAGGAGGAAACCGCCTTCTGGTCACACAATCACACGCAGTGCCCGCCGAACGCCTGTGAAACTGACGCGACTCCTGTCTCCAAGGTGGTCCCCATCGACCTGAAATGGGGCCGGTTCCTGTGAAACCAAGGTGAAGTGCCTGACGTCGTGATAGGAGACAACGTGCTTTCCGTGTGGGCCAACCGGCTTCGCGGAGCCATTAGCAGGACTGTGCGAGCACAGAATCTGACGGACCGTTCGAGCCGTGCCGAACGCCGTCATTCGAGTGATGCCGAAGACATCAAGATCGGTATCGAAGGATGCGAGGGGGGAGGGGACCACCGGGCGATTGCCCAGAAAAGTCCATGGCGAGGTGTTGGACACTATCGCCATCACCAACCCCGGCACCGGTTCCCGGCCATTGATCTCCAGGTGAATCGGGCCCTTCCGGCGATGCTCACGCTCAGTGATGTAGTGCCGGAGTGCCTGGTTGACGTACAGCGTGTGCGTGGACCGACGGCCCGACCTGCGCTGCTCCTCGACCCGGCCGACCACCCCGGCGTCGAAGCCGAGCCCTGCGGTGAAGGTGAACCAGCGGTCCGGCAGGCCCTCGGTCATCGCCTTGCCCAGGCCGATCGCCCGTTCCCGCCCGTGCTCCACCGCGTCCAACAGGGCGCCGGTCGCCTCCACCGGGTCGTTCGGCAGGCCCAGCGCGCGGGCGAAGACGTTGGTGCTGCCCCCGGGCACCACCGCCAGGCGCGGCAGCCGGTCGGACGGGCCGTTCGACAGCAGACCGTTCACCACTTCGTTGACGGTGCCGTCGCCACCGAGCGCCACCACCAGGTCCACCCCGTCCTCGACGGCCGCCTGGCGGGCCAGGTCCCGGGCGTGGCCCCGGTACTCGGTCTCCGCGACATCCAGCTTCAGATCGCTGCGCAGCGCGTGGATCAGCACATCACGGGTGCGTCCGCTGGTGGTGGTGGCCTTGGGGTTCACGACCAGGAGTGCGCGCATGTCGATCAGCCTACGGGGCCGTACGGGCAAGGCTGCGGTTACCCTGCTGGAGTGACCGCAGAAACTACGCAGGCCCCGGGCGGGCCGACCCCGGACCGGCCGGCCCCGCTGCTCCGGGGCGCCGTCATCACCGCGCTCGAAGGGGCCGTCCTGACCGGCTGGGGCATCTACGACATGGTCTCGGGACTGCTCGGCGACTCGGCGGCGCTCGGCCGCAGTGAGTTCGGCGGCGTGATCCTGCTGGTGATGGGCCTGCTGCCGCTGGCGGCCGCGCGCGCCCTGTTCGGGCTCCGGCGCTGGGGCCGCAGTCCGGCCGTACTGACCAACACCATCTGTCTGCCGGTCGCGTACTACATGTGGCAGGGCGACGGCGTGATGCCCGCGCTGGCGGTCGTGATCGCGGTCCTCGGCCTGTTCGGTGTGGTCAGCCTGCTCAGCCCGCGCGCCACCGAGGCCCTCTACGGCCCGAAGGCCGCCTGAGCGGCACCGTACGCGTACGGCCGGAGGCATCAGCGCTCCGGCCGTACGTCAGTGTCACTCCTCGACCAGCAGCTTCTCCCGCAGCTGCGCCAGGGTCCGGGCCAGCAGCCGGGAGACGTGCATCTGAGAGATGCCCACCTCGGCGGCGATCTGAGACTGCGTCATGTTCCGGAAGAACCGCAGCACCAGGATCTTCTGTTCGCGCGGTGGGAGTTGGGCGAGCAGCGGTTTGAGCGACTCGCGGTACTCGACGCCCTCCAGCGCCTCGTCGGTCGCCCCCAGGGTGTCCGCCACGGCCGGCGACTCGTCGTCGCTGTCCGGAACGTCCAGTGAGAGCGTGGAGTACGCGTTGGCGGACTCCAGACCCTCCAGCACGTCCTCCTCGGAGATGCCGAGGTGCTCGGCCAGCTCGTGCACCGTGGGGGAGCGGCCGTGCCGCTGGGAGAGCTCGCTGGTCGCGGTGGTGAGCGAGAGCCGCAGCTCCTGCAGCCGGCGCGGGACCCGCACCGCCCACCCCTTGTCCCGGAAGTGCCGCTTGATCTCGCCGACGATCGTCGGAGTGGCGTAGGTGGAGAACTCCACCCCGCGCGCGTGGTCGAAGCGGTCCACCGACTTGATCAGGCCGATGGTGGCGACCTGGGTGAGGTCGTCCAGCGGCTCGCCGCGGTTGCGGAAGCGCCGGGCCAGGTGCTCCACCAGCGGGATGTGCATCCGGACCAGCTGGTTGCGCAGCTCGACCCGCTCGGGCGACCCCTCGGGCAGCGCCGCGAGCCGGATGAAGAGCGCCCGGGCAGCCTCCCGGTCGGGCGCGCCGGACCGGTGCCGGTCCTGGGCGGGGACCGCGCTGCGGACCGCCTCGGCGGCGGCCCTCAGCTCCTCGGCCGTCAGCTCCTCGGCGAGGTCGTCCTCGGCCCCGAACTCGTCCCGGGCGAGCCCTTCGTCCTGGGCGCGGCCCGGCTGCTGGGCCTCCGGCTGCTGGTCCGGCGTCGGGCCGGTCGGCTGGCTCATCCGATGGGTGTCCTTCGGGTGCACGTCGGCTGCCGCGGTTCGGTCTTCCGCGGAGTCTCGGGAGAGGTACGGGGCGGCGTCGCTCGCCTGGGGCGGCACGGCCACGTCGGCGGTGGCGGCCGGGCTGCCGGCCACACCTGTGCGGTCCAGATCACTCACGGCGATCACCCGTTCCGTTCCGGGAGCACTTCACATTGGTTGTACCGCACTGCGGTACGGGGGAGCCGTACGCGCGGGGAAACGCGCGTACGGCTGTACGGCCGGCTCCTGCTCGCCGGCGCGCTCGGCGCGCCCTTCGACCTGCTCTCACGCCGGGGCGGTCGCCCCGCCGCGCTTCTTGTGCAGGCTGATCGACACCGTGTTGTCCGGGCCGACCGAGGAGTCCACCTCGCCGGCCAGCGCGGAGAGCACCGTCCAGGCGAAGGTGTCCCGCTCGGGCGCCTTGCCGTCGGTGGTCGGCGCGGCGACGGTGACCCTGAGCGAGTCCCCGACCAGCCGGAACTCGCAGCTGAGGATCGAGCCCGGCACCGCCTGCTGGAGCAGGATGGCGCAGGCCTCGTCCACCGCGATCCGGAGATCCTCGATCTCGTCCAGGGTGAAGTCCAGCCGGGCCGCGAGTCCGGCGGTGGCCGTTCGCAGCACCGAGAGGTAGGCCCCCGCTGCGGGCAGCCGGACCTCCACGAAGTCCTTCACTCCGGGCTCGCCGTCGATCTGGGACACCCTCACCTCCTGGGTGACGCGCGGTGCTTGCGGCGCTGCGGCCGCGGCACTTCCTGTTGCTTGGCTCAACTGCTTCGCCCCAACTGTCCAGAGGGGTGGTGCGGTACGTACCGGTCATACCCACCCGGGAGAGGCCGGAACGCCGCGCATCCGCCCGAGACGTTACCGCGAGAGGCGGCCCGGTGTCGCGATCCGGGCGTGCCGTCACGGGAACGAGCGAACGGGCCCGGATCAGCTGCCCAGCTCCGCGAGAGCGTCGTCGGTCAGCCGGAAAACCGTCCACTCGTCCATGGGCACGGCGCCCAGTGACTTGTAGAACCCGATCGAGGGTTCGTTCCAGTCCAGTACGGACCACTCCAGGCGGGAGTAGCCGCGTTCCACGCAGATCCGCGCCAGCTCGGTCAGCAGCGCCTTGCCGTGGCCGCCGCCGCGGGCGCTCGGGCGGACGTACAGGTCCTCCAGGTAGACGCCGTGGGTGCCGCGCCAGGTGGAGAAGTTGCGGAACCACAGTGCGAAGCCCACCGGCTGGCCGCTGGCGTCGTCCTCGGCGATCAGGCCGAAGACGGCCGGGTGCTCCCCGAACAGGGCGTCGCGCAGCTGCTCCTCGGTGGCCCGCGCCTCGTGCGGGGCCCGCTCGTAGTCGGCCAGCTCGCGGATCATGGCGTGGATGACGGGGACGTCGCTGATGTCGACGGTGCGGATCATACGGTGAGGGTACTCGCGGACCCACCGCCGCCGGGAGGCCGTTTTCACGGTCCGTTGCCGGCCGGTCCAGAACGCCGGAGGGCCCGGCCGCGCGGTCGGCGGACGGGCCCTGTCAGCTGCCGGTGGTGATCAGGCGGCCTTCTTGGTCTCCCAGAAGATGGCGTCGATCTCGGCGATCAGGTCGAGCAGCGCCTGGCCGGTGGCCGGGTCCGTGGACGCCTTGGTGGCCGAGGCGGCCTTGCCGGCGCGGTTGAACAGGTCGTGCAGCTGCGGGTACTTCTCGAAGTGCGGGGCCTTGAAGTAGTCGGTGTGCAGCACCGAGAGGTGGTGCTTGACCAGCTCGGCGCGCTCCTCCTTGATGACCAGGGCGCGGGTGCGGAACTGCGGGTCCTCGTTGGCCTGGTACTTCTCCTGAGTCGCCTTCACCGACTCGGCCTCGATGCGGGCCTGGGCCGGGTCGTAGACGCCGCAGGGCAGGTCGCAGTGGGCGTGCGCGGTGGCGCGCGGTGCAAACAGACGAGAGAACATGGGAGTCCTTCCTTAGATCGTCTTCCCGCGCCTGAGACTACCGCTCCGCCTGCCCTGTTTCGTGGCTGGGCCGGGGGCCTAGGGCCAAAGGAGGAGGGCCAATCGGGCGATTTCGGGCGGCCTTCGAATCCCGCCCGAAGCTGGGGGAAGCTGAACCCGGCACACCGGGACACCAGAGAGCGGGAGATGGCGGATGACGGTCGGTCGGGCGGAGAGGGGCGGCGGGCCGCTGCCGTTCGGGGTGGTCGACGTGGCCGGTCCGTCGATGCGCCCCATCCTGCGGGACGGGGACCAGGTGCTGGTCCACTACGGTGCGCGGATCCGCCCGGGCGCGGTGGTGCTGTTCCGGCATCCGCTGCGGCAGGACCTGCTGGTGGTCAAGCGCGCGGCCGGACGGCGCCGGGGCGGCTGGTGGCTGATGTCGGACAACCCGCTGGTGGTGACCGACAGCCGGGAGTACGGCGCGGTGCCGGACGAGCTGGTGCTCGGACGGGTACTGCTGCGGATGCGCCCGCGACCGGCCTGGTTGGCCCCGGCCCCGGCGCTGGAGCGGGCCCTGACGTACGGTCCGCTGGCCCGGTTGGGCGCGCTGGCGGACCGCCTCGGGGTCCACCGCCCGGTCAGTTCCGAGCTGTGACGGCCTGTGCGGCCCGCTGGGCCTCCTCGCGCTTGCGGGCCCGGTAGGCGGCCACGTTGGCGCGGGTGGCGCAGCGGTCCGAGCAGTAGCGGCGCGAGCGGTTGGTCGAGGTGTCCAGGTAGGCGTTGCGGCAGGGCGCGGCCTGGCAGATGCCGAGCCGGTCGACGCCCAGCTCGGTGAGGTGGATGGCCAGGCCCATGCAGGCGACGGCGGTGAAGTTGGCGGCGGCGGTGGGCGCGTTGTCGGCCAGGTGCAGGTGCCAGTGCGGCTGCCCCTCCGGGTTCAGGTCGTCGTGGCCGGAGATCAGAGGGCTGACCGGGTACTCGACCAGCAGGCTGTTCAGCAGGTCCACCGCGCGGACCTGGTCGCCCTCGGCCGCGGACTCGAAGACCCCGCGAAGCCGGACCCGGACGGCCCGCAGCCGGGGCAGGTCGCTCTCGTCGGTGAGCGCGGAGGCCCGCGAGGGGGTGCCGAAGAGCGCGCGTACGGCGTCCACGGAGGTGAGAGTGTCGGTGCCGCGGTCCGGCTCCTCACTGTTCACCAGCCGGACGGCATAGTCGGCGTACGAGGCGAGCTCCACGGTGGTCCTTCCCTGGGCCGTAACAGGCGATCTGGGTCCAGGGTATTACCTGCGGCGGGAACGCGTCGGCGCCCGGCGGGAACCGCTCCCGCCGGGCGCCGCGGCGGCGCTCGGTTCAGAGCACCTTGGAGAGGAAGGCCCTGGTGCGTTCGTGCCGCGGGTCGGTGAGGACGTCGCGCGGGTGGCCGGACTCCACCACCACACCGCCGTCCATGAACACCAGCGCGTCGCCGACCTCGCGGGCGAAGCCCATCTCATGGGTGACGACGATCATCGTCATGCCCTCCTCGGCGAGGCCGCGCATGACGTCCAGGACGTCGCCGACCAGCTCGGGGTCGAGCGCGGAGGTGGGCTCGTCGAAGAGCATCAGCTTGGGCTTCATCGCCAGCGCGCGGGCGATGGCGACGCGCTGCTGCTGGCCGCCGGAGAGCTGGGTCGGGTAGTTCCCGGCCTTGTCGGCCAGCCCGACCCGCTCCAGCAGGGCCATCGCGCGCTCCTTGGCGTCGGCCCGGCTCTCCTTCTTGACCTGCACCGGCGCCTCGATGACGTTCTCCAGCGCGGTCATGTGCGGGAAGAGGTTGAACCGCTGGAAGACCATGCCGATGTCGCGCCGCTGCAGGGCGACCTCGCGGTCCTTCAGCTCGTGGAGCTTGCCGCCCTTCATCCGGTAGCCGACCAGCTCGCCGTCGACCGAGAGCAGACCGCCGTTGATCTTCTCCAGGTGGTTGATGCACCGCAGGAAGGTCGACTTGCCGGAGCCGGACGGCCCGATCAGGCAGAACACCTCGCCCTGCTTCACCTCCAGGTCGATGCCCTTGAGCACCTCGACCGTGCCGTAGGACTTGCGCACGCCCTCGGCCATGACCATGGGCCGGCCGGAGGTTCGGGGCTTTTCCAGGTCGGTCATGACGGACCACCTCCCGGTCCACTGTGCGGCGAGCCCGAGACGACCGTCGGCGGGGCCGGGGGCAGCGGGCTGCCGCGGAAGAAGCTGCGGATCCGCTGCAGCGGGGTCGGCGGCAGGGTGCGGGTGGTGCCGCGGGCGTAGTACCGCTCGATGTAGTACTGCCCGATGGTCAGCACCGAGGTCAGGAAGAGGTACCAGAGGCTGACGGTGATCAGTAGCGGAACGGTCTGGAAGTTGCGCGAGTAGATGTTCTGGCCGGCCCGGAAGAGTTCCTCCAGGGCGATCACGCTGACCAGCGAGGTGGTCTTGAGCATCGAGATGGTCTCGTTGCCGGTCGGCGGGATGATCACCCGCATGGCCTGCGGCAGGATGATCCTGCGCATGGTCTGGAACCGGCTCATGCCGAGCGCGTGCGCCGCCTCGCTCTGGCCCTCGTCCACCGACTGGATGCCGCCGCGGACGATCTCGGCCATGTAGGCGGCCTCGTTGAGGCCGAGGCCCAGCAGGGCCGCGGTGAACACCGGGATCAGCGAGTTGGTCGATTCCGACCAGAACGAGGGGCCGAACGGGATACCGAGCGACAGCTTCGGCCAGAGTGCGCCGAGGAAGTTCCAGAAGACCAGCTGGACCAGCACGGGGGTGCCGCGGAAGACCCAGATGTAGCACCAGGCGGTGCCGGCGAGCAGCGGGTTCGGCGACAGTCGCATCACCGCGAGGACGATCCCGCCGACCACGCCCATGACCATGGAGAGCGCGGTCAGCTCGAGGGTGACCCCGAGCCCGTGCACGATGCCGGAGTCGAACAGGTACTTGCCGACGACGTCCCACTGGAACGCCGGGTTGAAGATGAGGGCGTGGAGCAGCATCGCCGCGAGTACGGCGATGACGACGGCTCCGGCCCAGCGTCCGGGGTGGCGGACGGGGACGGCCTTGATGGTCCGGTGCCGTTCCGGTGCCGCCGCCCCCTGGTCGGGAGAATTCACGTTGGTGGCCTCAGGGATGCGTGTCGGCGGGGTCAGCTCTTGGCGGCGTTGATCTCGGACTTGCCGATCGCCCCGGCCTCGACGTTCCACTTCTGCAGGATCTGCTTGTAGGTGCCGTCGTCCATCAGCGACTGGACGGCACCCTGGACCGCCTTGGTCAGCGGGGAGCCCTTGGCCAGCGCGATCCCGTACGGGGCGCTGTCGCGGGTCTCGCCGAGCTTCTCCAGCTGGCCGTTGGTCTGCTTGATGGCGTAGTCGATGACCTGCGAGTCGGCGCTCATGACCTGGTCGCGACCGGACACCAGGGCGTTGGTGACATCGGTCTGCAGGTCGAACTTGTCGCCGTCGTTCGGGACGGCCGGCTTGCCGGCCTTGGTGCAGGCGGGGTTGATGTTGCCCTTGATGTCGTCGACCTCGGTGGTGCCGGTCTGGACGGCGATCTTCTTGCCGCACAGGTCATCGGTGGCGATCTTGTCCGGGTTGCCCTTCTTGACCGCGAACGCGATGCCCGAGGTGAAGTAGCTGACCATGTCGACGGTCTGCTCGCGCTCCTTGGTGTCGGTGAAGGAGCTCATGCCGAGCTGGTACTTCTTCGCGTCGATGCCCGGGATGATCGAGGTGAAGTCGGAGTTCTGGACCTCGGCGGTCAGGCCGAGCTTCTGCGCGATCGCGTCGGCCAGGTCGACGTCCATGCCTACGATGTTGCCCTTGTCGTCCTTGAACTCGTCCGGCGCGTAGGAGGCGTCGGCGCCGACCACCAGCTTGCCGGCGGCCTTGACGTCGGCGGGGACGAGTGAGGCCAGCGCCGGGTCGGCGGTGACCGCCTTGACGCTGGCGCTCGGGTTGGCCGCGCCGCCGCCGGAGGAGCCGCCGCTGCTGCCGCAGGCGGTCAGTGCGAGGGCGGCGCCGGTGAGGGCGGCGCCGGTCGCCAGGAGACGGGGGCGCGAGGTGCGGGCGGTCATCGGGGAACTCCTCCGTGGGAGAGGTCGGGTGGAAGCTGTGCCGTGGTCCTTTTTCGCCACCCTCCGCCGAGGTGGACGATCTGATCGCGCGGGCTCGACGAACGGCACTCCCCCCAGCCGTCGACCGGGGGCTACCCCCACCCGGCCGGCGGGCCGAAGGAGGCGCTTTTCGAACCGAGTTGGGGGGAATCCTGCCACTCGGTGTCGGGGCGCGGGCCCATATTCAGATCAAAATCGGATAACGGGGGCTCGGTATGTCCGCTATCCGAACAAATACTATACACATGTTTTCCAATGCATAGATATGCAGTCCTGTGCGGCGCTCGTGGGGGGATCCCCGAATTGCTGACGTGACGTCAGAAGCCCCCGTTGATCACCGCGTTCTGGGCGGCGCCCGCCGAAACGTTCCACTTGGCGAGGATCTTGTCGTACTCGCCGCCGCGGATCACCCGGTCCAGCGCCTTGGCCATCAGGTCCCGCAGCACGGTGTCGGACTTCCGCAGCGCGATGCCGTACGGACCTGGCTGCAGCTGCGCGCTGGCGACCTGGTACTTGTCGGAGTCGATCGCCGAGACATGGGCTGCGACCGGGAAGTCGTTCAGGTCGGCCACCGCCTTGCCCGAGCCGAGTTCGGCCAGCGCCTCGTCGTCGGTGTCCAGCTGGTGCACGGTCAGCGGCTTCTTCAGCTTGTCGCAGGAGTTGATCTGCCGCTCGGCTATCGCGGCCTGGGTGGTGCCGCGCTGGAGTGTGACGGTGTGGCCGCACAGGTCGTCCAGGTTCCTGATGGCCTTCGGATTGCCCTTCTGCACCAGGATCGACGTCCCGGCGATGAAGTAGTCGACGAAGTCCACCCCGGGGCCCGTCCGCTTGCCGCTGTCGTCGGTGCCGTCCCGGCGCTGGCGGGTGTCGCTCAGCGCGGACATCGCGACATCGATGTCCTTGGCCTGCAGCGCGGGCAGCAGTTTGTCGAACCCGGTGTCCACGAACTGGATCTTCAGTCCGAGCTCCTTGCCGATCGCCTCGGCGATGTCCGGGTCGAGTCCGGTCGCGTCGCCGTTCTGGCCCTTGAACTCCACCGGGGCGTAGTTGAGGTCCGAGCCGATCTTCAGCACCCCGGCCGACTTCACCGCCGCGGGCAGCTTGCCGTGCAGGTCCTCGCTGTCCGCGTTCTTGGGGGACGAGCCGCCGCTGCAGGCGGTGAGCAGCAAGGCGCCGGCCACCAGGGTCACCCCGGCGCGGCTCGCGGTCAGTGGTGACGTTCGATGCATGTGTGGCTCCTCCGGTTGGGCAAAGAGTGCTGGGCCGCCGGGGCACCCGGGTACGCCGATCGACCGGGTCCCGCGGCATCCTGACGACCCGCAGCCCCGGGATGACCGGTGGCTTAAAACGGGGATCCTGCCATCCCCATCTGCCCGACGCACGGGGGGTGTGCCAGAATCTGCTAGCGGGTGACCCCCGAACAGAACTCGGACCGCCGGGCCGTCTCCGTCGATAGGGCGGGGGAAGGCCCGGGGTGCGCAGGACCGGAAGTCGACGACGCCGACTCTGGATCCCAAGCGCCGACTTTCCTTCGTGCCCGGGTTCACTCCTGCGAGTGCGCGCGCTCGGTCGCCGTGTCGCCGCCGGCCGTCCGGTACTTGAGAAACCCCCGGTCGTCAAGTGGTGATCAAGCGATGACCAGTGCGTGAAGAGGACAGAAAGGCGTAGGTAGGACGCCTTTGTCCGACTTAGGCTCAAGGGTCCGGCCCCGGCCGGATGACGCTCTGGCAGAGCGGAAGCACAGCGCAGAAAACCAACCCTCACCAGAGGGCGCGCCCGACGGCCGCGCTCCGACCCGGTTCCGGGTACGCCTCGCGTACCCGGTTTCCGCTTCTCCCGGACCCCGGGAGGCGGACCGGGCGGGCCGGCCGCCGGCCGAGCGCCCTCGCCGATCATGACGAAGAGGTCATAGTGGCAGCGGAGATCATCCACCCGAACACCCAGGCCCAGCCGACCAGCGGCTTCGCCGCGGGCGACGACCTCGTCGACGCGGTCTTCGCACTGCACCGCGGCGGCAAGATGGAGGTGCGCGCCACGGTGCCGGTGCGTGACGCGGACGATCTGTCCCTCGCCTACACCCCCGGCGTGGCCCGGGTCTGCACGGCCATCGCCGAGCAGCCCGAGCTGGTGGACGACTACACCTGGAAGTCCAACGTGGTCGCGGTGGTCACCGACGGCACCGCGGTGCTCGGCCTCGGCGACATCGGGCCGGAGGCCTCGTTGCCGGTGATGGAGGGGAAGGCGATCCTCTTCAAGCAGTTCGGCGGCGTGGACGCGGTCCCGATCGCGCTGGCCTGCACCGAGGTCGACGAGATCGTGGAGACCGTGGTCCGGCTCGCCCCGTCCTTCGGCGGCGTCAACCTGGAGGACATCTCCGCCCCGCGCTGCTTCGAGATCGAGCGCCGGCTCCAGGACGCCCTGGACATCCCGGTCTTCCACGACGACCAGCACGGCACCGCGATCGTCACCACCGCCGCGCTGCGGAACGCCGCCAAGGTGACCGGCCGCCGGATCGGTGACCTGCGGGCCGTCATCTCCGGTGCGGGCGCGGCCGGTATCGCGATCGCCAAGATGCTGGTCGCGGCCGGCATCGGCGACGTGGCGGTCTGCGACCGGCGCGGTGTGGTGCACCAGGGCCGGGAGGACCTCACCGACGTCAAGGCCGAGATCGCCGCACAGACCAACAAGGCCGGGCTCAAGGGCTCGCTGGCCGAGGCGCTCGCGGGCGCGGACGTCTTCATCGGGGTCTCCGGCGGCACGGTGCCCGAGGAGGTCGTCGCCACCATGGCCGATGGCTGCTTCGTCTTCGCGATGGCCAACCCCAACCCGGAGATCCACCCCGAGGTCGCGCACAAGTACGCGGCCGTGGTGGCCACCGGGCGCAGCGACTTCCCGAACCAGATCAACAACGTGCTGGCCTTCCCCGGCATCTTCGCCGGCGCCCTCCAGGTCCGGGCCCGCCGGATCACCGAGGGCATGAAGCTGGCCGCCGCCGAGGCACTGGCCGCCGTCGTCGCCGACGAGCTGACGCCGCAGAAGGTCATCCCCTCGCCGTTCGACGAGCGGGTCGCCCCGGCGGTCGCCAAGGCCGTGGCCGAGGCCGCCCGTGCCGAGGGCGTCGCCCGGCGGTAGCGCCCGCGGGAGGCGGCCCGGGACCTGTGGGAGCGCCCCGGCCAATCGGCTGGGCCGGGACACGCGGTGGAGGTCACACCTCCGCGTGGTTCCGGCCCACGGCCGGCGCGGCTATCGTCCGGGGCATGTTCGCTGCCTATGCCGCACGTATCGACGCCGACGATCCGCTCAGCGCACTGGAGTTGGGGGACCTCCCCGAACCGCAGGCCCGACCCGGCTGGAGTGTGGTGACGGTGAAGGCCGCCACCCTCAACCACCACGACCTGTGGTCACTGCGTGGCGTGGGACTGCCCGCGGAGCGGCTGCCGATGATCCTCGGCTGCGATGCCGCCGGGGTGGACGAGCACGGCAACGAGGTGGTCATCCACTCCGTGATCGGCCAGAGCGGCCACGGGGTCGGCCCCGACGAACCGCGCTCCCTGCTGACCGAGCGCTACCAGGGCACCTTCGCCCAGCGGGTCGCCGTGCCGACGTGGAACCTGCTGCCCAAGCCGGCCGAACTCACCTTCGAGCAGGCCGCCTGCCTGCCCACCGCCTGGCTGACGGCCTACCGGATGCTCTTCACCAAAGCGGGCGTCAAGCCCGGTGACACCGTGCTGGTCCAGGGCGCGGGCGGCGGGGTGGCCACCGCACTGGTGGTCCTCGCCAAGGCGGCCGGGCTGCGGGTCTGGGTGACCGGACGGGACGAGGTCAAGCGGGCCCGGGCGGTCGAGCTCGGCGCGGACGCCGCGTTCGAGAGCGGGGCCCGGCTGCCGGAGCGGGTGGACGCGGTGATGGAGACCGTCGGCGCCGCCACCTGGGCGCACTCGGTCAAGGCCCTCAAGCCCGGTGGCACCATCGTCATCTCCGGCGCTACCTCCGGCTACAACCCGCCGGCGACCGAGCTGAACCGGATCTTCTTCCTGGAGCTCAACGTGGCGGGCTCCACCATGGGCACCAAGGACGAACTCGCCGGGTTGCTCTCGCTATGCGTCAACACCGGCATCCGGCCGGTGATCGACAGCGTGTTCCCGCTCACCGGGGCCCGGGACGCCTTCGCCCGCCTCGCCAAGGGCGACGTCTTCGGCAAGCTGGTCCTGACGCCGTAACCCGCCGAGGGAACGCGGCAGTTCCGCAGGGGCGCGGGGAAACCGCGCCCCTGGGAAGGCGCTCAGTGGAGCAGGTCGCGCAGGCGCTGTGCCGCCGCCGCCAATACGACCCGGGAGTCGGCGAGTTGGGTCGCGGTCACGCCGGTGTCCCGGGCGGTGTCCCTGACCTGGTCGCGGAAGCGGTCGAGCAGGCGCTCCAACTCCCGGGAGGGGTCGGCCGAAGGGTCGGCCACGGTCCACGGGGGAAGGTCCGCGGCGGCCTCGCCGCCGGCGTTCTCCTTGTCCAGGTCGATCCGGGTGATCCGGATCTCCTCCTCGGGCGCCGCGGAATGGCCCCACTTGGCGGCGTCCGCCAACCCGGCCAGGCCGCGGGTCAGTTCGGAGAGCCCCTCGGCCAGCCCGGTGGACCAGTCGCCGCGGGCGGTGGCCTCGCGGACCTGCTGCTCCACCCGGCGCTTGATCCGCAGCGCCTCCTGCTGTGCGGCGGACCTGGCCGCCCTGGCCTGCTCGCGCAGCCTGCGGGCCTCGTCCTCGGCTGCCTTGGCCTTCGCCTTGGCGGCCCGCTCCTGCTCCCTGGCCCGCTTGGCCTGTTCCTTGGCCTGCGCCTTGAACTGGGCGAACTCCTCCTTGGCCCGCTGCCAGGACTCCTTGTCGCCCCACGCGCCGTCCCACGGGCCCCCGCCCTCGGCCTGCGGCCTGGGTGCCTGCCGGGCCGCGCCCCAGAGCTCCTCGCGCAGGTCCTTGGCACTGTCCCGGACGTCCTCGCGGATCGCTCCGGCCAGCTGGGCCACCGACTCCCGGATCTCCACCTCCAGCTCGGCCAATTCGTCCTGGCGGAGGCCCAGTTCGGCGCGCCCGGCGTCGGTGAGCCGGAAGACCTTCCGGCCGCCCTCGGTGCTGTGGGTGACCAGGCCCTCCTTCTCCAGCTTCGCCAGCCGGGGGTACACGGTGCCGGCCGAGGGGGCGTACAGCCCCTGGAAGCGCTCCTCCAGCAGGCGGATCACCTCGTAGCCGTGGCGTGGGGCCTCGTCCAGGAGCTTCAGCAGGTACAGCCGGAGTCGGCCGTGGCCGAAGACGGGGGTCATGTCATGCCTCCTGAGTGCCGGCGGAGGGGAGTTCCTTCACCAGGTTGGGGCGGTCGTCCGGCTCGGGGCGGCGGAGCACCGTCACCGCGCCGGAGACGGTGGTGACCTGGAGCCTGCCGCTGCCGCTGCCGAGCTGGCCGGAGAGCTTCTTGGCGCCCCAGGTGCCGCCGAGCTTGAGTTCGTCGAAGGTGCTGGTCAGGTCGCCGCTGGTGGTGCCGGCCTCGACCTGGGTGTCGGCGAGCGAGGGCAGCCGGACGCCGACCGCGCCGCTGACGGTGGTGACGCGGATGTCGGCGGCGGTCTCGACGTCCAGGTCGAGGGTGACGTCGCCGCTGACGGAGTTGGCCTGGACCTTCTCGGCCTCGCCGGCGACCAGTGTGACCCGGCCGGAGACGGTGTTGACCCGCAACTCGCCGGCCACCGACTGGGCGTCCACGTCGCCGGAGACGGTGTTGGCGTCGGTCCGGCCGGTGAGGCCGACGAGGGTGGTCTCACCGCTGGCGCCGTTCACCGAGACCTTGCCGGTGAACCCGGAGACGGTGGCGTCGGCCGAGACGGTGCCGACCTTGACCTCGGCGCCGGCCGGGACGGCCAGCGAGACGACGGCCCGGCGCTTGCGGCGCAGCGAGGCGAAGAAGTACTTGACCGACTGCACCGATTTCACGGCCTCGCCGAACTCGCTCCAGCTGAGGTCCTTGTAGGTCACGGTGAGGACGCCGTCCTCCAGGCTGACCAGCAGCGGCTCACCCTCCAGCTCGGTGACCTCCAGGCGGGCCGGGCCCTCGGTGGCGACGACGTTGACCGCGCCGCCGATGGTACGCACGTGCAGGGTGTCGACCTGCTGTCCGTCGAAGCCGATGCGCTGCGGCTCGCTGACCGTCCACTGGTTCATGGTGCTGTCGCCTCCCGTTGAGCGTTTCGCGATGTATCGCGTCTACCTGCCTAAGACGATATATCGCGTAACGGCCAAGTCAAGGTCGCCCCGACCCTGGTCTCTCCCGCAGGGGCGGCGGTCTCTCCCGTAGGGGCAGCCCCGACCGCACGCACGCCGAGGGCCCGGCAGGCGGTTGCCTCCGGGCCCTCGATGCCGCGCGGATCAGTCCTCGTCCTCGTCGTCCAGCCGGGCCAGCCAGGTGGCCAGCCGCTCGACCGGGATCTCGAAGTCGGGGTTGAGGTCGACGAACTCCCGCAGCCGCTCGGCCAGCCACTCGAAGGTGACCTCCTCCTCGCCGCGCCGGTTCTCCAGTTCCTCGATGCCTCGGTCGGTGAAGTACACGGTTCTGCGCTCCGCTCCGATGGGAATTGACCTGGTCAGGATAGCCGCGGGCCCGGCCCCCGCCGGAGCGGGGACCGGGCCCTTCAGTGCCTTGCGAGGCCGTCGACTCAGAGGCTGAAGACCTCGTCGAGGAGAGCCTGCTGCTCGGCGGCGTGCCGCTTGGCCGAGCCGACCGCGGGGGCCGAGGAGGCCGGGCGGGCGACGCGGAGCAGGCGGGCGCCACCGCCCGCGCTGCGGCCGATGACGACCTGCAGGTGGTCGACCAGGTTCATCGCGATGAACGGCCAGGCACCCTGGTTGGCCGGCTCCTCCTGCGCCCAGATGAACTGGACGTTGTCGCCGTAGCGGGCCAGCTCCTCCTGGAGTTCGGCCACCGGCAGCGGGTAGAGCCGCTCCATCCGGACGATCGCGGTGTCGGTGACGCCGCGCTCGGCGCGGGCCGCCTCCAGGTCGTAGTAGAACTTGCCGGAGGTGATGACCACCTTGCGCACGTTCGCCGGGTTCACGGTGGTGTCGCCGATGACCGGGCGGAACGAGCCGGAGAGGAACTCCGAGGTGGCCGACGCCGCCGCCTTCAGGCGCAGCATCGACTTCGGGGTGAAGACGACCAGCGGCTTGTGGTGCGGGTTGTGCGCCTGCCAGCGCAGCAGGTGGAAGTAGTTCGACGGCAGCGTCGGCATCGCGACCGTCATGTTGTTCTGCGCGCACAGCTGGAGGAAGCGCTCCGGGCGGGCGGACGAGTGGTCCGGGCCCTGGCCCTCGTAGCCGTGCGGCAGCAGCAGGGTGACGCCGGAGTGCTGGCCCCACTTCTGCTCGGCGGAGGCGATGTACTCGTCCACCATGGTCTGCGCGCCGTTGACGAAGTCACCGAACTGCGCCTCCCACATGACCAGCGCGTTCGGGCGGGTCAGCGAGTAGCCGTACTCGAAGCCCATCGCCGCGTACTCCGACAGCAGGCTGTCGTAGACGGTGTAACGGGCCTGGTCCTCGGTCAGGTACAGCAGCGGGGTGTAGTCCTCGCCGGTATTGCGGTCGATCAGGACCGCGTGGCGCTGGCCGAAGGTGCCGCGGCGGCTGTCCTGGCCGGCCAGGCGGACCGGGTGGCCCTCCATCAGCAGCGAGCCGATGGCGAGCGTCTCGCCCATCGCCCAGTCGATGGTGTTGTCCTCGACCGAGGCGGCGCGGCGCTGCAGCTGCGGCAGCAGACGCGGGTGGACGGTCAGCCAGTCCGGCAGGTTGACCTGCGAGGCGGCGATCCGCTTCACCATCTCCTCGGAGATGGCGGTCTGGATGGAGACCGGGAAGTCGGCGACCGGCTTGCCGTTGGCGGCCGGAGCCGGGGCGGTGGCGGCCGCGCGGACCTCGGAGAAGACCTTCTCCAGCTGGCCCTGGAAGTCCTGGAGCGCCTGCTCCGCCTCTTCCATGGTGATGTCGCCACGGCCGATCAGGCCCTCGGTGTACAGCTTGCGCACCGAGCGCTTCTTGTCGATCAGGTCGTACATCAGCGGCTGGGTGAACGACGGGTTGTCGGCCTCGTTGTGACCGCGGCGGCGGTAGCAGATGAGGTCGATCACGACGTCCTTGTGGAACGTCTGGCGGAACTCGAAGGCGAGCCGCGCGACGCGGACCACGGCCTCCGGGTCGTCGCCGTTCACGTGGAAGATCGGGGCCTCGATCATGCGGGCCACGTCGGTGCAGTACATCGAGGAGCGGCTGGACGCCGGGGCGGCGGTGAAGCCGACCTGGTTGTTCACCACGACGTGCACGGTGCCGCCGGTGCGGTAGCCGCGCAGCTGCGACATGTTCAGGGTCTCCGCGACGACGCCCTGGCCGGCGAAGGCCGCGTCACCGTGGATCTGGATCGGCAGCACCGGGAAGGTGGTGCCGCCCTGGTCCAGGATGTCCTGCTTGGCGCGGGCGATGCCCTCGACGACCGGGTCCACGGCCTCCAGGTGGGAGGGGTTCGCAGCGAGCGAGACCTTGATGGTCTCGCCGTCCAGGCCGGTGAAGGTGCCCTCGGCGCCCAGGTGGTACTTCACGTCGCCGGAGCCGTGCATCGACTTCGGGTCGAGGTTGCCCTCGAACTCGCCGAAGATCTTGCCGTACGGCTTGCCGACGATGTTGGCCAGCACGTTCAGGCGGCCGCGGTGGGCCATGCCGATGACGGCCTCGTCCAGGCGGTGCTCGGCGGCGGCGTCGATGGTGGCGTCCAGCAGCGGGATGAGCGACTCGCCGCCCTCCAGCGAGAAACGCTTCTGCCCGACGTACTTGGTCTGCAGGAAGGTCTCGAAGGCCTCGGCGGAGTTCAGCCGGCGCAGGATGCGCAGCTGCTCCTCGCGCTCGGGCTTGGTGTACGGCTTCTCCAGGCGCTCCTGCAGCCACTTGCGCTGCTTCGGGTCCTGGATGTGCATGTACTCGATGCCGACGGTGCGGCAGTAGGTGTTGCGCAGCAGGCCGAGGATGTCGCGGAGCTTCATCATCTTCTGGCCGCCGAAGCCGCCGACCGCGAACTCGCGCTCCAGGTCCCACAGGGTCAGGCCGTGCGAGACCACGTCCAGGTCCGGGTGCCGGCGCTGCTTGTACTCCAGCGGGTCGGTGTCCGCCATCAGGTGGCCGCGCACGCGGTAGGCGTGGATCAGCTCCATCACGCGGGCGGTCTTGTTGACCTCGTCCTCGTGGGTGGCGGCGACGTCGGTCGCCCAGCGGACCGGCTCGTACGGGATCCGAAGGGACTCGAAGACCTCGTCGTAGAAGTTGTGCTCGCCCAGCAGCAGCTGGTGGATCGAGCGCAGGAACTCACCGGAGGCGGCACCCTGGATGACCCGGTGGTCGTAGGTCGAGGTGAGCGTCATGATCTTGGAGACGCCCAGGCGGGCCAGCGTCTCCGGGGAGGAGCCCTGGAACTCGGCCGGGTACTCCATGGCGCCGACACCGACGATGGTGCCCTGGTTCTGCATCAGGCGCGGGACCGAGTGGACGGTGCCGATGCCACCGGGGTTGGTCAGCGAGACCGTGACGCCGGTGAAGTCGTCCATGGTCAGCTTGTTGGCGCGGGCGCGGCGGACGATGTCCTCGTAGGCCTGCCAGAAGCCGAAGAAGTCCAGCGTCTCGGCCTTCTTGATGGCCGCGACGACCAGCTGGCGGTCACCGTTCGGCTTGACCAGGTCGATGGCCAGGCCCAGGTTCACGTGCTCGGGCTTGACCAGGTAGGCCTTGCCGTCCTTCACCTGGTAGCTGTAGTTCATGCCCGGGTTGGCCTTGACGGCCTGGACCAGGGCGTAGCCGATCAGGTGGGTGAAGGAGACCTTGCCGCCACGGGCGCGCTGCAGGTGGTTGTTGATGACGATGCGGTTGTCGATCAGCAGCTTGGCCGGGACCGCGCGCACCGAGGTCGCGGTCGGCACCTCCAGCGAGGCGTCCATGTTGCTGGCGACGGCCTTGGCCGGACCGCGCAGCTGGATCAGCTCGGGGCCCTCCGCGGCCGGCGCGGGCGCGGCCGGGGCGGCGGCCTTGGGCGCGGGCGGCGCGGCGGGGGCTGCGGCGAGCGGCGCGGGCGCCGGCTGCACCGGCGCGGCCGGTGCAGCGGGGGCGGGCGCCACGGCAGCGGCAGCGGGGGCGGCGGGAGCAGCAACGGTGGTCGGCGCGGGGCCGGCCGGGGTTGCGGCCTGGGTCACTGGAGTCACCTCGGTACCGGGCTTGTAGTCGGCGAAAAAGTCCCACCAGGCTCGGTCGACCGAGTTGGGATCCTGGAGGTACTGCTGGTAGATCTCGTCGACGAGCCACTCGTTGGGGCCGAAGCCAGTGGAGCTTGCCGAGCTGACAGGGGTTTCAGGGTGTGGCGACACGGGGCAACCGCCCTCTTCCGCTTCCTTTTGGGATGGTGGACAGCGGGGATTAAGGCTACGCCTCCGAACAGTGATCGCGCAGTCCCCAGCCGGGAGGCGTCGTCCAGATCACAGTACCAACCTGCAATTTGGCTGAAAACCTGCGTTAGAACTCTCGGCCAGCGGGTAGGCGGACGTCCTCTCGCTGGGCTGAAACCCCCACAAAATCGGACAATACCGCAGGTCGCTGCCCGATGACACGCGGGGCAGGGCAGGGCCGGACGCCTAGTGTCCCAGTTCTGTGACAGATCGCGGCGATCAGCTCACAGCGGGTTCGTCCGGCTCCTCGGCCGTTCCGGTGCCGGGCAGGGCGACCTCGATCCGGCAGCCCTCGGCCGTCTCGGCCACCTGGATCCGGCCACCGTGCAGGTCCACCGCCCAGCGGGCGATTGCCAGCCCCAGGCCGGTTCCGCCGTCGCTGCCCGGCCCCTGGGCGGTTGCCGTGCCGCTGCGGCCGAACCGCTCGAAGACATGGCTGCGGTCCTGCACCGGGATGCCCGGGCCCTGGTCCTCGACCTCCAGCAGCAGGGCGCCCGGCTGCTCCCCGGCCCTGGCCCGGACCGTCACGGCGCCACCGGTGGGGGAGTGCTTGCAGGCGTTGTCCACCAGGTTGGCGACCACCTGGTGCAGCCGCTCGGTGTCGGCGACACCGGTCAGGTCGGCCGGGCTGACGTCCAGGCGCAGGGTCACGTCGTCGCGCCTGGCGTACGCGCCGCCGGCCGTGGCCCCGTCCACGGTGACGCCGCGCAGCACGCCGTCCAGGAAGGGCCGCACCTCGAAGGGGCGGGCGTCCAGCGGCACCACGCCGTCGTCCAGCTTGGAGAGGTCCAGCAGGTGGGTGACCAGTCGACCGAGGCGTTCGGTCTGCTCCAGGGCGGCGCCCAGGGTCTTCGGATTGGGCTGGACGACGCCGTCCACCACGTTCTCCAGCACGGCGCGCAGCGCGGCGATCGGTGTGCGCAGCTCGTGCGAGACGTTGGCGACCAGCTCGCGGCGGTGCCGGTCGGCGGCCTCCAGGTCGGCGGCCATCCGGTTGAAGGTGGCGGCCAGCTCACCGACCTCGTCCCGGGAGGAGACCTCCACCCGGGCGCTGTAGTCGCCGCTCGCCATGGCCCGGGCGGCGGCGGTCATGGCGCGCAGCGGCGCGGTCAGCCCGTGCGCCAGGAACTGCATGAAGAGCAGCGAGGCGATCATCGAGAAGATCATGATGATCCGGATCTGGGTCTCCGACCGGATCGCGACCACCGCCATACCGGTGGCCAGGAAGACCGACACGCTCACCAGCAGGGCCAGCTTGCCCTTGATGGAGCGGACCGGGTCGAGCGGGCGGATGTCCGTCCAGATGCGGCTGGCGGCGCGCGCCAGCAGACCACGGCGCGGCTGTGCGGCGGTGTCCGCCTCGTGGTGCCGCGCCTGGGTCGCCCCGTTGCGTTGCTGTGGAAAGGTCATGTCGTCCCTGCGTCGTCCCCCGACCTGCCGGACCTGGGCCCCCCGGTGGCCCAAGCGCCGGTTCGGCTAGGAGAGCGGTGCCTCCAGGGCGTACCCGACCCCGTGCACCGTGCGGATCCAGCTGGCGCCGATCTTGCGGCGCAGTGCCTTGACATGGCTGTCGACGGTGCGGGTGCCGGAGGCGTCGGTCCAGTCCCAGACCTCGGCCAGCAGCTGCTCGCGGGTGAGCACGGCGCGCGGCTGGGCGGCCAGGCAGGCGAGCAGGTCGAACTCGGTCGGCGTCAGGTGGACGTCGCCGCTGCCCAGTCGCACCCGGCGCTGGACGTGGTCGATCTCCAGCTCGCCGAAGCGCAGGGAGCCGAGCGCGGGCGTCCTGGCCGCCTGCTGGGCCCGCTCCACGCGGCGCAGCAGCACGTTGACCCGGGCCGCCAGTTCCCGCATCGAGAACGGCTTGGTCATGTAGTCGTCCGCGCCGACGCCGAGGCCGACCAGCAGGTCCGTCTCGTCATCCCGTGCGGTCAGCATCAGGACCGGCACCGGGCGCTGGGCCTGGATCCGGCGGCACACCTCAAGGCCGTCGAAGCCGGGCAGCATCACGTCGAGGACCACCAGGTCCGGCTGCCAGGTGTGGAAGCCGTCCACCGCGCCGGGGCCGTCGTGGGCCACGGCGACCTTGAAGCCCTCGGCGCCGAGCCGGGCCGCGATCGACTCGGCGATCGTCGGCTCGTCCTCGACGACGAGCACCCGTCGCTGTGTGGTCACCGGACTGCCAGTGCCGGTGCTCTCCTGCTGAATTTCTGTCACGGTCACGCCACCGCCCCCAGGGCTGCGGGCCGACTGCCTGTGGGGACAGCGGGCTCCGCTCGTAGTCGTCTTGTTCCGTCATGGGCCGTGTTCGGGCCCGCGGTCCACCCGAAATGCCGTCCGCCGTCGGCACCGGAAGGAAAGGCCCGCAGGTGTGGGTCTGCGAGCCCTCCGCTCTCATCGCAGCGTACGGACACTGCGAGCATCCCGGCAGGTGAACCGGATACAACCGGCCTGTTGGCCGGGGCCGGAGACCTGCCCGGGATTGGGTACGGGGCGATACCTTACCCGGCAAAAATATCGACCGTAACGGTGCGTATGCCCTCGAACGGATGGCACACTTCATTGCGAAGTGACTACTTGTCCGTAAACAAAGGGCTGGTACGGACCAAGGTGGGGAGGGTGTCCGGCCCGGTGTGGCGTGATCTTCACAGGTCCCTCCCAGCAGGCTCTCAGGAGCTCGACGTAACGTGGGCACGACAATGCCACTCGGCCCGCACGACCTGGAGCGGAGGCGGGATGCGGAGCCGCTGGGCGGTGCCGCAGGCGGCCTGGGGGGCCGGTGGGTCGTTGGCCCGCGCGCGGTCGCGGGCGTGCTGTCGGGTGTGGGCGGGGAGCTGGCGTGGCAGGTGAGCGGTGGGTCGGACGGCCGGCGGTGAGCGACCTGCCGGCCCTGGTGCGGCGGCTGGTGCCCACCCCCCGGCGCAATCCCTTCGCGTTCGGCTATCTGCTGGTGCTGCTCGGCATCGCCCTCTTCTCCCATGTCGCCGATCCGGCCCTGGTGTACCGGCTCCAGGCGTTCTCCAGCACTGACGGGCACAACCTGCTGCACCGGACGGTGCTGCCCCTACTGCTCAGCGGACTGTGGGTCGCCGGACCGGTCTGGATGCCGTACCTGTGGGCCTTCGCCGTCACCGTGGCGCCGCTGGAACGGCGGGTCGGCGGGTGGCGGGCGGTGGGCGTCTTCGCCGCCGGGCACATCCTGGCCACCCTGCTTTCGCAACTGGTCGTCGCGGTCGCCGTGGCCTCGGGCCGGCTCGGCTCCGACGCCCTGGACAGTCTCGACATCGGCGTCAGCTACGGCGTGCTGGCCAGTCTCGGCGCGCTCGCCGGACTGCTCCGGGCGCCCTGGCGGCTCGTGGCGCTGGCCGGGGCGGCCGCCGTGATCGGGCACGGCATCCTCGCCGACCGGGACCTGGTCACCGGTGTCGGCCATCCGGCGGCCCTGCTGGTCGGTATCTCGCTCTGGCGATGGCTGCGGCGCGGCGGGCCGCGCAGCGAAGCGTTCCAGGGGCGCGAGGAGTTGTGCGAGCAACCCGCGGTGGCGCGAGCGTAGGCCCCGGTCGGGCGGCGCCGTGGCGGTGCGGCGAGCCGCGAGCGGGGTCGTGCGCCGTCGCGGGGTGGCCGTTTCCTCCGTGTTCTGAGCGGTGCGGCTCGGTGCGTCCCGCTGCTCGGGCTTCCCGCGGTCGAGTCGTTCGCTCAGGGCGAACGCGGCGCTGGGAACATCCCGATGCCTCCAATCCTTAGTCAGGTCAACTCAAGTTCGCTGACTGGGGAGAGATCATGGCATCGACGTCCGCTTCGCTCACCCTGCCCGTACTGCCACTCGACGACGAAGTGGTGCTGCCGGGCATGGTGGTCCCGCTGGACCTGTCCGCCACCGAGGTGCGCGCCGCCGTGGAGGCGGCCAGGGCGGGTGCGGCGGGCGGTGTGAAGCCGCAGGTCCTGCTGGTGCCCAGGCTGGACGGCTCGTACGCGGCGGTCGGCACCCTGGCCACCGTCGAGCAGGTCGGCCGGCTCGCCGACGGCGACCCGGCAGCCCTGGTCCGCGCCGTCCGCCGGGTACGGATCGGTGCCGGTACGACTGGGCCGGGTGCCGCGCTCTGGGTGGAGACCAGCCCGTTCCGCGAGTCCGACCCGGGGCTGCCGGTGGCCGGCCGGGCCGCCGAGCTGGTCAAGGAGTACAAGTCGCTCTCCACGAAGTGGCTGCGCAAGCGAGGGGCCTGGCAGATCGTCGACCGGGTGGCCCAGACGGAGGACGTGGGCGAGCTCGCCGACAACATCGGGTACGCGCCCTTCGCCACCGCCGAGCAGAAGCTCAAGGTGCTGCTGGAGGCGGACCAGCTGGCCCGGCTGGAGTACGCGCTGACGCTGCTGCGCGACCACCTCGCCGAGGAGGAGGTCAACGACACCATCCGCAAGGACGTCGAGGAGGGCGTGGCCAAGCAACAGAAGGAGTTCCTGCTCCGTCGGCAGCTGGAGGCGGTCCGCAAGGAGCTGGCCGAGCTGAACGGCGAGGCGGTCGACGAGGAGGGCGACTACCGGGCCCGGGTGGAGGCCGCCGACCTTCCCGAGAAGGTCCGAGAGGCCGCCCTCAAGGAGGTGGACAAGCTGGAGCGCGCCAGCGACCAGTCACCCGAGGGCTCCTGGATCCGCACCTGGCTGGACACCGTCCTCGAACTCCCCTGGAACGAGCGCAGCGAGGACTCCTACGACATCGCCGGTGCCCGTGCGGTGCTGGACGCCGACCACGCGGGCCTGGCCGACGTGAAGGACCGGATCGTCGAGTACCTGGCCGTGCGCAAGCGCCGGGCCGACCACGGGCTCGGCCTGGTCGGCGGCCGCCGTGGGGGTGCGGTGCTGGCCCTGGTCGGCCCGCCCGGGGTGGGAAAGACCTCGCTCGGTGAGTCGGTCGCCCGTGCGATGGGTCGGAAGTTCGTCCGGGTGGCACTCGGCGGCGTCCGGGACGAGGCGGAGATCCGTGGCCACCGGCGCACCTACGTCGGCGCACTCCCCGGCCGTATCGTGCGCGCCATCAAGGAGGCCGGGGCGATGAACCCGGTGGTCCTGCTGGACGAGATCGACAAGGTCGGCTCGGACTACCGGGGCGACCCGGCGGCCGCGCTGCTCGAAGTCCTCGACCCGGCTCAGAACCACACCTTCCGCGACCACTACCTGGAGGTCGAGCTGGACCTCTCCGACGTGGTCTTCCTGGCCACCGCCAATGTGCTGGAGGCCATCCCCGAGCCGCTACTGGACCGGATGGAGCTGGTCCGCCTGGACGGCTACACCGAGGACGAGAAGGTCGTCATCGCCCGCGACCACCTGCTGCCCCGGCAGCTGGAGAAGGCCGGGCTGACCGGTGAGGAGGTCTCGGTGGACGAGGCCGCCCTGCGCCGGCTGGCCGGCGAGTACACCCGGGAGGCCGGCGTAAGGAACTTGGAGCGCTCGATCGCCCGCATCCTGCGGAAGGTCGCCGCGCAGAGCGAGTTGGGCGAGCGCGAGCTGCCCGCCGCCATCGGTGCCGACGACCTGCGGGCGCTGATCGGGCGGCCGCACCACATCCCCGAGTCCGCCCAGGAGCCCACCGAGCGGCGCACCGCCGTCCCCGGCGTGGCCACCGGCCTCGCGGTGACGGGCGCCGGAGGCGACGTCCTCTACATCGAGGCGTCACTGGCCGACGCCGAGACGGGCGGCACCGGCCTCACCCTGACCGGTCAGCTGGGCGACGTGATGAAGGAGTCCGCGCACATCGCGCTCTCCTTCCTGCGCTCGCGCGGCGCCGAGCTGGAGCTGCCGGTCACCGACCTGCGCGACCGGGGCGTCCACCTGCACATCCCGGCCGGAGCCATCCCCAAGGACGGGCCCAGTGCGGGGATCACCATGACCACCGCACTGGCCTCGCTGCTCTCCGGCCGCAAGGTCCGGACGGACGTCGCGATGACGGGCGAGGTCTCGCTGACCGGCCGTGTGCTGCCGATCGGCGGGGTGAAGCAGAAGCTGCTCGCCGCCGACCGGGCCGGGATCACCACGGTGATCATCCCCAGGCGCAACGAGCCCGACCTGGACGACGTCCCGGCCGAGGTACTGGACCGCCTCACCGTCCACCCGGTGGGCGACGTCCGCGAGGTGCTCAAGCTGGCCCTGGAGCCGGCGGAGGTCCTGGTCGCCGCGGCGTGAGGGGGTCCGTCAGGGACGCGGGGACCTGTTCGGTCGGCCGCACACCTTCATGGTGGGCCGGTCGCGCGGTTCCCCGCGCCCCTGACGGCGAAGCATGCTGACCGCCTGCCAGCTCCGGGCGCCCGCAGGGTGAGTCGACCCCGTACCCCTAATTACTGCGCCGGGACGGACCAGGAGACCGGGGTGCTGCGGAACGCGGCGGGCCGCCGGATAGCGGGCCCGTCCGGCGGGCGCAAGGGCAACCAGGCGGTAATGCCCCGGGCGGGTCTGCGGGGTACCGGCACGAAACCCCAGCGTGCGACACTGCCGAAATGCCGTCACCTACTCAGCGGGCCCTGGCCCTGGTTCCGGCCCGGCTGCACCCCTTCCTGGTACGGCACCGCAAGCTGGTGAAGTTCCTGGTGGTGGGCGGCACCTGCTTCCTGCTCACCATGGCCGTCAACTTCGCGCTGAAGCTCACGGTGCTGCATGCCAAGCCGGTGGCCGCGCTCACCGTCGCGACCGTGATCGCGACCGTCGTCTCCTACGTCCTCAACCGGCAGTGGTCCTTCCGGACCAACGGCCGGCAGCGCGAGGCCCTGCTCTTCTTCGTGGTCAGCGGGGTGGCGATCCTGGTGAACGACGCCCCGCTGGCCGTCTCCCGCTATGTGCTGGACCTGCGCGAACCGGACGTCAGCGCCTTCACCCAGGAGGTGGCCGACTTCGTCAGTGGAATGATCCTCGGCACGCTGCTGGCGATGGCCTTCAGGTACTGGGCGATGAAGCGCTGGGTGTTCCTGCCCGAGTCGCCGCCGGCCGCCGGGGAACGGCGCAGGCCGCAGCAGAAGCACGAACGCGTCTGAGGCCCCCTGCCCCGGCGCGGTGTGCAGGGGGAGGGGGCCTCAGACCTGTTGGACCTACGGTCCGTCAGTTGGCCAGTTCGCGGCCGCCACGGGGACCGCGGAGCACCGCGAGCATCGTGACGGCGATGCCGAGCACGGCCCAGGCGCCGAGCACCAGCAGCGGAGCGGCGATGTTGGTGCTGTCGAAGTAGGCGATCGAACGGGTCGCGTCCGTGCCCGCACCGTTGGGGATCCAGGAGCCGATGGCCCGCCAGAACGGGGGCAGCAGTGGCGGAGCGTAGACGCCGCCCGCACTCGGGTTGCCGAGCACCACGAAGATCAGTACCGCCAGGCCGATGCCGATGACGTCGAACAGCGACTGCAGGGCCATGGTGATCGCCCCGGTCGCGAAGACCACCAGGCTGCCGAGGCCGATCAGCTCCGCGCTGGAGCCCGGCAGGGCGCCCAGGACCGAGCCGACGAGGATCGTGCCGCCGATCCCGGCCGCGACCGAGTAGAGCGCGAGGGCGCCGAGGCGGATCAGCGCCCGGTGGCGGTTGGCGGGCCGGGCGCCCGCGCTGATGCCGAGGATCGAGGCGACCAGGTAGCCGCCGACGCACCAGCCGACGACCAGGTAGAAGGAGGAGAGCCCCCGGCCGTCGCCCGCCGCCAGCGGGGCCACGTCCTGGATCTTCACGGTGCGGTTCTGGGTCTTCTCCAGGCCGGTGACGATCTGCTCGGCAGCGGTGGCGACGGACGCGCTGCGGGCACTGGCGACCAGCAGGGTGTCCTCGGTGCCCTTCGGGTTGAACACCAGGGCCGCGTAGATCTTCTGGTCCTTGAGCAGGTCGGTCGCCGCCTGCGGACTCTCCACCGCGCCCGCCTTGACCGCGTCGTTCGGTACCGACTCGAGGCCCGCGACCAGCTTCGGGCTGACCTGCGGCGGCGCGACGACGGAGATCGACAGCTGGTGCGGGGTCGGGTGGTGCAGGGCACCGACGTACGAGGTGATGAAGCCGAGCTGGAGCAGCAGTACGGCGATCACCATGAGCGCGGCGCGGGGCTTCACCGCGTCCTTCAGTTCTGCGAGGAACCCTTGGTCCGGGCCGGCCATCGACTCTCTCCCCTTACTGATCGAGAACGCGGTCAAAACGGATACTTCATGAGGATGATACTTCATGTCGTGAAGCAGTTCTCGGGCTGGGGGGATCTCGCGCGGTCTGCGGGATACTTGTCGCCATGAGTGACGAGGCGGCTGCCGAAGAGGCGTTCCAGGCGGTCGAGCGCGAGGTCGCGCTGCTGTTCCGGCGCGGCCGGGCCCGCGCGGCGGACATGTCCCGGCTGGTGCATCCGCAGCTGGAGGGCGTCGCCTACAGCATGATGGCCTTCATCGAGGCTGCCGGGCGGGTGCGGATGACCGACATCGGCGTGCACTTCGGGGTGGGCAAGGCCACCATCAGTCGTCAGGTCAAGGTGCTCGAGGCGCTTGGTCTGGTCGCGCGCGAGGTCGATCCGCTGGACCGGCGCTCCTCGCTGGTCTCGCTCACCGAGGACGGTTCCGAGCGCTTCTTGCGGGCCAAGGGGCGGCGGATGGCCGAGTTCCGGGCGATGCTGGGGACCTGGGAGACGGTCGACGTGCGGCAGTTCGGCGAGCTGTTGCAGCGCTTCAACGCCCTGACCGCCGAGTCGCTCGAAGCCTGAGGCTCCGGCTCCGTTCGCATCCAGCCCGCCGTGACCGGCGGGCTTTGCTTTGCCCCAAAGAAGGTTGCCAAATTCAACCATCTCGAATTATGGTTGCCTAAGGCAACGAATCTCAGTGGAGGATCCCGATGAGCGCTTCCCCGACCGAATCCATGAACCATCGCCAAGTCCTGGAAGCCCTGTCGGGTCTGCTCCTCGGTCTGTTCGTCGCGGTCCTCTCCTCGACCGTGGTGTCGAACGCCCTGCCCCGGATCCTCAACGACCTGCACGGCGGCCAGACGGCGTACACCTGGGTGATCACCGCCGCGCTGCTCTCGCTCACCGCCTCCACCCCGATCTGGGGCAAGCTCTCCGACCTGGTCAGCAAGAAGCTGCTGGTCCAGGTCGCGCTGGTGATCTACATCGTGTCGTCCGCCCTGGCCGGCCTGTCCCAGAACACCGGCGAGCTCGTCGCCTGCCGGGTCCTGCAGGGCATCGGAGCGGGCGGTGTCACGGCACTCGGCCAGATCTGCCTGGCTGCGATGGTCCCGCCGCGTGAGCGCGGCCGCTACAGCGGCTACTTCGGCGCCGTCTTCGCGCTGGCCACCATCGGTGGCCCGCTGATCGGCGGCGTCATCGTGGACACCAGCTGGCTCGGCTGGCGCTGGTGCTTCTACGTCGGCATCCCGTTCTCGTTGATCGCCATCCTGGTGCTGCAGCGGACGCTGAAGCTGCCGGTCGCCAAGCGCAAGGTGAAGATCGACTACCTGGGCTCGCTGCTGATCGCCGGCGCCGTCAGCCTGCTGATGATCTGGATCAGCCTGGCCGGCCAGAACTACGCCTGGATCTCCTGGCAGACCGCCGTCATGGTGCCGGGCGGCCTGGCGCTGGCCGCGCTCTTCGTCCTGGTCGAGAGCCGGGCTGCCGAGCCGATCATCCCGCTCGGTCTGTTCCGCTACCGGACCGTCTCGCTGGCCGCGATCGCCAGCGCCCTGGTCGGAATCGGGATGTACGGCGCCACCACCTTCCTGAGCCAGTACTTCCAGCTGGCCCGGGAGAAGTCGCCGACCATGGCCGGGATCATGACCCTGCCGATGATCCTCGGCTTGGCCGTCTCCTCCACCGTGGCCGGGCGGCTGATCACCAGGTACGGCAAGTGGAAGGCGTACCTGGTCTCCGGGACCTTCCTGCTCGCGGCCGGCTTCGGGCTGCTGGGCACCATCCGGGACAACACCGCCTACCCGATGCTCGCCCTCTTCATGGCGCTGACCGGGATCGGTCTCGGTCTGACCATGCAGAACCTGGTCCTGGCGGTGCAGAACACCGTCCCGCGCCAGGAGCTCGGCGCGGCCAGCTCGGCGGTCACCTTCTTCCGGACCATGGGCGGTGCGATGGGTGTCACAGCGCTCGGCGCCCTGCTCTCCAACCGGGTCACCCACCACCTGACCGAGAATCTGATCGCCGCGCACATCAACCCCGCGGCCGCGGCCGGCGGCGGGGAGATCCCCGATCTGCACAAGCTGCCCAAGCCGGTGGTGCCGCTGGTCACCGACGCCTTCGGGCACGGGGTGGCGGAGGTCTTCCTGGTGGCCGCGCCGTTCGCGCTGGTGGCCTTCTCGGTGGTGCTGCTGATCCGCGAGGTGCCGCTGCGGACCCGTCAGGAGGAGGCACCCGTGCGCCGGGCGGACCTGCAGCTCGTCAAGGACTGAGAACCTCGTCAAGGACTGAGAACCGGAGCCGGGTGCTGGGACGGCCCGGGGCGCCACGGACGGTGCCCCGGGCCGTCCCCATACCCGGGAGAAGTCGCCGGGCTTCGGGGGCGTGTGAGCGGGCCTTCGCCGCTGAGACAGGGGCGGGTAGTGCCGGTGCACGCCCGGGCGTGGGGGCTGCGTGAGCGCCCCTCTGAGGGCTTCGGCGGGACTGGCTCGCCGGGGACCGGTCCTGTGCGGCGCTCGGGGTCGTGTGGGCCCCCCTTCTGTGGGAGGTAGGCGCCAGGGCGGCCCGACAGCACTCAGGGGCGCGGGGAACGCGCGCGGCCAGCCCTCGACGGAGGTGCATGGTCGTGCGCGCGTGTTCCCCGCGCCCCTGAAGGTGCGGCTTGCGCTTCCGGCTCAGTGCGGCGTGGCTGCCGTCCCGTCCGCCTCGGCGCGGCTGTCGCGGCTGTCGCGGCTCAGCCGGCGATGAGGCTGAGGCCGTAGAGGACGGCGCCCGCGCAGGCGGTGAAGCAGACCGACGCGAGTGCCAGGCTGCCCTTGCCCGCGGTGGCGCCGCCGGTGCCGGCGGTCTCCAGGGCCGCCTCGCGGCGGCAGAGGGCGAGGACGCCGACCGAGAAGACCGCGACCACGGCGATGGTGACGGCGAAGCTGACGCCCGCGGTCTGGGCCAGGGCGGCCCACTTGATGCTGACGCTCATGAGTGACTGCCTTCCGGTCTCAGGCCGCGACGGTGGTCGAGGCGGCGGTCGGGGTGGTGACGGGGCCGGCGGGGGTGACCTCGACGGTCTCGGTGGCGGTGACCGGGGTCACGTCGTTGACGTTGCCCGCGTGCACCGGCTGGCGGCGGGAGATGAGGTACATCGAGCCGGAGCCGAGCACCAGGGCCGCGCCGATCAGGACGATGCCCCAGGTGCCCTGGTCCACGACCACGGCGGCGAGACCGGAGACGACGGCGGCGGCGGGCAGGGTCAGGCCCCAGGTGTAGACCATGCGGCGGGCCATCGCCCAGTTCAGCCGGGGGTTACGGCCGCCGAGACCGGCGCCCATGATGCCGCCGGAGCAGACCTGGGTGGTGGACAGGCCGTAGCCCATGGCGGAGGAGGTCAGGATGACCGTGGCGGCGGCGCTCTCGGAGGACAGGCCCTGCGGCGGACGGATGTCGGCCAGGCCCGAGCCCATGCTGCGGATGATCCGCCAGCCACCCATGTAGGTACCGAGCGCGATGGCCGCACCGGCGCCGGCGATCACCCAGACAGGCGGCGTCGCACCCTTGTGCAGGGCGCCGGCGGAGACCAGGGTCAGGGTGATGATGCCCATGGTCTTCTGGGCGTCGTTGGTGCCGTGGGCGAGCGAGATCAGCGAGGCCGAGAACATCTGGCCCTTGCGGAAGCCCTTGTCGCTGGTCTTCTCGTCGGTGCCCCGGGTCAGCAGGTACGCCAGCTTGGTGGCGCCCCAGGCGGCCAGGCCGGCCACGATCGGGGAGGCGACGGCCGGAATGACGATCTTGGACAGTACGGTCGCGAAGTTCACGCCGTTGATGCCGGCGCCGACCACGGTGGCACCGATCAGACCGCCGTACAGCGCGTGGGAGGAGCTGGAGGGCAGGCCCTTCAGCCAGGTCAGCAGGTTCCAGAGGATTGCGCCCACCAGCGCCGCGAAGATGATCGACGGCTGGAGGCCCGCCTTCTCGTTGACGATGCCGCCGGAGATGGTGGTGGCGACCTTCACGGAGAGGAACGCACCCGCGAAGTTGAGGACGGCCGCGATGGCGACGGCGACCTTGGGCTTGAGTGCTCCCGTGGCGATGGACGTTGCCATCGCGTTGGCAGTGTCGTGGAAGCCGTTGGTGAAGTCGAAGGCGAGCGCCGTGATGATCACAACGGCCACCAGGAACGTGATGTGTTCCATACCCAAACAATCGTCGTAGGAGTCGACCTGACAGAGCTGTCACCGGCGACCGTAGGGACGGTTGGTGAACGGAAGGTGAACTGGGCCGGGAATCGTGGTTCCGACAGTGGCGTGAGGGTTGCGTGAAGGCGGACGCGGCGTGACGGATAGGCCGTTGACGTGGGCATTTGTCGATGATCAGACGATTTGACGGTGTCTCGGTGAGACGGGGCTCACACTGAATCTGAAAATTCATCAGCACCGTGCGCACGGCCCCTGTCTGTCGTGGTCGGGGCATGGCAGGATCAGCCGGTAACTCGTGGGTAACAGAGGTCCGGCGCCGCCGGGCAGGGGAGGGCCGGCCGATGGGTGCTGCGCAACGGGTCGAGGCAACCGGCAGCGGGACGACCGGCACCAATCCGTGGGTGCGCGCCGCGCTGCGCTGCGGGGCGGCCCTGGTGGCGGCCGCGCTCGCACTGCCGATGGCCGGGACGGCCTACGCGGCCCCGGATCCCGGGCCCACGGCCACCGTCGCGCCCGGCGCCGATCCGCTGGCGAACGCCAAGGCCACCCTGCTGCCGCTGCTGCAGCGGCTGCACCAGCTGTACACCGAGGCCGAGGCCGCCACCGAGACCTACAACACCGGCGTCGACCGGCTCAGGAAGCAGCAGGCCGCGGTCGCGGACCTGGGTGTCCGGCTGACCAGGCAGCAGGCCGCCGTGGACGCCGGCACCGACCTCGCCGCCCAGCTGGCGGGCGCGCAGTACCGCAACGGCAACGTCTCCCAGTTCGCCGACCTGCTGCTGGCCAAGGACCCGTACGAGGCGGTCGTGATCGCCGAACTGCTCCAGGCGGCCGGGCGTTCGCAGGCGGTGTTCCTGGACAAGCTGAAGGCCGACCGGGCCGAGCTGACCGTGCTTCAGCAGCAGGCCCAGGCCGCCCAGGCGCAGGCGCAGGCGCTCGCCGCCCAGCAGGAGAAGGCCAAGAACGAGGCGGCCAAGCGGCTGCAGGACGTCGAGGCCATGGTCGGCTCGCTCACCGGCGCGCAGCGCGACGAGCTGGCGCAGCTGGAGAAGGAGCAGGCCGACGAGGCGCAGCTGGCCCTCCTCGCCTCCGGTGTGCTCGGCAAGGGCGAGCGCACCCCGTCGGCCGCCGGGCGCAAGGCGGTGGCGTTCGCGCTGGCGCAGCTCGGCAAGGACTACAAGTGGGGCGGGGAGGGGCCGGAGGTCTTCGACTGCTCCGGGCTGACCTCGCAGGCGTGGCTGCACGCGGGCCGTCCGATCCCGCGGACCAGCCAGGAGCAGTGGGCGGAGCTGCAGCATGTGCCGCTGAACCAGCTGCGCCCCGGTGACCTGGTGATCTACCACGCCGAGGCGACCCATGTCGCGATGTACATCGGCGGCGGTCTGGTGGTGCAGGCTCCGCACACCGGTTCGGTGGTGAAGATCTCGCCGGTCGCGATGATGCCGATCCTCGGTGCGGTCCGGCCCGACCCGGGGGCGGCGGCGGACGATCAGGGCGGGGCCTGGAAGGTGCCGGACGTCGCGGCATCGGCGGACCAGGTCACGCCGATCAAGCCCGCGAAGCCGTCCACGCTGCCGAAGCCGGCCCCGAGCGACACCCCGAAGCCCGGCGGTACGCCGTCCGGCAGCCCGTCGGCCACGGCGTCGGCCGGTACTTCGGGTACGCCGTCGGCCACGGCGTCCGGGTCCGCCTCGCCCTCGGCGTCCGGGTCCGCCTCGCCCTCCCCGTCACCCTCGAACCGGAGCTGAGGACGGCGGCCGGGACCTCGCCGCCGGCGAGGCCCCGGCCGGGCCCGGCCGTCAGACGCGCAGCGCCGCCCCGTCGGGGGCGGTGTCGGCCTCGAAGCGGATCACCACGGCCTTCGAGGTGGGCGTGTTGCTGATGTCCGCCGTCGAGTCCAGCGGGACCAGCACGTTGGTCTCCGGGTAGTACGCCGCCGCTCCGCCCCGGGCCACCGGGTAGTGCACCACCTTGAAGTGCGGGGCCCGGCGCTCCACGCCGTCCTGCCACTCGCTCACCAGGTCGACGTAGCCGCCCTCGGTCAGCCCCAGCTCGGCGGCGTCGGCGGGGTTCACCAGGACCACCCGGCGGCCGCCCGTGATGCCCCGGTAGCGGTCATCCAGACCGTAGACGGTGGTGTTGTACTGGTCGTGCGAGCGCAGGGTCTGCAGCAGCAGCCGGCCCGCCGGGACCTCGGGGGCGGTCATCGGGTTGACGGTGAAGTTGGCCTTGCCGGTGGCGGTCGGGAAGGTGCGGCTGTCCCGCGGGCCGTGCGGGAGGGCGAAGCCGCCGGGGCGGCGCACCCTGGTGTTGAAGTCCTCGAAGCCCGGCACGACCCGGGCGATCCGCTCCCGGACGGTGTCGTAGTCGGCGGCGAACTCCTCCCAGGGGACCGGGTTCTGCGGTCCGAGGGCGGCGCGGGCCAGCCGGCAGACGATCGCCACCTCGGAGAGCAGCTCGGGGCTCGGCGGGCGCAGCCCGCCGCGCGAGGAGTGCACCATGCCCATCGAGTCCTCGACGCTGACGAACTGGTCGCCCCCGGCGGTGCGGTCCTTGTCGGTGCGGCCGAGGGTGGGCAGGATCAGCGCGCGGGCGCCGGTGACCACGTGCGAGCGGTTGAGTTTGGTGGAGACGTGCACGGTCAGCCGGCAGCGGCGCATCGCCGCCTCGGTCACCTCGGTGTCGGGCGTGGCGGCGACGAAGTTGCCGCCCATCGCGAAGAAGACCTTCACCCGGCCGTCGCGCATCGCCCTGATGGTGTCCACCGAGTCCAGGCCGTGGTGGCGCGGCGGCTCGAAGTCGAACTCCTTGCCGAGGGCGTCCAGGAAGGCCTGGGTGGGCCGTTCGAAGATGCCCATGGTGCGGTCGCCCTGCACGTTGCTGTGCCCGCGCACCGGGCAGACCCCGGCACCCGGGCGGCCGACGTTGCCGCGCAGCAGCAGGAAGTTGACCACCTCGCGGATGGTCGGCACCGCGTGCTTGTGCTGGGTCAGGCCCATCGCCCAGCAGACGATGATCTTCTCCGAGGCCAGGACCAGCCGGGACAGCTCCTCGATCTGCTCGTACGGCAGACCGGTGGCGGCCTCCACCTCGGCGCGGTCGGTGGTCTTCGCCTCGGCCGCGAACTCCTCGAATCCCAGGGTGTGTTCGGCGATGAAGCCGTGGTCGACGGCGCCCTCGGTGGTGAGCAGGATCCGGTTGAGGGCGCGGAAGAGCGCCAGGTCGCCGCCGAGGCGGATCTGCAGGAAGAGGTCGGTCAGCTTGGTGCCCCCGCCGATCAGGCCGCGGGCGTTCTGCGGGTTCTTGAACCGCTCCAGGCCGGCCTCGGGGAGCGGGTTGACGCTGACGACCTTCGCGCCGGCGCGCTTGGCGCGCTCCAGGGCGGAGAGCATCCGGGGGTGGTTGGTACCCGGGTTCTGGCCGGCCACGATGATCAGGTCGGCCTGGTAGAGGTCCTTGAGGTGGACGCTGCCCTTGCCCACGCCCAGGGTCTCGGTGAGGGCCGAACCGGACGACTCGTGGCACATGTTGGAGCAGTCGGGCAGGTTGTTGGTGCCCAGCTGCCGGGCGAACAGCTGGTACGCGAAGGCGGCCTCGTTGCTGGTCCGGCCGGAGGTGTAGAAGGCGGCGCCGTCCGGGGTGTCGAGCTGCCCGAGCTCCTCGGCGACGATGGCGAAGGCGCGGTCCCAGGACACCGGGACGTAGTGGGTGGCGCCCTCGTCCAGCAGCATCGGCTGGGTCAGACGACCCTGCTGGCCGAGCCAGTAGCCGGAGCGAGTGGCCAGGTCGGCGACCGGGTGGGTGGCGAAGAAGTCGGCGGTGATCCGGCGTTCGGTGGCCTCCTCGGCCACGGCCTTGGCGCCGTTCTCACAGAACTCGGCGGTGTGGGTCTTGCCAGGCTCGGGCCAGGCGCAGCCCGGGCAGTCGAAGCCCTTCGGCTGGTTCACCTTGGTGAGGGTGGCGAGGGTGCGGGCCGGGCTCATCTGGGCACCGGCCATGCGGAGGGTGTGGGCGATGGCGGGCAGGCCGGCGGCGGCGCGGTGGGGTGGCGACACCCGGGGCGCGTCCTGTGCCGGGTCGCTCTGCGGGGCCTGCTTGGCCATTACTGCCCACCTCCTGACTCACCAGGTCCCCCGCATCCTTGCAGGGGGCCGGCGGCAATCCTTTCACCTGCGGCACCCCGCCGGGGAGAGGGGATGGGCCCGGAGACGGGCACGAGGCCCGTCGGGGGCGGGAGGCGGCTGTGCGTGGTCGACGACGCGATCGACTTCGGCCGGTGCGTGATCCCGATCGTCCGTGCGGAGGTCGCCGGGCGGGACGCCGAGCGCGCCGCCAGGGGAGGCGGCCCGGGAGAACCACCGGCGGCAGCTGATCGCGTTCCAGGCATGACGCCGCGCACCCGCGGAACACCCGGTCGAACCACCCTGAGCGATCGACGACGTACCCGTCCGGCCGGCGCGGAAGGGCCGGATCCCGTGAGACACCGGACGGCGAGGCCGTGAGGCGCTCCGGGACCGACCCGCCCGGGCCCGTCCGGGCCCGCCCGGACGGGGTGCGGCCGGTGTCCGACGGCTGGTGGTTGCCGGGCGGCGGGCGGCAGCGCAGGCTGGAAGGTACCGATGGCCCGGGTGGCCGGGCCGGGAAGCGAGGCTTCCGATGAGCAGGCTGGAAGAGCAGATCAACATCGATGTCCCGGCGCAGGAGGTCTGGGCGCAACTGCACCGCATCGACGAGTACCCGAAGTTCGTGGAGGGTGTGAAGAGCGCCGCCGCGCACGGCAGTAGCCGAGCCCATCTCGACATCCGGATCGGTGACGGCGAGCAGGCATTCGAGACCAGGCTGGCCGACCGCGGCGGCCAGAAGGTCATGGACTGGACGGTGGACAAGCCGGAGCTGAAGTGCGCCTTCGCCGTGAACCCGCTGGACGAGGAGCACACCCAGCTCCAGGTCCGGCTGGAGTACGACGCGGAGGCCGTGCGGACGGCCTTCGGCGGCCCGAAGGGGTTCGCCCAGGTCCATGCGATCGAGGAGGCGGTCCGGACCGACCTGGAGAAGTTCAAGGACCTGCTGGAGAGCCGGAAGTAGCCCTGGGCGGCTCTCCGCCGGACTCCTGGGAGGACCGGGGTCGAACGATTCGATCGCGCCCGCCTTGCGGCCCGGGTGTCGCCGTTAGTCTGAACGTCGATCCGAACTCTGATCTGAACTTCGTTCGATTCGGCGACACTTGGGTGTCGGGGTGGGGGCGCGATGAAGGCGGGGGACGTGCTGGACGGCCGGTACCAGCTGATCGGCGAACTCGGCCGGGGCGGCTTCGGGGTGGTCTTCCGGGCGTACGACCAGCAGCTGGAGCGCGAGGTCGCGGTCAAGCTCCTCACGGACCGGTACACGGCTTCGCCGCGCGATCTGGCACGCTTCAGGGCCGAGGCGATCGCGGCGGCCAGGCTCAACCACCGCAACATCGTGGCCCTGTACGACTTCCCCAAGGCGCGGCCCGAGCCCTACATGGTGATGGAGCTGATCACCGGCCGCTCGCTCGCGGGCGTCATCGGGGCGGGCCCGACCGAGCTGGAGACCGCGCTCGGCTGGGTCGGCCAGCTCTGCGACGCCCTGGACGCCGCCCACCGGGCCGGGGTCGTCCACCGGGACGTGAAGCCGGAGAACATCATGATCACCGCCGCCGGGGAGGTGCGGGTACTGGACTTCGGCATTGCCCGCCTGGAGAGCCGCACCACCGGTCTCACCAGTACCGGCTCGGTCGTCGGCAGCCCGCACTACCTGGCCCCCGAACGCTGGCGCGGCGAGGACAGCGGTGGTCGCTCGGACCTGTACGCCGTCGGCTGCGTGATGTACGAACTCTGCACCGGCAGGAAGACGTTCCAGGCCGAGGACACCTACGGGCTGATGTACTGCCACCTCGAACGCGAGCCGGACTCCCCGCGCGGTCAGGTGCCCCTGCTGCCGGCGGAGTTGGACCGCCTGATCCTCGACCTGCTCGCCAAGGACCCCGACCGCCGTCCGGCGGACGCCGCCGAGGTCCGGCGCAGGCTGGACGCGATCCGGCCCGGCCGGTGGCGGGAGCTCAAGGCGCGGGCCGATGCCGCCTGGGCGCTCGGCGCGGACGGCGATCCTGCGGCCGCCGTCCGCGAACTGCGCCCGCTGGTCGAGGAGTTCGCCCGCGAGTGCGGTCCGGAGGACCCCCGCACCCTGCGCACCCGGCACGACCTGGCCCTCTGGCTGGCCGCCGCCGGCCGGCCGGATGAGGCCGTCGGCCTGCTCCGCGACGTCCTCACCGCCGCCGGCCCCGGCGGCCCGCTCGCCGAGGCGGCCGCCCGCGACCTCGCCCGCTTCGAACGCGACTGAGGCAGGGGCCAGGGCTGCGGGACGCCCTTGCGACGGGGCCGTGCGCGGCCTGGATGCGCCCTGTCCAGCGTCAAGGCAGCCGATTCGGTGACCCGGCCGACTGGATGGATCGATAGGAATCGGCCGATCCGTGTGGGCCCGCCGGACGCCGACCTTTGCGCGACACGCGGGTCGGGAGCCGCAACCGACCGCCTCGGCTACCCCTCCGCCCGAGGGCCCGCTCCGGCCGGCCGCGCCGACTGCGCCAACGGCGCCAGCTGCGCCACCAGGGCCGCCGCGGAGCCGTCCGCCGGCTCCAGTGCCAGCAGGGCCGCCAGTGCCCGGGCGGTCTGCCCGTCGTGTCCCGCCGCCGCCACGGCCATCGCCACGAACTCGTCCACCAGCCAGGCGCAGAGCGACTCCTGGGGGATCTGCCGCCCCTCGTCGAGCCAGCTCAGCGCGGACGCCTCCACCACCGAGATCCACGCCCGCACCAGCAGCGTCAGCCGGGGGCCGGCCTCCCGGACGCCGAGGTAGCGCAGCGTCTGCCGGAGCGCTGCGCGTCGTACCTCGTCCACGGTCGCCGAGGTGCGCGCCGTCTCCACCACCGAACCGCCGCGCAGTAGTGCGGCATAGCCGGTGTGGTGCTCGGCGACGAAGCCGAAGTACCGGTTCAGCACGGCGGCCAGCCGTTCGGTGGGGGTGCCCTCGGCGGGCACCGAGAGCCTGCTGGTCAGCTCCTCGGCCGCGGTGCGCAGCGCGGCCTCGTACAACTGCTGCTTGCCGCCCGCGAAGTAGCGGTAGACCAGCGGCCTGGACGCCCCTGCGGCCTCCGCCACGTCGTCCAGGCTGACCTCCTCCGGCGGCCGGTTGCCGAACAACTCCAGGGCCACCGCGATCAGTTGCTCGCGCCGCTGTTGCACCGGCAGCCTCCGGTAGCCGGAGCGCCGCGCCCTGGGCTCGCCCGCCGCGGACGTCGCGGTGCCGAAGGCCGGGGAGGCGGCCTCGGGCGCGGGGTCGGGGGTGATCGCTGAGCTGGTTGCCATGCGCGCCAGCGTAGTGGCCCACCCGCCGTTCGGCTCGGGTGCGCGGTCGCCTTCCTCCGCGCGGCCGCCGGTCTGACCATCCGACAGGCGATGCTGCCCCCAAGGCTTCAGCGGTCGGACATCCTCCACCCCAGCGGTCAATCATCCTCCGAAAGACTCTTGAAAACCGGCCCAGCTGCGAAAAGATGGCTGAATGGTTGAAGAACTGATCAACTCTCCCGCGGACGGCACCACCCCTCGCCGTATCGCCGACGCCTATGTGCACGCGCTCGCCGACCTCGATCCGGTGACCGCGGTGTACCTCGGGCTCAACCCCGAGGACGACCGGCTGCCCGACCTCTCCCCGGCCGGCCAGGAGGAACTGGCGGACCTCGCCCGCCGCACCCTCGCGCAGCTGGACGAGGCCGAGGGCGCCGCCGCCGAGCTGGACGAGGCCGAGCGGCGCTGCGCCCGGCTGCTGCGCGAGCGGCTCACCGCCGAGCTCGCCGTCCACGACGCGGGCGAGAACTTCCGCGCGGTGCGCAACCTCGGCTCGCCGCTGCACAACGTGCGCGAGGCCTTCACCCTGATGGCCACCGACACCGACGAGCAGTGGGAGATCATCGGCCGCCGGTTGGCCCGGGTGCCGCTGGCCGTCCGGCAGTACCGCGAACTGCTCGCCGAGGGCATCGAGCGCGGTCTGCTGTCCGGCCCGCGCCAGGTCACCACGGTGATCGGGCAGATCGCCGAGTGGGCGGAGGGCGACGTGGCCGGCGGTTGGTTCGGCTCCTTCGTCCAGGGCGCCCCCGAAGCGCAGCGCGAGGCCCTGAGCGCCACCGCCGTGGCGGCGACCGAGGCCATCGCCGAGCTCCGCGACTGGCTGCGCGACGTCTACGGTCCGGCCGCCGCCGAGACCCCGGACACCGTCGGCCGTGAGCGCTACCGCCGGTGGGTGCGGTTCTGGACGGGCGCCGACCTCGACCTGGACGAGGCGTACACCTGGGCCTGGGGCCAGTTCCACGACCTGGACGCGCAGATGCGCGCGGAGGCCGAGAAGGTGCTGCCGGGCGCCACCCCGATGCAGGCCATGAAGTGGCTGGAGACCGACGGCCCGGCGATCAAGGGCGAGGAGGAGGCCCGCGCCTACCTCCAGGGCCTGATGGACCAGGCGATCAACGACCTGCAGGGCAAGCACTTCGACCTGGCCGACCCGCTGCTCAAGGTCGAGTCGAAGATCGCCCCGCCCGGCAGCGCCGCCGCGCCGTACTACACCGCGCCCTCGTTGGACTTCTCCCGCCCGGGCCGCACCTGGCTGCCCACCCTGGGCAAGGACAGCTTCCCGGTCTGGGACCTGGTCTCCACCTGGTACCACGAGGGCGTCCCCGGCCACCACCTCCAACTCGCGCAGTGGACGTACGTCGCCGACCGGCTCTCCACCTACCAGGTCACCCTGGGCGGCGTCAGCGCCAACCTGGAGGGCTGGGCGCTGTACGCCGAGCGCCTGATGGACGAGCTCGGCTACCTCACCGACCCCGGCCACCGCCTCGGTTACCTGAACGCGCAGATGATGCGCGCGCTGCGGGTGATCGTGGACATCGGCATGCACGCGGACCTGGACTTCCCGGCCGACTCGCCGTACAAGCCGGGCGAGCGGATGCTGCCGGACGACGCCCGGGAGTTCTTCGGCCGCTACTGCGGGCTCTCCACCGACTTCCTGGACAGCGAGCTGGTCCGCTACCTCGGCATGCCCGGGCAGGCGATCGGCTACAAGCTCGGCGAGCGCGCCTGGCTGCGGGGCCGCGCCGAGGCGAAGGCCAGGGCCGAGGCGCGGGGCGAGGAGTTCGACCTCAAGGCGTGGCACATGGCGGCGCTCTCCCAGGGCTCGCTCGGCCTGGACGACCTGGTCGCCGAGCTCAGCGCGCTCTGACCCACGGGCGTGAGGACCCGCGCGACCGGCCCCGACACCTTCGCGGGGGCGCTCGCGCGGCTCCCGCGCCCCGGAGGAGGACCGCCGGGGCGCGATGCGACCGGCCGCCCCGGCACCCGTCTGATGTAACGTCAAAAATCTTTTCGAACGGAGCCCGGTCAGGCCGCCGGGCCTTCGTGGCGAGCGGCGCCGGGCCCCCGATTCTCACGGCTTTCCCAGCATAGGATCACGCGATTTCCAGTTGATCACCGCATAGTCGAAGGTACGCACTTAGATCCGAGCGTGTGGCGAACCGTATGCTGGGCAGGAGTGACCAACCTGATGAGCCGTCATCGAAGGACAGGCCGGCGCATGAATCGTCGCCCCTGGGCGCTGACCACCCTCCTCATTCTCGGTACGGCCGCTGCCATAGCGGGCGCCACCACCATCACCACCGAGACCACCGCCTTCGGCCACCACCTCGCGGCCGCCTCGAGCCACGTCGCCGCCGGTCACACCGCACCCTCCGCCCCCGCCTCCGCGGCCGGTACGCCGAGCGTGCAGGTCGCACCCGGCGAGTCCGCCGCCGCGGGGCCGTCGCCCAGCAGGGACCCGTCCGACCTGCCGTCCCTGCGCCCCGCCCCGGGGACGACCGGCGTCGCCCCGGTCAGCGACGAGTCCTCCCGGGTGGGGGCGCTATACAGCGGCTCGGCGCCCAGCGGCAACCACTTCTGCACCGCCAGCGTGGTGCACAGCGGCAGCAAGAACCTGCTGCTCACCGCCGCGCACTGCGCGTCCAACACCGACAACCTCTACTTCGCCCCGGGCTACCGCAACGGCCAGAGCCCGTTCGGCACCTGGCAGGTCACCAAGCTCTACCAGACCACCGGCTGGACCCAGAACGGCAACCAGGACGAGGACTTCGCCATCCTCCAGGTCGCCCAGAACAACGGCCGCTCCATCGAGGACGTGGTCGGGGCGAACAACCTCGCCCTCAACGTGGACTTCGGCGCCCGGGTCCGCCTCTACGGCTACCCCGCCAACACCGAGGAGCCCATCCTCTGCACCAACGACACCACCAAGCAGAGCGACCACCAGCGCCGGATCGACTGCCCGTCGTTCCCGGGCGGCACCAGCGGCGGCCCGTGGATCGACACCGACACCGACAAGGTGATCGGCGTCATCGGGGGCTACCAGCAGGGCGGCGACACCGACGACACCTCCTACAGCGCCACCTTCGAGAAGGCCGTGGGAGACCTCTACAACCAGGCCGCCGCCGACAGCACCTGACGGCCCCCGGCCCCGCCGGTCCCCGGTGTCACCAGACGCCGGGGATCAGCCGCTTCGTCCGGGCCGCGTACGAGGCGTAGGCCTCGCCCAGCGCGGTGGTCAGCACCCGCTCCTCCACCCGGATCCGGTACCCGACGGCCAGGCCGAGGCAGACCGTCACCAGCAGCCAGGACGCCACGTTCCCGAAGGAGACCGCGAGCGCCGCCGCGGCCAGCAGAGCGCCGGTGTAGGCGGGGTGCCGCAGCCGGCGGTACGGCCCCCGGTCGACCACCCGGTGGCCCTCCTGGATGTGCACGGTGCCCCGGAAGTACCGGCCGAGCGTGTGGATCGACCACAGCCGCAGCCCCATCCCGGCCCAGGTGAGGACCAGTAGCACCGCCGAGGTGGCCGGGCCCACCGGGTACGACAGTGCGGGCAGCGCCCGTCCGATCGGTACGGCGAGTCCGAAACCCGTGACGGACAGCCCGGCGAACACCAGCAGGCTCCGCCACTCGTGCTGCCTGGTCCGCCCGCTCCGCAGCAGCTGCCGGATCTGCAGCACCCCCTCCGCGGCCAGCCAGACCCACATCGTGCTGTCGAAGGCCGTGCGCACCCAGTTCACCATGGCCGAACCCCTTCCAGGAGCTGCCCGCACCTGCGTGCGCGGGTTGCCTCGAAGGTCTCACCGGGGCCGGGTGGAGCGGCTCCACTCCGGGGTGGACTTCCCGGTGGAGCCGCCGCCCTGTTGCCGCGCTCAGTCGCGGACCTTGTGCAGCCAGAGCCCGACCCCGACGCCGTTGCGGGTCAGCACGCAGACCCAGTGGTCGTAGCGGCCGCCACTGGAGTTCACCCGGCCGGGGCCGGCGTTGTTGCAGTTCTCGTACGTCCAGTACCAGGTCTCGTACTCCCAGCACGGGACGGTGTTGTTGTTGTCGTTGCAGCTCGGTGCGGGCTCGGTGTCGGCCGGCCCGGCGGGGGCCCGCACGGCGGCCGGGACGGCCGGGTGGGCGGGCGCCGCGACGGCGTCGGTGAGCCCGAGGCCGGCCAGGGCGGCGGTGACGGCGAGTGCGGTGACGGTCCTGCGGACGGGAGAGCGCATGGGAGCTTCCTTCCTGGTTCCCGGCGGCGGATCTCGCCGATGCCCGGTGCTCCAGGTCTGGCCGCGGCGCTGCGCGCTCACACGGGTTGACCGTTTCCCGTCCGCACGGTCAACGGGAAACCCCCCGGAGCGGCTCCAACTCGCCTTCGGCGCCCGGCGGTTCGGACGGGGAAAAAGACGAAGGCCCAGGTCTGCGGAGTAACTCCGCCACCTGGGCCTTGCCGCACTTCTCGCGAAGTGCCCCCGGTAGGATTCGAACCTACGCACCCGCCTCCGGAGGGCGGTGCTCTATCCCCTGAGCTACGGGGGCCTGCTCGGTGTCGCGTCCTGCACGCTGCGACGTGGAGAACATTACCAGGCTCAAGGAGTGCTCCGTGCACGGGTTTCGGTTCGAGGTGGCGAGGGGGGTGGCGAACGGCCCGTGGGCGGGTGGCGTGCGGGCGACGGAGGGGTGGTGCAAGTCGGGGAAAGCGCGGACGGGCGGGTGCGGGCGCGGATACCCTCGGTGAGGTGGTGTCCGGGACGTCCGGGCGGGTCCTCGTGGTGGATGACAGCGAGGCGATCCGCCAGCTGATCAGAGTCAATCTGGAGCTCGAGGGCTTTCAGGTGGTGACCGCCGCCGACGGGGCCGAATGCCTGGAGGTGGTCCGCCGGGTGCGGCCGGACGTGGTGACGCTGGATGTGGTCATGCCCCGGCTGGACGGCCTGCGTACGGCGGCCAGGCTGCGGGCGTCCACCGCGACCAGCCGGTTGCCGATCGCGATCGTCAGCGCCTGCACCCCGGCCGATCTGGCCAGGGGGGAGTCGGTGGGGGTGGACGGCTACCTCGGCAAGCCGTTCGACCCGGCGGACCTGGTGGCGCTGGTGCGACGGCTGATGGCGCTGCGTGACACCGGCGGGTCGGGCGGCCGGCGCCGCTTCGCGTACGGCTTCGGCGAGGGCTCCGCCGGATTCTGCCCTCAGCGAACAGACCTCCCCTGAGCGAAGGACGGGCGCCCGACGGGCGCGGCACGGGTGTCCCAACCGGCAAACCGGGTGCGGGCGCGCCGCCCCTCTCGCCTAGGCTTGGCGTCGTGACCCCCGCAGAGCTTTCCCAGGCAGTCCAGGCCGCAGTGAGCGCCGCCGTCGAGGCCGGCGAGCTGACCGTCACCGTGCCCGAGCACGTGACGGTCGAGCGGCCCAAGAACAGGGACCACGGCGACTACGCCACCAACGTGGCCCTCCAGCTCGCGAAGCCGGCCGGCAAGCCGCCGCGAGCCGTGGCCGAACTGGTGGCCGCCCGACTGCGAGAGGTCACCGGCATCGCGAAGGTCGACATCGCCGGCCCGGGCTTCCTGAACATCACCCTGGACGCCGCCTCCGCCGGCGAGCTGGCCCGCACCATCGTCGCGGCGGGCGAGGCCTACGGCCGCAACGAGGCGCTCAAGGGCCTGAAGATCAACCTGGAGTTCGTCTCCGCCAACCCGACCGGCCCGATCCACATCGGCGGCGTCCGCTGGGCGGCCGTCGGCGACTCCCTCGCGCGCATCCTCCGGGCCACCGGCGCCGACGTCACCACCGAGTACTACCTCAACGACGCGGGCGTGCAGATCTCCAAGTTCGCCGCCTCGCTGCACGCCGCCGCCAACGGCCGGCCCGTCCCGGCCGACGGCTACGTCGGCGAGTACATCGGCGACATCGCCAAGGCGATCACCGACAGCGTGCCCGGCCTGCTCGACCTGCCCGAGGACGAGCAGCGATCAGTCTTCCGCGAGCAGGGTCTGGCGCTCATGGTCGCCGAGATCAAGCGTTCGATGGAGGAGTTCGGCACCCACTTCGACGTCTGGTTCTCGGAGAAGTCGCTGCACGACTCCGGCGCGGTCGGCAAGTCGATCGAGCGGCTGCGCGAGCAGGGCCACGTCTTCGACCAGGACGACGCGATCTGGCTGCGCACCACGGACTTCGGCGACGACAAGGACCGCGTCCTGATCAAGGCCGACGGCGACACCACCTACTTCGCCGCCGACGCCGCCTACTACCTGAGCAAGCGGGACCGGGGCAGCGAGGTCTCGGTCTACATGCTCGGTGCCGACCACCACGGTTACGTCAACCGCCTCAAGGCCATCGCGGCCTGCGCGGGCGACGACATGAACCGCAACATCGAGGTGAAGATCGGCCAGTTCGTGAAGATGCTTCGCGACGGCGAAGAAGTCCGGATGTCCAAGCGGGCCGGCAACATCATCACGATCGACGACGTGGTCGACTGGATCGGCGTGGACGCCGCCCGCTACACGCTGGCGCGCTCCTCCACCGACTCCACCATCACCCTCGACATCAACCTGCTGACCAGCCAGACCAGCGAGAACCCGGTCTTCTACATCCAGTACGCGCACACCCGGATGTGCGGCGTGCGGCGCAAGGCCGAGAGCATGGGCATCACCAAGGGCTCGGCCGAGGACTTCAAGCCGGAGCTTCTGAGCACCGAGTGGGAGTCCGAACTGCTGGGCGCCCTCGCCGACTTCCCGCGCGTCCTGGCCAAGGCCGGCGAGCTGCGCGAGCCGCACCACGTCGCGCGCTACCTGGAGGAGGACGTGGCCCGGAAGTACCACCGGTTCTACGACCACTGCCAGATCCTGCCCAAGGGCGACGAGGAGGTCACCGACCTCACGCGCGCCCGCCTCTGGCTGGCCGACGCCACGCGCACGGTGGTGGCCAACGGCCTGGCCCTGCTGGGCGTTTCCGCGCCCGAGCGGATGTAGCCGAGGTCCCCGCGCTGCCGGGGGGCGGTGGCGGTCCGGCCGGGCCGCCACCGCCCCCTTCTGCAAGTACCAGCCGCAAGTGCCAGGGAGAGAAGCCAGATGAGCCGCTCCGCCCACCCCGCCGGGCCGCGCCACGGCGACGTGCTGCCCGAGGGCCACTACCAGGCACCGCCGAGTGACCTGAACGCCCTCGATCCCAAGGTCTGGTCCCGTACCGTCGCCCGCGACGGCCGGGGCGTGGTCACCGTCGGCGGGCTCGACGTCCGTTCGCTGGCGGCCGAGTTCGGCACCCCGGCGTACGTCATGGACGAGGCGGACTTCCGCGCCCGCGCCCGCGCCTGGCGGGAGGCGTTCGGGGACGGCGCGGACGTGTACTACGCGGGCAAGGCGTTCCTCTCCAAGGCGGTGGTCCGCTGGCTGTACGAGGAGGGGCTGAACCTCGACGTGTGCAGCGGCGGCGAGCTGGCCGTGGCGCTGGCCGGCGGGATGCCGGGGGAGCGGATCGCGCTGCACGGCAACAACAAGTCGGTGGGCGAGCTGGAGCAGGCCGTCAAGGCGGGGGTCGGGCACGTGGTGCTCGACTCGTACCAGGAGGTCGAGCGACTGGCCGCCGTCGCCGAGCGCCACGGGACCAGGCAGCCGGTGCTGATCCGGGTCACCGTAGGCGTGGAGGCGCACACCCACGAGTTCATCGCCACCGCGCACGAGGACCAGAAGTTCGGCCTCTCGCTCGCCGGGGGCGCGGCGGCCGAGGGCGTTCGCCGGGTGCTGGCGCAGCCGAGCCTGGAGCTGCGCGGCATCCACTCGCACATCGGCTCGCAGATCTTCGACACGGCCGGCTTCGAGGTGGCCGCCCGCCGGGTGGTCGGCCTGCTGGCCGAGGTCCGCGACGAGCACGGGATCGAGCTGCCGGAGATCGACCTCGGCGGCGGCCTGGGCATCGCGTACACCAGCGAGGACGACCCGCGCGAGCCGGCCGAGATCGCCGCCGCGCTGGCCGCCATCGTCCGCCGGGAGTGCCGGGCGGTCGGACTGGAGGTGCCCCGGCTGAGCGTGGAGCCGGGCCGCGCGATCGCCGGCCCGACCGCGTTCACGCTGTACGAGGTGGGCACGGTCAAGCCGCTGGAGGGCCTGCGCACCTACGTCAGCGTGGACGGCGGGATGTCGGACAACATCCGCACCGCGCTGTACGACGCCGAGTACTCGGTCGCGCTGGTCTCGCGTGCCAGCGAGGCCGAGCCGATGCTGGTCAGGGTGGTGGGCAAGCACTGCGAGTCGGGTGACATCGTGGTGCGGGACGCCTTCCTGCCCGCCGACCTGGCGCCCGGCGACCTGCTCGCGGTGCCGGCCACCGGGGCGTACTGCCGCTCGATGGCCAGCAACTACAACCACGCACTCAAGCCTCCCGTGGTGGCCGTCGCGGACGGTTCGGCCCGGGTGATCGTCCGCCGGGAGACGGAGGAGGATCTCCTGCGTCTCGATATCGGCTGACGAAATTCTTGTCTCAGATCATGGACTCGCCGTAGATCGGTGCGGAAAGTCCCCGAGACTGGTATGGACGAATACCGTCGGGCCATCGGGAAAGGCCCGGCGGAGACCGAGAATGCAGAGCGGAGTCGGATGATGCGTACGCGCCCGCTGAAGGTGGCGTTGCTGGGCTGTGGTGTGGTGGGCTCCGAGGTGGCGCGCATCATGACGACGACGGCCGACGACCTCGCCGCGCGGATCGGCGCACCGGTCGAGCTCGCCGGTATCGCCGTCCGCCGCGCCGGTCGGGTCCGGCCCGGAGTGCCTGAGCACCTGATCACCACCGATGCCGAGGCCCTGGTGGGCCGGGGCGACATCGACGTCGTCATCGAGGTGGTCGGCGGCATCGAGCCCTCCAAGCACCTGATCCTGTCGGCCTTCGAGCAGGGCGCCTCGGTGGTCAGCGCCAACAAGGCGCTGCTCGCCAAGGACGGTGCCGAACTGCACCGGGCCGCCGCCGAGGCCGGTGTGGACCTGTACTACGAGGCCGCCGTGGCCGGCGCGATCCCGCTGATCCGCCCGCTGCGCGAGTCACTGGCCGGCGACAAGGTCGACCGGGTGCTGGGCATCGTGAACGGCACCACCAACTTCATCCTCGACAAGATGGACTCCACCGGTGCCGGGTACTCCGAGGCGCTGGAGGAGGCCACCGCGCTCGGTTACGCCGAGGCCGACCCCACCGCCGACGTGGAGGGCTTCGACGCCGCCGCCAAGGCCGCCATCCTGGCCGGGATCGCCTTCCACACCCGGGTGACCGCCGCCGAGGTCTACCGCGAGGGGATCACCGAGGTCACCGCCGCCGACATCGCCTCGGCCAAGGCGATGGGCTGCGTGGTCAAGCTCCTGGCGATCTGCGAGCGCGCCGCCGACGGCGCCTCCGTCACCGCCCGGGTCCACCCGGCGATGATCCCGCTGAGCCACCCGCTGGCCTCGGTGCGCGAGGCGTACAACGCGGTGTTCGTCGAGGCGGAGGCGGCCGGCCGGCTGATGTTCTACGGCCCCGGCGCCGGCGGCTCGCCGACCGCCTCGGCGGTGCTCGGCGACCTGGTGGCGGTCTGCCGCAACAAGCTGAACGGCGCCACCGGCCCGGGCGACTCGGTCTACACCAGGCTGCCGGCCAAGCCGATGGGCGAGGTCGTCACCCGCTACCACGTCAGCCTGGACGTCGACGACCGCGCGGGTGTGCTCGCCCAGGTGGCTTCGGTCTTCGCCGAGCACGGCGTCTCCATCGACACCGTGCGCCAGCAGGGCCGCGACGGCGACGCCTCGCTCGTCGTGGTGACCCACCGCGCCACCGACGCCGCGCTGTCGGCGACGGTCGACAAGCTGCGCGCGCTGGACAGCGTGCGTGACGTGGCCAGCATCATGCGGGTCGAAGGGGAGTAAGGCAGAGATGAACGCAGCGACCGCCGACCGCCCGAGCGGGCGGACCGCATCCCACACCCACCAGTGGCGCGGCCTGATCGAGGAGTACCGCGACCGCCTGCCGGTGAGCGACACCACCCCCGTGGTCACCCTGCTGGAGGGCGGCACGCCGCTGGTCCCCGCCCAGGTGCTCTCCGAGCGCACCGGCTGCGAGGTCTACCTCAAGGTCGAGGGCGCCAACCCGACCGGGTCCTTCAAGGACCGCGGTATGACCATGGCCATCTCCAAGGCCAAGGAGGACGGCGCACAGGCCGTCATCTGCGCCTCCACCGGCAACACCTCGGCCTCCGCCGCGGCGTACGCGGTGCGGGCGAAGATGGTCTCGGCGGTGCTGGTGCCGCAGGGCAAGATCGCGTTCGGCAAGATGGGCCAGGCCCTGGTGCACGGCGCCAGGATCCTCCAGGTCGACGGCAACTTCGACGACTGCCTGACGCTGGCGCGCGAACTGTCCGAGAAGTACCCGGTGGCGCTGGTCAACTCGGTCAACCCGGTCCGGATCGAGGGTCAGAAGACCGCCGCCTTCGAGATCGTGGACATGCTGGGCGACGCCCCCGACATCCACGTCCTGCCGGTCGGCAACGCGGGCAACATCACCGCGTACTGGAAGGGCTACCGGGAGTACGCCGAGGACGGGATGGCCTCCCGCAAGCCGCGGATGTGGGGCTTCCAGGCCGCCGGTTCGGCCCCGATCGTGGACGGCGCCCCGGTGCTGCACCCGCAGACCATCGCCACCGCGATCCGGATCGGCAACCCGGCATCCTGGGACTACGCGCTGGCCGCCCGGGACGAGTCCGGCGGCCTCATCGACAAGGTGACGGATCGTCAGATCCTCTCGGCGTACCGGTTGTTGGCCTCCCAGGAGGGTGTCTTCGTGGAGCCCGCCTCGGCCGCCGGCGTGGCCGGCCTGCTGGCCAAGGCGGAGGCCGGGCTGGTGGACCGGGGGCAGCGGATCGTCTGCACCGTCACCGGCAACGGCCTGAAGGACCCCGACTGGGCTGTGGCCGGTGCGCCGCAGCCGCAGGTCGTCCCGGTCGACCCGGAGGCGGCGGCCCGCCGCCTCGGACTGCTGGACTGACCGGCTTGACCCCGCAGCGGGGTTGACATTATGTCAGCAGTGGGCCGGCCCTTGTGGGACCGGCCCACTCGACGTCTCGCCCTGGCGCCTTTTGTGTCAATTGGCCGACCCTTTTCGTCCCCTTTTCCGTGCACTTTCCGGCCAGAACAGGCAACACGGCAGATCGGGGCCTGTTGGGTGTACCGCTGTGGAACCTCTCTTCGATAGTCTGGACCCGGCGGGTCGCGCCCTGACGTGACCGCCCGCCTCGCCGGGGCTCGCCGCACGGGCCCCGCCCGGGTACCCCCCACCAAGTCGGCCCGACGCGACCGGGCCGCCCACCGTCCGCCGCATGAGGCGCCTCGCGCCCCGCGTGGCAACGCCCGAGTTTCCCCCAGGAGAGTCCGAACACATGGCTGGTCCTGCGTTCCGTGCTGCCGCCGTCCGGGTCCGAGTCCCGGCCTCCAGTGCCAATCTCGGCCCCGGATTCGACGCCTTCGGACTCGCCCTGGGGCTCTATGACGACGTCGTGGTCCGGGTCGCCGAATCCGGTCTGAGCGTGGACATCGCCGGTGAGGGCGCCGAGACGCTGCCCCGGGACGAGAACCACCTGCTGGTCCGCTCGATGCGGGCGGCCTTCGACCGGCTCGGCGGCCAGCCGCGCGGCCTCGAAGTGGTCTGCGCCAACCGGATACCGCACGGCCGCGGCCTGGGCTCCTCCTCCGCCGCGATCTGCGCCGGCATCGTCGCGGCCCGCGCCGTCACCATCGGCGGCCCGTCCGCCCTGGACGACGCGGCACTGCTGGCCCTCGCCACCGAGCTGGAGGGGCATCCCGACAACGTCGCGGCCTGTCTGCGCGGCGGGTTCACCATCGCCTGGACGGACGAGGAGCGGGCCAGCGCGATCCGCCTCGACCCGTCCGAGCAGGTCGTCCCGGTCGTCTTCGTGCCGTCCACCGAGGTGCTCACCGAGACGGCCCGCGGCCTGCTGCCCAAGACCGTCCCGCTCGCCGACGCGGCGGCCAACGCCGGGCGCTCCGCGCTACTGGTCGAGGCCCTCACCCGGCAGCCCGAACTGCTGCTCGCCGCCACCGAGGACCGGCTGCACCAGGACTACCGCGCCTCTGCGATGCCGGACAGCGCCGCCCTGGTCGCCGCCCTGCGCGCCGAGGGCGTCCCGGCCGTCATCTCCGGCGCCGGGCCGACCGTACTCGCCCTCTCCGACGAGGCCGGCGCCGACAGGCTGGCGGAGTTCGGGGGCACGGCGTTCGCCGTCCACCGGCTCAAGCTGGACCGCGTCGGTGCCGCGGTACTGCCGCTGGACCTGTGACGCGTTTCCCACGGGTGGCACGTTGAACAGCGTGAATGCGGCAATTCAATGGACATGGGGCGCGATTCGTGAGAGGGACACGATTCGTGGGACAGACACGATTGACGAGATCAGGGCTGGGGAATGTGTCAGGGGGTCGGTAGTGTTAACCTCATTGCTGCACCAGATGCCCTCCGGGGCGCGGTGCGCCGCGTCCCGAGCCCGCCCCGGCACTGTGGAGCAGTCCGCAGTAGCAGGAACCGGAAGTACGGGACCACGATTCTCCGGGAGCCCGCCACAGCGCGTACGCAGCCTGCCTGCGCGATTGCGGCCGCATCCCGAAGCCGTGACGGCACCTGACCCGCTTTTTCGGCCTCGTCCCTAGTGGCACGGCCGAGCGGGGCCCGTGGTACCGCCGCGCGACGGGGGCCCGGGTATCGCAGGCAGCGAGGTCGGCGGGAGACCGATCCGCAGCCCACTTCGCACCACAGTGCACCGCACATCGCAGCTCCCCGGACTGGCTCCGCCATTCGGGGGATCACCGCCTCGGACCGACGCAGTCGAGCGTTGGTCAGGACAGCACAACCGGTCGCCGAGCCAGACAGGCCGACGTCCGCTCCAGGGAAGGACCCTTAGTGAGCGACACCACCGATCTGATGGGCGCGCGCCCGGACGCTGACGCGTCGGACGCGGCCGCCGCCGCCCCCGCGGCCCCGGCGCGACGCCGCCGTACCGCCGCCGCGGGCCTGGACGGCCTGGTCCTGGCCGAGCTGCAGAAGCTCGCCTCGACCCTCGGAATCAGCGGTACCGGACGCATGCGCAAGAGCCAGCTGATCGAGGCCATCAAGGAGAAGAGCGGCGGGGACCCGCTGCTCGCCGGTGCCGCGGCCGCGCCGGCCAAGCGGACCGCCAAGGCGGCGCCCGCCGCCGCTGCTCCGGCCGCCGAGGAGGCTAAGCCCGCGCGCCGTACCAGGGCCGCCGCTGCCGCGACCGCCGAGCCGGTCGCGCAGATCGAGATCCCGGTCCAGGCCGCCGCCGAGACCACCGCCGCGCCCGCACGCGCCGAGCGCCCCCGTCGCCGGGCCACCGCGGCCGCCGGCGCCCCGGTCGCCGAGGCCGCCGCCGAGCCGACCACCGCCGTGGTCGCCGAGGCCAAGGCCGAGACCCGCACCGAGACCCGCGCCGAGGGCAAGCCCGCCGAGGGGCGCGGCTTCGAGGGCGAGGGTCGCTCCGAGGGCCGCCGCGAGCGCCGCGACCGCCGCGAGCGGCGCGAGGGCGAGCGCGTGGAGGGCGGCGAGGCCCAGGCCGCGCAGGACGGCGACGGGCGGGAGTCGCGCCGCGAGCGCCGCAGCCGCCGGGACCGCCGCGAGGGCGGCCAGCAGGGCCAGCAGCAGGCCGTGCAGGAAGGCGGCCAGGGCCGTCAGCCGGCCGCCCAGCCGGCCGTCGGCGGCTTCGAGGAGGACGAGTACGGCGACGGCCGCCGCGGCCGCCGGGGCCGCTACCGCGACCGCCGTGGCCGCGGCCGCCGCGAGGGCTTCGAGGGCGGCGCCGTCGAACCGCAGATCGGCGACGACGACGTCCTGATCCCGGTCGCGGGCATCCTGGACATCCTCGACAACTACGCCTTCGTCCGGACCTCCGGCTACCTGCCGGGCCAGAACGACGTCTACGTCTCGCTGGCCCAGGTCCGCAAGCACGGTCTGCGCAAGGGTGACGCCATCACCGGCGCCGTGCGCCAGCCGCGTGACGGCGAGCGCCGGGAGAAGTTCAACGCCATGGTGCGGCTGGACTCCGTCAACGGCATGGACCCGGACAGCGGCCGCAACCGCCCCGAGTTCGGCAAGCTGACCCCGCTGTACCCGCAGGAGCGCCTGCGGCTGGAGACCGACCCGGGCGTCCTGACCACCCGCATCATCGACCTGGTGTCGCCGATCGGTAAGGGCCAGCGCGGTCTGATCGTCGCCCCGCCGAAGACCGGCAAGACGATGATCATGCAGGCGATCGCCAACGCGATCACCCACAACAACCCCGAGTGCCACCTGATGGTCGTCCTGGTCGACGAGCGTCCGGAGGAGGTCACCGACATGCAGCGGTCGGTGAAGGGCGAGGTCATCTCCTCGACCTTCGACCGCCCGGCCGAGGACCACACCACCGTCGCCGAGCTCGCCATCGAGCGTGCCAAGCGCCTGGTGGAGCTGGGCCACGACGTGGTGATCCTGCTGGACTCGATCACCCGCCTGGGCCGCGCCTACAACCTGGCGGCTCCGGCCTCCGGCCGCATCCTGTCCGGTGGTGTCGACTCGACCGCGCTGTACCCGCCGAAGAAGTTCTTCGGTGCCGCGCGCAACATCGAGAACGGCGGCTCGCTGACCATCCTCGCCACCGCCCTGGTGGAGACCGGCTCCCGGGCCGACGAGGTGGTCTTCGAGGAGTTCAAGGGCACCGGCAACATGGAGCTCAAGCTCGACCGCAAGCTCTCGGACAAGCGCATCTTCCCGGCCGTCGACGTCGACGCGTCCTCCACCCGCAAGGAGGAGATCCTGCTGGGCAACGAGGAGCTGGCCATCACCTGGAAGCTCCGCCGGGTGCTGCACGCGCTGGACTCGCAGCAGGCGATCGAGCTGCTGCTGGACAAGATGAAGCAGACCAAGAGCAACGCCGAATTCCTGATGCAGATCGCCAAGACCACGCCGGGCTCCGGCGACTGACGATCCGTCCGACCGTAAGCCCCGGACCGCTTCGCGCGGTCCGGGGCTTACGCGTTTCCAAGGGAAATTTAAGAAATTGCCTTACAATCCTCTGCTTCGCTTATGCTCGAAAAGGTGCGCAGGTCGAAATGACGTGCAGGTGGAGGAGCGGGGGCAATATGGTCGACCATCGCAGGAATAGCGGCCGATGGCTGCGGATCGCCGTGTTCACCCTGGCCGGTCTGCTCGTCCTCGGCGGCGCGGCCGCCGGATACGCGTACTGGAAGCTGAACCGCAACATCAAGGGCGTGGACATCAACGCCCAGCTCGGCACCGCCCGGCCGCCCGCGGCCACCGACGGCTCGTTCAACATGCTGGTCCTGGGCTCGGACTCGCGCAGCGGCAGCAACGGCAACCTGGCCGGCGGGAACGCCGACGGCACCGCGCGCTCGGACACCGCGATGGTGGTGCACGTCAACCAGGACCACACCGCGGCCAGTGTGGTGAGCATTCCCCGCGACACGCTGGTGCCCCGTCCCGAATGCCTCACCGCCGGCGGGAAAACCGTTCCCGCCGCGCGGAGCGTGATGTACAACTCCGCGTTCGAGACCGGTGGTCCGGCGTGTGCGGTGAAGACCACCGAGCAGCTCACCGGGATGCGGATGGACCATTTCGTGGAGATCGACTTCTCGGGTTTCGCGAATTTCATAGACGCGATCGGCGGGGTGGACGTGACCACCACGGTGAGCATCAAGGACAAGGACAGCGGCCTCGACCTGCCGGCCGGCGACCACCACCTGGGCGGGACCCAGGCGCTCGCCTTCGTCCGCACCCGGCACGGCGTCGGCGACGGCAGCGACCTCGGCCGGATCGAGCTGCAGAAGCAGATGGTGAAGTCGATCATGAAGCAGATCGGCGGCATCGGGCTGACCTCCGACCCGACCCGGCTCTGGTCGGTGGCCGACGGCCTCACCAGGAGCCTCACCACCGATTCCGACCTGGCCTCGGTCAACGCGCTGGTGGGCATGGCCGGCACGCTCAAGAAGATCGGCCCGAACGAGCTGACCATGGTCACCCTGCCCGTGGGCACCGCTCCCAGTGACCCGAACCGGGTGGTACCGCAGCAGCCGCAGGCAGACCGGCTCTGGACGGCGCTCAGGGCGGACCAGTCGGTGCCACACTCGATAGTGACCACCCAGCCCGCCAACCCGGCCGATGCGAGCCCCAGTGCGAAGGCGGGCCGAGGCCCGGAATAACCGGAAGCGCAACCCGGTTTGGGAAGAAGCGGTCGGTCCTGGCAGACTGGTCCGTCGGTCCCGGTTCACGAGCAGCTCCCTGCTGCCGACCCGGTGCCCTCCCGAACACTAGGAGAACCCCTTGAAGCCCAACGTTCACCCCGAGTACGTGGTCACCAAGGTGACCTGCACCTGTGGCAACGAGTTCACCACCCGGTCCACCGAGACCAGTGGCGAGATCCGCGCCGAGGTCTGCTCGCAGTGCCACCCGTTCTACACCGGCAAGCAGAAGATCCTCGACACCGGTGGCCGCGTGGCCCGCTTCGAGGCCCGCTTCGGCAAGCAGCACAGCGCGAAGGCCTAGCGCTCACTCGGCGCCGGTCTCCGGTGCCCCCGTACTCGGCGGGGGCACCGGGACCGGCGCCGTTCGTGTCTCTCCCCCGCAGCCGTCACCCGCGCGTCACCCCCCGGCGGCGCGTCTCTCACGGAAGTAGGCCCATCCCATGTTCGAGGCAGTCGAAGAGCTCCTCGTCGAGCACGCCGACCTCGAGAAGAGGCTGGCCGACCCGTCCGTCCACGCCGACCAGGCGAACGCCCGCAAGCTGGCCAAGCGCTACGCCGAGCTGACCCCGATCACCCGGACCTACCTGTCCTGGAAGCAGGCCGGCGACGACATCGAGGCCGCCCGCGAATTCGCGGCGGAGGACCCGGACTTCTTCGCCGAGGTGAAGGACTCCGAGGCCCGCCGCGAGGAGCTGACCGAGGAACTGCGGCTGCTGCTCGTCCCCCGCGACCCCAACGACGACAAGGACGTCATCCTGGAGGTCAAGGCGGGCGAGGGCGGCGAGGAGTCCGCGCTGTTCGCCGGCGACCTGCTGCGGATGTACCTGCGGTACGCCGAGCGGGTCGGCTGGAAGACCGAGATCATCGACGCCAACGAGTCGGACCTCGGCGGCTACAAGGACGTCTCGGTCGCGGTGAAGACGAAGGGCGGCACCGAGCCCGGCAACGGCGTCTGGGCCCGGCTGAAGTACGAGGGCGGCGTGCACCGGGTGCAGCGGGTGCCGGCCACCGAGTCGCAGGGCCGGATCCACACCTCGGCGGCGGGCGTGCTGGTCACCCCCGAGGCCGAGGAGGTCGAGGTCGAGATCCACGCCAACGACCTGCGGATCGACGTCTACCGCTCCTCCGGTCCTGGCGGCCAGTCCGTCAACACCACCGACTCGGCGGTCCGGATCACCCACCTGCCGACCGGTATCGTGGCCTCCTGCCAGAACGAGAAGAGCCAGCTGCAGAACAAGGAGCAGGCGATGCGCATCCTGCGGTCGCGCCTGCTGGCCGCCGCGCAGGAGGAGGCCGAGCGGGAGGCCTCCGACGCCCGCCGCAGCCAGGTCCGCACGGTGGACCGCTCGGAGCGGATCCGTACGTACAACTTCCCGGAGAACCGCATCTCCGACCACCGCACGGGCTTCAAGTCGTACAACCTGGACCAGGTCCTGGACGGCGACCTCAATGCGGTGATCCAGTCCTGCGTGGACGCCGACGCGGCAGCCAAGCTGGCCGCCGCCCAGGAGAACTGAGTACCTAAGGGGTCGGTCGGATGAACCTGCTGCTCGCCGAGGTGGCCCAGGCCACCCAGCGGTTGGCCGCGGCCGGCGTGCCGTCGCCGCGCTTCGACGCGGAGGAGCTCGCGGCGTACATCCACAACGTCAAGCGCAGCCAGCTGCACACGGTCAAGGACGCCGACTTCGACGCCCGGTACTGGGAGGCGATCGCGCGCCGGGAGGCGCGCGAGCCGCTGCAGCACATCACGGGGCGGGCGTTCTTCCGCTACCTGGAGCTGGAGGTGGGCCCCGGGGTGTTCGTACCCCGGCCGGAGACCGAGACGGTCGTCGAGTGGGCCATAAACGCCGTGCGCGACATGGACGTTGCCGAGCCCCTGGTGGTCGACCTGTGCACCGGCTCCGGCGCCATCGCGCTGGCGCTCGCGCAGGAGCTGCCGCGCTCCATCGTGCACGCCTTCGAGATGGACGAGAAGGCGCTGGAGTACACCCGCCGGAACATCGCCGCCAGTTCCGACCGGGCCCGCGTCACCCTGCACGCCGGGGACGCGACCCGCGCCTTCGAGGACGACCGCTCCTGGGACGGCCGCTTCGACCTGGTGATCAGCAACCCGCCGTACATCCCGCTCACCGAGTGGGAGTACGTCGCCCCCGAGGCCCGCGACCACGACCCGGAGCTGGCCCTGTTCTCCGGTGAGGACGGGCTGGACACCATCCGTGGCATCGAGCGGGTCGCGGCCCGCCTGCTGCGGCCGGGCGGCGCGGTCGTCATCGAGCACGCCGACACCCAGGGCGGCCAGGTGCCGTGGATCTTCAACGAGGATGCCGGCTGGACGGACGCCGCCGACCACCGGGACCTGAACAACCGGCCGCGCTTCACAACCGCCCGGAGGGCGTCGTTGTGAGCCGTCGAGCAGAGCACGACCGCCCGGGTGTGGCGTGGTGAACGACCGAGCAGAGCACGACCGCCCGGGCGCGTCGTGGTGAACGACCGAGCAGAGCACGACCGCCCGGGCGCGTCGTGGTGAACGACCGAGCAGAGCACGACGGCCCGGAGGGCGTCGCCGTGATACACGCCGTCCGGACCGACCTGAGCCATCCTGGAAGGGGACCGTACCGATGAGCCGCCGATACGACTGTGCCGATGCCGGTGACCGGGCCACGGGCCTGCGCGAGGCCGCCTCGGCGATCCGCCGCGGCGAGCTGGTGGTGCTGCCCACGGACACCCTGTACGGCATCGGTGCCGACGCCTTCAGCCCGGAGGCCGTCGGCGGGCTGCTGGCCGCCAAGGGGCGAGGCCGCAACATGCCCTCGCCGGTGCTGGTCGGCTCGCCGACCACCCTGCACGGCCTGGTCACCGACTTCTCCGAGCAGGCCTGGGAGCTGGTCGACGCGTTCTGGCCGGGCGGTCTGACCCTGGTCGCCAAGCACCAGCCCTCGCTGCGCTGGGACCTCGGCGAGACCCGGGGCACCGTCGCGGTCCGGATGCCGCTGCACCCGGTCGCCATCGAGCTGCTCAACAACACCGGTCCGCTGGCCGTCTCCAGCGCCAACAAGAGCGGCAGCCCGGCGCCCGCGACCTGCGACGACGCCTTCGCCCAGCTCGGCGAGTCGGTCGCGGTCTACCTGGACGGCGGTACGGCCGAGCACGCCACCCCCTCCACCATCGTGGACGTCACGGGCAAGGTCCCGGTCCTGCTGCGGGCGGGCGCGGTCAGCGTCGAGCAGCTGAGGGAGGTCGTCCCGGACCTGGAGGCCGGCAGTTGACAGCGGCCTCGCTGCACGGCGCCGGTCCGGCCTCCGGCATACCCGAGTACCCCGGGTACCTCACCGTCTCGCCCCGGCCGCTGGAGACCTTCCGGATCCTGTTCGTCTGCACCGGCAACATCTGCCGGTCGCCGATCGCCGAGCGGCTGACCCGGCACGAGCTGGACGTCCGGCTGCGCGGGTCCGCCGCCGACCGGATCCTGGTCGAGAGCGCCGGCACCTGGGGGCACGAGGGCGCGCCGATGGAGGCCCACGCGGCGACGGTGCTGGACGAGTACGGCGCGGACAGCGCGGGTTTCGTCGGCCGTGAACTACTGGACGAGCACGTGGTCGAGGCCGACCTGGTGCTCACCGCAACCCTGGACCACCGGGCGCAGGTCATCTCGATGGGCCACACCGCCGGGCTGCGGACCTTCACGCTGAAGGAGTTCACCCGGCTGGTGCGGCGGATCGACCCGAGCACGCTGCCGGACCCGCGGCAGGGCGCGGACGTCACCCAGCGGGCCCGGGCGCTGGTCCGCTCGGCGGCCGCGCTGCGGGGGTGGCTGCTCGCCGCCTCGCCGGAGGCGGACGAGGTGCACGATCCCTACGGCGCACCGATCGGGATGTTCCGCAACTGCGGCGAGGAGATATTCGACGCCGTCGAACCCGTGGTCACCGCCCTCACCGGCGTTCCCGGCCACGCGGCCTGAATCGCGGGGGCGCTCGGCGACGGCGAGGCGCCCCCGGCCCGGCCGATCACCCCCGGGCCGGGGGCGCCACCGCCCCGTGGCCCGTACCGGCGCTTCGACGAAACCACGGCCCGCCCCCCGAAGCAGTGCCCCGGCGAAGGGCGGTACTCCCGCCCCCGAGCAGTCCCCCGACCGGCTCGGGAGCGGCAGGACTCATCCCCGCAGGTGCCCCAGCACCGACCGCATCGCGTGCTCCACGGCGGCGCGTGCCTCGTCGGTGTGGTCGAGCGTCTCGAACCCGTGGTGGCCGAGCGGCACGTCGATCACCTCGACATCGGCCCCGCAGTCCTCGGCGGCGGCCAGGAACTCCTCGCCCGACGCCGCGATCTCCGGGATGTCCAGCTCCACCCGGGTCAGCACGATCGGCAGCCGGCCCGCGGAACGCAGCGCGGCCGCCGGACGGAACCGGGACTCCCCGAGCCCCCAGGCCGGCATCGGCGCGAGCATGGCGTAGGTCGCCGCCACGCACCGCAGCCACGGCGGCGGCGTCGCGAGCCAGTCCGCGGACAGCAGTGCGCCGCCGGAGAAGAACCACAGGGCGACCCGTTCCCCGTCGACGCGCGGATCGGCTCGGACGAGTTCGACCGCCGCCGCGACGTCCTCGGCGGACTGCTCGTAGGAGCGGGTGTCGTGCAACCGGTGCTCCATCGTCACGCCGACCGCTCCCAGACTCGCCGCGTACCGGCCGTAGCCCACGAAGGCCGGCCACTCCCGCGGCCTGGGCCGCATGCCGGGGGGAACGGGGCCGCCGTGGACGAACACCACGGCCGGCCTGGGGCCGTCGGCGTCGGGCAGGTACAGGTCGACGTGCCCCACCCGCTCGCGCCCACGCTCCGGTACGTCCAGCACGAAGGGCCGGTGGAGTGCGGGCTGCTCCGGTGCGGACAGCCGGTGCCCTTCGCCCGCGGCGGCCCGGAGCAGTACCTCGGCCAGCTCGTCGGGGCAGGACAGCATCGGCCAGTGCCCGGTCGCGAGTTCGAAGATGCCCACCCTGGGGTCGAGGAGCGGCTTGAAGCGCGGCTCTCCCATGCGTGCCACGGTCTCGACCATGGCGATGCTCAGCCCGTTGGCGGTGCACAGGATGCCGGACGTCGGAATCCCGGAGGCCGCCCCCGACAGCCGCAGCGGCCGGCTGAACGTGCCCAGCGGCTGCGGTGCGGCAAGCTCGACCAGCCGGGCCAGTGAGTCCGCCGGGACGCCGGCGGTGCTGCCCAGGGACGGCCAGTCGTCGAGCGACGGCGGGGAGATCAGTCCGCTGTCCTCGGCCTGCCGCAGCAGCCGGTCCCGGACCGCCGGGTCGGGCAGCAGGTCGAGGACCGACTCACCGTCCAGGACCAGGCCCGCGTCCAGGTAGACGATCCGGGAGATCCGCTCGGGGCGCCGGTCGGCGGCGCCCAGCACGGGGTGGATGCCGTAGTCGTGGCCGACGATGACCAGTTCCGGAGCGTCCACCTGGTCGATCAGTCGCACCAGGTCCTCGATGTGGGTGTCCAGATCCGTGTCGGGACCCGCGAGATCGCGGCCCTCGCCCATGCCGGTGAGTGTCACCGGGTGCACCTCGGCCCCCGACTCCCGCAGCCGGGCGGCCACCTCCTGCCAGATCCAGCCGCCGGTGTAGCTGCCCGGCACCAGCACGAACGCAGTCATGATCGTCTCCTTGCACGTCTCGGTCCGCACGGTCGGCCCCGGAGGCCGCCCGCGCTCCCCGGTACGGTAGGAACTCCCCCTGAGGGAGGTTCAAGCCTTGAGTCCTGAAAGCACGTTGAGCATCGGAGAACTGGCCGAGCGCGCGGGCGTCACCGTGAAGACCGTCCGCTTCTACTCGGACCGCGGACTGCTGCCCGAGGCCGGCCGCAGCACCGGGGGGCACCGCCGGTACGCCCCCGAGGCGCTCGGGAGGCTCCGCCTGATCCGCTCGCTGCGCACCCTCGACCTGCCGGTCCCGGAGGTGGGCCGGGTCCTGGACCGGGAGGGCGCGCTGGAGGACGTCATCGCGGGGCAGCTGAAGGAGCTCGGCTCGCAGCTGGCCGCCCTGCGCTGGCGGGAGGCCGCCCTCCAGCTGCTCCGGGACTGCACCGCCGAGGAGCGCGTCGACCGGCTGCGCCTGATCGGTGCCGTGGCCACCCCGCCCAGCACGGCCCCGATGGTGCGGTTCTGGCGCCAGGTACTGCCCGCGCGGCTGCCGGCCCGGTTGTTCTCCTCGATCGTCGAAGCGGCGGTTCCGCAACCGCCCGCGGATCCGACCCCGGCCCAGGTGCTGGCCTTCGCCCGGCTGCACGCCCTCACCTCCGAAGCCCGCCTGGGCCACTGCCGACCGGAATCCCACTGCCAGGGCAAGGACCCGGCCGTGCTCTACGACGGCCTGGCCGAGGCGTACGGGCTGGCCGCTCCGGACCTGCGGGCGCGGGCGCGGCCGTACGAGGGCGAGGCGCTCGACTGCTTCGTCGCCGCCCACGCCCGCTTCCACCGGACGCGGGACACCCCGGCCTTCCGCAGCCGGCTCAGCGGCCTGCTGGCCCAGTCGGCGGACTCCGTCATGGACGGCTACTGGCAGCTCGGCGCCGAACTGTCCACGTCGGCGGAGCCGACCCTCGGTGCCACCGACGACTGGCTGCGCGCCGCCCTGGACAGCCAGGTCGACCAGGCGGCGCGCTGACGCCTTCGGGGCGCGGGGCCGGCGCGGGAATCCGCCGGACAGGCCCGAAAGGTGTCTGCTGGCTCGCGTCGGCGGGCCGGAAGCGGGGCCCGGTCCTACGCTGGAGGGGATCCGCCCGCCGCTGCCCGGGAGTGCCGCCATGACCGTCACCGATGCCGCACAGGTGCACTGGGAGGCCGCAGCGGCCCTGCGGCAGGCCGACCCCCAGCTGGCCGATCTGCTGGCCGCCGAGGCGGTCCGCCGGGCCGAGAGCCTGCAGCTGCTGGCGGGGGAGAACGTCACCAGCCCGGCGGTGCTGGCGGCGCTGGGCGGACCGCTGATCGACAAGTACGCCGAGGGCTACCCGGGGCGGCGGCACCACGCGGGCTGTGCGCTGGCGGACGCCGCCGAGCTGCTGGCGATCGACCGGGCCAGGCAGCTGTTCGCCGCCGAGCACGCCAACGTCCAGCCCCGGTCGGCCACTTCGGCGATGCTCGCGGCCTACGCGGCACTGCTGCGGCCCGGTGACGTGGTGCTGGCGATGTCCCTGCAGCACGGCGGGCATCTCAGCTGCGGCTCGCGGGCGAACTTCTCCGGCCGCTGGTTCGACTTCATCGGTTACGGGGTGCGCGAGGACGACCAGTTGATCGATCTCGACCAGGTGCGCGAACTGGCGAGACTGCACCGGCCGAAAGCCATCGTCGCGGGCGGAATTTCCTATCCCCGACATCTGGACTGGGCCGGATTCCGGAAGATCGCAGACGAAGTGGACGCCTATCTGATCGCCTCCGTCGCCCAGATCACCGGACTGATCGCCGGGGGAGTGGCCCCCTCGCCGGTGCCGTACGCGGATGTGACCGTGGCCGCCACGCACAAGCTGCTGCGCGGCCCGCGCGGTGGGCTGCTGCTCTGCTCGGCCGAGTTGGCCGAGCGGGTGGACCGGGCGGTGTTCCCGTTCAGTCAGGGCGGGGCGGCGATGAACGAGGTGGCGGGCAAGGCGGTGGCCTTCGCCGAGGCCGCAACGGCGGCGTTCGCCGAGTACCTGCACCGGGCGGTGGACGGTGCCCGCGCCCTGGGCGAGGTGCTGGCGGCCGCGGGGGCCCGGCCGCAGACCGGCGGCACCGACACCCACCTGGTGACCGCCGACGTCAGCCCGCTCGGGCTGAGCGGCCGGGAGGCCGAGCAGCGCTGCGCGGCGGCCGGGCTGATGCTCGGCAAGTGCGCGCTGCCGTACGACCCGGCACCCGCGGCCGAGGGGTCGGGCATCAGGCTCGGTACCGGCGCGCTGGCCGCCCAGGGCCTGGGGCGGAGCGAGTTCGCCGAGGTCGGGGCACTGATCGGGCGGCTGCTGACCGACGGCCCCGACCCCGTGATCGGCGCCCGGGTGCGGGAGCTGGCGGCGGCCTTCGGGGTGCGCTGAGCGGGGCCGGGGTCGCGTCGGCGGCGGAGAAAACGGGGGTGAGGCGAACCGCGGTGCGCACCTGCTCGTCCGACTCAATAAGGTGTGCACCGTGGCGTCGCACCTCGAACCCCTGACAAGCACGGGAGTACCTTCGGTACTCGACCGTCGGACCGTCGCGCTGGAGGCCAGTGGTGCGTGAGTATCTGCTGGTGCTGTTCGTCACCGCGGCCGTCACCTACCTGCTGACCGGTCCGGTACGGAAGTTCGCCATCGTCGCGGGTGCGATGCCGGCGGTCCGCGAACGCGACGTACACCGGGAACCGACGCCCCGGCTCGGCGGGATCGCGATGTTCGGCGGTCTGTGCGCCGGGTTGCTGGTGGCCTCGCAGCTGACCAACCTGGGCCACCTGTTCATCCAGACCGCCGACGTGCGGGCGCTGCTCTCCGGTGCCGGGATCATGTGGATCCTGGGCGTGCTGGACGACAAGTGGGGCGTGGACGCCCTGGTGAAGCTCGGCGGTCAGATGATCGCCGGCGGTGTCATGGTCTGGCAGGGCGTGACCGTGATCTCGATTCCGGTCCCCGGCTTCGGCACGGTATCGGTCACCCCGACCATGGGGATGATCATTTCGGTGACCCTGGTCGTCGTCATGGTGAACGCGGTGAACTTCATCGACGGCCTGGACGGCCTGGCGGCCGGCATGGTCTGCATCGCCGCGACCGCGTTCTTCCTGTACTCCTACCGGCTCTGGTACGGGTACGGCATCAACGACGCCGCCCCCGCCGTGCTCTTCAGCGCGGTGCTGATCGGGATGTGCCTGGGCTTCCTGCCGCACAACCTGCACCCGGCGCGGATCTTCATGGGCGACTCGGGCTCGATGATGCTCGGACTGATGCTCGCCGTGGCGGCTATTTCGATCACCGGTCGTGTCGACCCCGATCTGATCACCGACCAGACCGGTTCGCAGACCACCACCGTGCACGAACTGGTGCCGATCTACATTCCGCTGCTGCTGCCGCTGACCGTGATCGCGCTGCCGCTGGCCGACCTGCTGCTCGCCGTGGTGCGCCGCACCTGGGCCGGCAAGTCGCCGTTCGCGGCCGACAAGCAGCACCTGCACCACCGCCTGCTGGAGGTCGGCCACTCGCACAGCCGGGCCGTGCTGATCATGTATTTCTGGGCCGCGCTGATCGCCTTCGGCACCGTGGCCTTCTCCTCGATGCCGGGCGCCGGCCGGGCGCTGGTGCTGAGCATCGCCGGGCTCTGCCTGGTCGGCATCGTGGTGCTGCTGATGCCGCGCTTCCGGCCGCACGCCCCGCGCGCCGTACAGGCGTTCGTGCCGCCGCGGTACCGCAAGGCCGTCGGCCGCGGGGCCGAGGCCGCGGCCGAGCTGCCGGCGATGGCGGAGCTGTCCGCCGAGGACAAGGAGCTGCTCGGCCGGATCGGCACCGGGGCCACCGCGGCCGGTGGTCGAGGTGACCGGAACAGCTGATTGGCCGTCAACTTCCGTTCACTCGATGGACGGTATCGTTGAGCCGTCGGTGTGACAGGGGCCACACCTTCATGGTAAAGCTCTAATCAAATAGTTTGTGATACCGTTCACGAGTACCGAGAACACGCCGAAAGATCTGACAGCTGCAGGACTCCTGTCCCTGGTCGGTCTGCCTCGACGGTCCCGCTGTCGAGTGGCCGGACTCCGGCGGACGTTCTCGGTGCGGTGTCATCACCGCGTACTCTGTGCCCGTCCCCATTTCGCCGACATGCCGCCGGAGCTGCCGACATGCCGTCCCACGACGCCCGGATTCCTCTCCGTGGCGCCGCAATCCCCACTGCGGTCGCCGGAGTTGTCGCCCTTGCGATCTCCACCGCACTGGTGGGGTCCAAGGGGCTGATCGGTGCACTCTTCGCAACCGTCCTGGTACTGGCCTTCTTCGCCTCGGGACAGATCGCCCTGGATCGGCTGACCAGGAACAATCCGCAGATGCTGCAGGCCGGTGGGCTGCTCGTCTACATGACGCAGATCCTGCTGGTGGGCATCGTGCTGGCGGTGTTCAAGGACACCACCCTCTTCGACACGAAGGCCTTCGGCCTCAGCCTGCTCGGCTGCGCCCTGACCTGGACGGGCTTCCAGGTGCGCGCCGCGATGAAGGCCAAGATCTACTACGTGCAGACCGACTCCGACGAGAAGCAGGATGCGCCGTCGGGGCGTCAACCGTGACAGGACCAGACTGTCCCCCGAGCGAGGGGGGCGGTGTTTATGCGGTACTGACGGACTGCTATCGTCCGTCGCAGCAGCGGAGTGCGGGATGCGGCCAGGTCCCTCCGGTAGTCGGACGGATCGCCCCCCGGACTCGTGAAGTCTTCGAAGGCCCCGCAGCGTCAACCGCAGCGCCGGGCCGGCGAGAAACCCAACTAGTTCCAGTGCCGCTCCGTGGCCCGAGGCCACGCCGACACACCGAGGTTGCCGTAACCATGCGTCATGACGAAGGAGTCTGTGGTGGGTGCTGACGTACAGCTCGCCTCTGAGGCCGGATGCCACCTGTTCTCCGGTTGCGGCTTCCCCGCCCCTGGCCTGAACGAGTTTCAGTTCAAGCCGATCTTCTCGATCGGCGGCGTCGACTTCAACAAGCCGATGCTGCTCTCGATGGTCGCCGCCCTGCTGGTGGTCGGCTTCTTCTGGACCGCCTTCGCCAAGCCGAAGCTCGTTCCCGGCAAGATGCAGCTCGTCGGTGAGATCGCCTACGACTTCGTCAAGCGCAGCATCGTGCTGGAGACGATCGGCAAGAAGGGCGAGAAGTACGTCCCGATGCTGGTCTCGATGTTCTTCTTCGTCTGGTTCATGAACATCATGTCGATCATCCCGTTCGCACAGTTCCCTGTGACGGCGGCGATCGCGTTCCCGGCGGGCCTGGCGGCCATCGTCTGGATCACCTACATGACCCTGACCTTCAAGAAGCACGGCTTCGTCGGCGGTCTGAAGAACCTCTGCTGGCCGTCGGGCATCCCCGGCTGGGTCATGTTCATCCTGGTGCCGATCGAGTTCTTCTCCAACATCTTCGTGCGCCCCTTCACGCTCGCGGTCCGAGCCTTCGCGAACATGTTCGCCGGCCACCTGCTGATCGTGATGTTCTCCGTCGCCTCCTGGTACCTGCTCAGCCCGAGCATCGGTGCGCTGTACGGCAGCGTCTCCTTCGTGGTCGCCGTCGGCCTCACCGCCTTCGAGCTCCTGGTCCAGTTCCTGCAGGCCTACATCTTCGTGATGCTGGCCAGCAGCTACATCGCCGGTGCGCTTGAGGAAGCGCACTGAGCCCGCTGAACCACCCGCTCCACCCCTAGTCGTCCGGTGGCCAATCACCACCGGGTTCCACCCCCCTGAAAGGGACAGCTGAAAATGAGCGCTCTCGCCGCCTCCTTTGGCGTCTACGGTTCCGTTGCCTCCATCGGTTACGGCCTCGCCGCGATCGGCCCCGGCATCGGCGTTGGTCTGATCTTCGGCAACGGTGTGCAGGCCATGGCCCGCCAGCCCGAGGCTGCCGGTCTGATCCGCTCCAACATGTTCATCGGCTTCGCCCTCACCGAGGCGCTCGCCCTGATCGGCATCGTCATGCCGTTCGTCTTCGGCAAGGGCCCGCAGTAAGCCCGCTTAGACCCTTCAGAGGGAAGGTCCAGATATGAGCATCGCGACTCAGCTCGCGGAAGAGGCGCAGATGAACCCGCTTCTTCCGGACACGGTCGAGATCATCATCGGCCTGCTCTGCTTCTTCATCGTCTTCGGCATCCTCGGCAAGAAGCTCCTCCCCAGCATTGAGAAGGTGCTGTCGGAGCGTCGGGACGCCATCGAGGGCGGCATGGAGCGTGCGCAGACCGCCCAGGCCGAGGCTCAGGCCCTGCTTGAGCAGTACCGCGCTGAGCTCGCCGAGGCGCGTCACGAGGCCGCCCGCATCACCGAGCACGCTCGCGAGCAGGGCGCCGTCCTGATCGCCGAGATGCGCGAGGAGGGCCAGCGCCAGCGCGACGCGATCGTCACCGCCGGCCACGCCCAGATCGAGGCTGACAAGAAGCAGGCGACTGCCGCCCTGCGCCAGGACGTCGGTTCGCTCGCCACCCAGCTGGCGACCCGCATCGTGGGCGAGTCCCTGGAGGACCACGCCCGCCAGAGCGGCGTGATCGACCGCTTCCTGGACGAGCTGGAGGCCAAGGCCGCCGTTGCCCAGGGCGCGGCCAAGTGATCGGCGCCAGCCGCGAGGCCCTGGCGGCCGGTCGCGAGAACCTGGAGAGCCTGACCGACAACACCTCGGTGGACTCGGCCAAGCTCGCCGAGGAGCTCGCCGCTGTGACCGCTCTGCTGGACCGCGAGGTCTCGCTGCGCCGCGTGCTGACCGACCCTTCGCGGTCGGGCCAGGACAAGGCCCAGCTGGTCTCCTCGCTGCTGTCCGGCCAGGTCTCCGGCGAGACGGTGGACCTGGTCTCCGGACTGGTCCGGTCCCGTTGGTCCGGTTCCCGTGACCTGGTCGACGCCGCCGAGGAACTCGCCGCCTACGCCGAGATCATCGCGGCGGAGAAGGCCGGCTCGCTGGACGACGTCGAGGACGAGCTGTTCCGCTTCGGCCGCGTGGTCGCCGGTTCGCACGAGCTGCGGTCCGCGCTCACCGAGCCCAAGGCCGGTGTCGCCGAGAAGACGGCACTGATCAAGAAGCTGCTGGGCGGCCGTGCCAACCCGGGCACCGTCCGCCTGGTCACGTCCCTGGTCACCAACCCGCGTGGCCGTAGCCTGGAACAGGGCCTGGAGTCCTACTCCAAGCTCGCCGCCGCCCGGCGCGACCGTGTGGTGGCCCTGGTCACCGCGGCCGTCCCGCTGTCGGACCGCCAGAAGGAGCGGCTCGCCGCTGCGCTGGGCGGGCTGTACGGCCGCCAGGTGCACCTGAACATCGACATCGACCCCGAGGTCGTCGGCGGTGTCCGGGTGCAGATCGGTGACGAGATCATCGACGGCACCGTGTCGAGCCGCCTCGAAGGCGCTCGCCAGGCCCTCGAGGGCTGAGCACCAGCACCATCCGACCCTCGGTCGGGCGCCGGCTCAACAAGAGCCGGTAAATCGTACGGCCGGTTCATACGACCCGGCCGAGAGTCGAGTACTTGCGGCCCTCAATGGCGGGCCGAGGATCGCAAACTAGGAGAGCAGGGAAGCCTGATGGCGGAGCTTACGATCCGTCCGGAGGAGATCCGGGACGCGCTGGCCGACTTTGTCCAGTCGTACCAGCCGGACGCCGCCTCGCGTGAAGAGGTCGGCACGGTCACTGACGCGGCAGACGGTATCGCCCATGTCGAGGGTCTGCCCTCGGTCATGGCCAACGAGCTGCTGAAGTTCGAGGACGGCACCCTCGGTCTCGCGCTGAACCTCGACAGCCGTGAGATCGGTGTCGTCATCCTCGGCGAGTTCGGCGGCATCGAGGAGGGCCAGACGGTCCGCCGCACCGGCGAGGTCCTCTCCGTCCCGGTCGGCGAGGGCTACCTCGGCCGCGTCGTCGACCCGCTGGGCAACCCGATCGACGGCCTGGGCGAGATCGCCTCCGAGGGCCGCCGCGCCCTGGAGCTGCAGGCCCCCGGCGTCATGGTCCGCAAGTCGGTCCACGAGCCGATGCAGACCGGTATCAAGGCCATCGACGCGATGACCCCGATCGGCCGCGGCCAGCGTCAGCTGATCATCGGCGACCGCCAGACCGGCAAGACCGCGGTGGCGATCGACACGATCATCAACCAGAAGGACAACTGGCGCTCCGGCGACCCGAAGAAGCAGGTCCGCTGCATCTACGTCGCCATCGGCCAGAAGGGCTCCACCATCGCGTCCGTCCGCGGCGCCCTGGAGGAGGCCGGCGCGCTGGAGTACACCACCATCGTGGCTGCTCCCGCCTCCGACCCGGCCGGCTTCAAGTACCTCGCCCCGTACACCGGTTCGGCCATCGGCCAGCACTGGATGTACGACGGCAAGCACGTCCTGATCATCTTCGACGACCTGTCGAAGCAGGCCGAGGCCTACCGCTCCGTCTCCCTGCTGCTGCGTCGTCCGCCGGGCCGTGAGGCCTACCCGGGTGACGTCTTCTACCTGCACTCCCGCCTCCTGGAGCGCTGCGCCAAGCTCTCCGACGAGCTGGGCGCCGGCTCGATGACCGGTCTGCCGATCATCGAGACCAAGGCCAACGACGTCTCGGCGTACATCCCGACCAACGTCATCTCCATCACCGACGGCCAGTGCTTCCTGGAGTCCGACCTGTTCAACGCGGACATCCGTCCGGCCGTGAACGTCGGCATCTCGGTCTCCCGCGTCGGTGGCTCCGCCCAGATCAAGGCCATGAAGTCGGTCGCCGGCCGTCTGCGCCTGGACCTGGCCCAGTACCGCGAGCTCGAGGCGTTCGCCGCCTTCGGTTCCGACCTGGACGCGGCCTCCAAGGCCCAGCTGGAGCGCGGTGCGCGCATGGTCGAGCTGCTGAAGCAGGGCCAGTACCAGCCGTTCCCGGTCGAGGAGCAGGTCGTCTCCATCTGGGCCGGCACCACCGGCAAGCTGGACGACGTCCCGGTCGCCGACATCCGTCGTTTCGAGCGCGAGTTCCTGGACCACCTGCGCATCGAGAAGAAGGACCTGCTGGCCGCGATCGTCGAGACCCAGAAGCTCGAGGACGGCACCATCGACGCCCTGACCGAGGCGATCAACGCCTTCAAGCTGGGCTTCACCACGGCTGACGGCAAGCTGCTCTCCGAGCAGGCCTGAGTCCGGTAGCGAGGGAAAGGACTTAAGCGACCCATGGGAGCACAGCTTCGGGTCTACAAGCGCCGGATCCGCTCTGTCACCGCGACGAAGAAGATCACCAAGGCGATGGAGATGATCTCCGCAGCGCGCATCGTCAAGGCGCAGCGCGCGGTGGCCGCCTCCACTCCGTACGCCGATGAGCTCACCCGGGCGGTGACGGCGGTGGCCACCCGGTCCAACGCCAAGCACCCGCTCACCACCGAGAAGCCGGGCGCCTCGCGCGCCGCGGTCCTGCTGGTCACGGCCGACCGTGGTCTGGCGGGCGGTTACTCGACCAACGCCATCAAGCAGGCGGCCGCTCTGACCGAGCGGCTGAAGGCCGAGGGCAAGGACGTGGTGACGTACATCGTCGGCCGCAAGGGTGTCTCGTACTACGCGTTCCGCAACCTCGAGGTCGCGAACTCGTGGACGGGCTTCTCCGACAAGCCGACGTACGCGGACGCCAAGACCGTGGCGAGCGAGCTGATCGAGGCCTTCACGGCCGAGACCGGCGGCGTGGACGAGCTGCACCTGGTCTCCACCAAGTTCGTGTCCATGCTGACGCAGAACGCGGTGGACGCCCGGCTGCTGCCGCTGAAGCTGGACGAGGTCCAGCTCAGCGACGAGTCGGAGGCCAAGCACCAGATCTTCCCGCTGTACGACTTCGAGCCGTCGGCCGAGGGCGTCCTGGACGCCCTGCTGCCGCGCTACGTCGAGAGCCGGATCTACAACGCTCTGCTGCAGTCGGCCGCTTCGGAGCACGCCGCTCGCCGGCGCGCGATGAAGAGCGCGACCGACAATGCCGGCGAGCTCATCAAGTCGCTGACGCGGCTTGCCAACTCGGCCCGCCAGGCCGAGATCACCCAGGAAATCAGCGAGATCGTCGGTGGCGCCAACGCGCTCGCTGACGCGAGCCGCGGGAGCGAATGAGTATGACCACCACTGTTGAGCCGACGGGCGCCGGACTGGCCACGGGCCGCGTCGCCCGGGTCATCGGCCCGGTCGTCGACGTGGAGTTCCCCGTCGACGCGATTCCGGAGATGTTCAACGCCCTGCACGTCGAGGTGGACAACCCCGACGGCACGGGCAAGAAGAAGCTGACCCTCGAGGTCGCCCAGCACCTCGGCGACGGCGTGGTCCGCGGCATCTCGATGCAGCCGACCGACGGTCTGGTCCGTGGCGCCCAGGTCGTCGACACCGGTGCGGCGATCTCCGTCCCGGTCGGTGACGTCACCAAGGGCAAGGTGTTCAACGCCCTCGGCGACGTGCTGAACGTCGACGCGGACGAGTTCAACGCCCAGGTCACCACCCGCTGGCCGATCCACCGCAAGGCCCCGAACTTCTCCGAGCTCGAGTCCAAGACGGAGATGTTCGAGACCGGTATCAAGGTCATCGACCTGCTGACCCCGTACGTCCAGGGTGGCAAGATCGGTCTGTTCGGTGGTGCCGGTGTCGGCAAGACCGTTCTGATCCAGGAGATGATCTACCGCGTCGCCGAGAACTTCGGTGGTGTGTCGGTCTTCGCCGGTGTCGGTGAGCGTACCCGTGAGGGCAACGACCTGATCGACGAGATGGTCGGCTCCGGCGTTCTGGACAAGACCGCCCTGGTCTTCGGCCAGATGGACGAGCCGCCGGGCACCCGTCTGCGCGTGGCGCTGTCCGCGCTGACCATGGCGGAGTACTTCCGCGATGTGCAGAAGCAGGACGTGCTGCTCTTCATCGACAACATCTTCCGGTTCACCCAGGCCGGTTCCGAGGTGTCGACCCTGCTCGGCCGTATGCCCTCCGCGGTGGGTTACCAGCCGAACCTGGCCGACGAGATGGGCCTCCTGCAGGAGCGCATCACCTCGACCCGCGGTCACTCGATCACCTCGATGCAGGCGATCTACGTCCCCGCGGACGACCTGACCGACCCGGCCCCGGCCACCACCTTCGCCCACCTGGACGCGACCACCGTTCTGTCGCGCCCGATCTCGGAGAAGGGCATCTACCCGGCCGTCGACCCGCTGGACTCGACGTCCCGCATCCTGGACCCGCGGTACATCGCGCAGAACCACTACGACACGGCCGTCCGCGTCAAGGGGATCCTGCAGAAGTACAAGGACCTCCAGGACATCATCGCGATCCTCGGTATCGACGAGCTGTCCGAGGAAGACAAGATCACGGTGCAGCGTGCCCGCCGCATCGAGCGCTTCCTCTCGCAGAACACCTACGTGGCGAAGCAGTTCACCGGTGTCGAGGGTTCGACCGTCCCGCTGTCGGAGACCATCGAGGCCTTCAACGCGATCGCGGACGGCAAGTACGACTCCGTTCCGGAGCAGGCCTTCTTCATGTGCGGTGGCATCGAGGACCTCGAGCGCAACGCTGCCGAGCTGGCGAAGAAGTAATCGCCCGGCCGGATGATGGCTGAGTGACCGTGAGGGGTGGTCCCCGTCTCCTGGGGGCCACCCCTCACGGCGCAAGCGGCTGTGATCCCGGTCATCTCCGTGTCCTTGGTTTCATCCCGGGGGCGCGGGCCCGTTATTCTTACCGAAACTGCCGAGTAATCGGGGCCTGCTCCGACTTCTCGGCGAGAGCCTAGGAGCCCACGTTGGCTGAGCTGCACGTCGAGCTGGTCGCAGCCGACCGCAAGGTGTGGTCCGGTGCGGCCACCATCGTTGTCGCCCGTACGGCCTCCGGTGACACCGGCATCATGCCGGGACACACCCCGGTGCTGAGCGTGCTGGAGACCGGCCCGGTCACCATCCGCACCACCGATGGCGGCACCGTCATCGCCGCGGTGCACGGCGGTTTCATCTCGTTCGCCAACAACAAGCTGTCGCTGCTCGCGGAGATCGCCGAGCTGGCGGACGAGATCGACGTCGCCCGTGCCGAGCGGGCGCTCGAGCAGGCGAAGCTCGAGCTGGACGAGCACGCCGAGCGCCGCGCCGAGGTCCGCCTCTTCGCGGCTCGCGGCCTGAAGGCCGCCTGAGCGTAGTTTGACCGACGGTCCCGGGGACGCGAGAGCGTGACCCCGGGACTGTCGTATCAGTTGGTAGGTCAGTGCGGTCGCTTGATACGACCGATACGGGGAACGCAGGTCAGCGAGGAGGTCGGTGAGCATGGTCCTCGCCCTTGTGGTGTGTGCGGCGGTCGTGGGCCTTGGGATCCTGGGGCTGGTGGCCTTCGCGGTGCGCCGCCGCGTGATCCAGCGCGTGGGCGGGACGTTCGACTGCAGCTACCGCCTCAAAATGCCGGCAGACGCCTCCACGCAGCCAGACCTCGACGAGACCGGCAAGCCCATCCCAGCCTCCACCCCGAAGTCCGGGGCAGACGGCAAGGGGTGGGTTTTTGGTATCGGGCGGTACAGCGGCGACTGCATCGAGTGGTTCCGGGTCTTCTCCTACGCGCCCCGTCCGCGCAAGATCCTCCCCCGTACCGAGATCGAGGTGCTCGGCCGCCGCTACCCCGAGGGCCAGGAGGAACTCGCCCTGCTCTCCGGCTCGGTGGTGCTCCGCTGCCTCCACAGCGGCGCCCCCCTCGAACTCGCCATGAGCGAGGACGCCCTCACCGGCTTCCTCGCCTGGCTGGAAGCCGCCCCGCCCGGGCAGAGGGTCAACGTCGCGTAGCGGCGGACCCTCGGGTCGGGGGCACCACCCGCCCGGAGGGTGGGGGCGGGTCAACGTCGCGTAGCGGCGGACCCTCGGGTCGGGGGCGGGTCAACGTCGCGTGACTTTTGATCGCCAGCTCGGGCGGTTCGTCCGGGTTTCGATGACTGCTGTGGCCCTGGAGCCGTGGTCCTGCCCGAGGGGTCGGCCAAGGATTCTGTGATCGGTACCGCAATCACGGGTGGGCCGTGCGAGGCGTGACTAGGCTGCGGACATGGTCAATCTCACGCGTATCTACACCCGTACCGGCGACGACGGGACCACCGCGCTCGGGGACATGAGCCGCACCACCAAGACGGACCCGCGGCTGATCGCGTACGCCGACGCGAACGAGGCCAATGCGGCGCTCGGTGTCGCCATCGCGGCCGGCGCGCTGCCCGAGGACGTGGTCGCCGTGCTGACCCGGGTGCAGAACGACCTCTTCGACGTGGGGGCGGACCTCGCCACGCCGGTCATCGAGAACCCCAAGTACCCGCCGCTGCGCGTGCAGCAGAGCTACATCGACCGGCTGGAGGCCGACTGCGACCACTATCTGGAGCAGTTGGAGAAGCTGCGCAGCTTCATCCTGCCCGGGGGGACACCGGGTGCGGCCTACCTGCACCTGGCGTGCACGGTGGTCCGGCGGGCCGAGCGGGCTACCTGGGCGGCGATCGAGGTGCACGGTGAGTCGGTGAACCCGCTCACGGCGAAGTACCTGAACCGGCTGTCGGACCTGCTGTTCATCCTGGCGCGGGCGGCGAACAAGGAGCGCGGGGACGTGCTGTGGGTGCCGGGGGAGAACCGCTAGCGGGGGCGCTTGGGGAAGACCGTGTAGCTGGCGGCGATGACCAGGTTGATGCCGGTGACCCATGCCATGGTGCGGTACCACCGGGTGAGGGCGGCGGTCCTGGCGGCATCGCCGACCAGGGCGGTCATCCCGGCGATCAGGGCGACCGTGACGACGGCGGAGAGCAGGGTGCGGGCGAAGATCCTCCACTCGTGGACGGCGCGGGCGCTTCCGTACCGCGGCGGTTTCGCCGGGGGCGGACCGCCCGCGAAGCGGTGGGCGAAGTGGCCGTCCGCCCGGGTCACCAGGTAGTGCCCGTAGCCGACGGAGAAGCCTACGTACGACGCGGCCAGGCCGTGCGTCCAGTCGGCCACCGTGCCGTGCCGCAGGTCCTGCACGGTGGCGGCGAGCAGCAGCAGGTCGATCAGCGGCAGGGCCACCAGCAGGGCCGCGCTCACCCGCCGCCACCTGAGCAGGTAGCGTGCGGCCAGCGCGGCCGCGAGGACCATCCAGAAACCGATCTCGCCGGCGACGATCAGGGAAACCATGCCCTCGATCGTCCGGGAACGGGCGGTGGGCGCGCATCGTCGCGCCTGCCGATCCGCGGCTGCATCCTTCGATGTACGTCCTCTCCGCCGTCCGGCCCTCGGCGGGTGCGGCGGCGGATGGTGTGATGGTGGGGTGCGAAAGATCACGCTGGAGCCGCGTCAGGAGGACTCGCTCATCGCCGCCGCCGGGCTGCTGGCCGGCGTGGTGCTGACGGCGTTCGACGCGTACGACCACACCGGCGTCCCGCCCGGGGTGAACCTGGTGCCGCTGGCGGCGATGTCCGGTCTCGAACTGCTGCGGCGCACCCGCCCGTGGTGGACGGTGGGCCTCGGCGCACTGCTCTTCACCGCGAACGTCCTCGCCGGGTCGAACATGGCCACGGTGGTCATGTACACCGATCTGCTCTACGCGGCCACGCTCTACGGCAGCCGCCGGATGGCCACCGTGCTGCACCTGAGCGGTGCCGGGGTGACGGTGGTGCTGTCCAGCCTGGTGCTCTGGTACGGCTCGGTGGGGCAGGCGCTGCTGGTGGCGGGATTCGCCGGGCTGGTCTTCATCGCCCCGGTGTGGACCGCCGACATCCTGCGCGAGCACCGGGACCGCGCCGACACCGAGCGCCTGCGGGCCGAACAGACCGCGCTGCTCGCCGAGTTGGACCGGCGCGAGGCGGTCGTCGCGGAACGCTCGCGGATGGCACGCGAGTTGCACGACGTGGTGGCCAACCACCTGTCCGCGATCGCGATCCACGCCACCGGCGCCCAGTCGTTGGCGCGTCGCCAGCAGCGTCCGTCGGACGACCCGTTGCTCGCGGCGATGGCGGTGATCCGGGAGAACAGTGTCCAGGGCCTGGCCGAGATGCGCCGGATGATCGGCCTGCTCCGGGAGGAGGACCAGGGCTCGTACGAGGCGCCCAGGCTGGATGCGCTGGACTCCCTGCTGACGCACGCGCGGGCGACGGGCGGGGACGGCGGGCTGGTCTTCGAACTGAGCGAGGACGGCGAGCGCGGCGAACTGCCCGCCCCCGTCGAGCTGGCGGCCTACCGGATCGTCCAGGAGTCGCTCACCAACGCGCTCAAGCACGCCGCCCCCGGCACCGTCCGGCTCAGCGTGGCCTACCGGCCCGAGCAGCTGGAGATCGTCGCCGACAGCCCGTATCGGGACGGCGGGCGGCCCGCCGCGCCGGGGGCCAAGGCCGGCCTGGTCGGGATGGGCGAACGCGCCGGGCTGCTCGGCGGCAGTCTGGAGGCCGGACCGGTGAGCGGTCCCGACGGCGGGCGATGGCAGGTGCGGGCGGTACTGCCCAGGGAACCCAAGGGTGAGGAGGGGTCGTGACGATCCGGGTGCTGGTGGCCGAGGACCAGGCTGCGGTGCGGGCCGCGCTGGTGATGATCCTGCGGGCCGACCCCGGCCTCGAGGTGGTCGGCGAGGCCCGTGACGGCGAGCAGGCGGTCCGGCTGGCGCTGGAACTGCGGCCGGACGTGGTGCTGATGGACGTGCAGATGCCCAGGCTGGACGGGGTCTCGGCGACCCGGCAGGTGGTCGCGGCCGGCGCGGCGCAGGTGTTGGTGCTCACCACCTTCGACCTGGACGAGTACGTCTACGGTGCGCTGCGGGCGGGCGCCGCCGGGTTCCTGCTCAAGGACCTGGAGGCGGACACCCTGGTCGAGGGCATCCGTACGGTCGCGCGGGGGGACGGCATGCTCGCACCCTCCGTCACCCGCCGCCTGATCGGTACCTTCGCCCGCCCCGACCGACCCGATCAGCCCCGGGCGAAGGCCGCCGTCGAGGGGCTGACGCCGCGCGAGCGCGAGGTGCTGTGCTGTCTCGGTGCCGGGCTCTCCAACGGTGAGATCGCCGTGCGGTTGGCGATGGCGGAGGCGACCACCAAGACCCATGTCAGCCGGATCCTGGCCAAGCTGGAACTGCGCAGCCGGGTCCAGGCGGCCATCCTGGCCCAGGACTTGGGGCTCGTCATGGAGTAGCCGAGCGGCGACGGGATCCGCCGGTCTAGTCGAGGTGGAGCGCCTTGCGGGCGGCGGGGACGTCGGCGGGCCAGACCATCAGGCGCAGCCCTTCGCTGGTGCGCGCCAGGGTGTACCTGATCCCGGCGGACCTTAGCAGCGCGGCCAGTTGACGGGCCTCGGCCTGGTCGCCCGGGGAGGCCACGGGTACCAGCAGGCCGTACTCCTCGGGCTTGCCGCTGCGCGGCGGGCGGGCCACCAGGGACTTGCCCGAGCCGTAGGTCCAGCGCAGCAGCAGGACCAGAACACCGAGCACCGCGAAGGAGATCAGCATCAACGTCAGGGTGCGCACGGTTCAACCTCCCAGCGGTCGGGCGCAGATCACACCGCACAAGTTCACCACGGAGCGTCCCGGGGCATTAGAGTCCGGCGCGTGAGTGAGTGAAGCGGGCGGCACCATCGAGGGACGCGCGTTTCGCGAAGAGACTGCCGAGCGATGCTGGGCAGCACATGAGCGGTGCGGCCCGCGGGGAGGCGACCCCTGCCCTGAGCCGCCATCAGACCGGCACTCGGGAGACAGCCAATGAGCAACGCATCCACCCAGCAGATCGCCGTGATCGGCGCCGGACTGATGGGCGCAGGCATCGCCCAGGTCTCGGCGCAGGCCGGTCACCCGGTGGTGCTGCGGGATGTGACGGACGCCGCGCTGCAGCGTGGTCTGGACGGCATCCGCGCCTCGTACGACAAGTTCGTCGCCAAGGGCCGGATGACGGCCGAGGAGGCGGAGGCGGCGCTCGGCCGGATCACCACCACCACCGACCTGGGTGCGGTCACCGAGGCCGACATCGTGATCGAGGCGGTGTTCGAGCAGCTGGAGGTCAAGGAGGGCGTCTTCCGCGAGCTCGACAAGCTGGCCAAGGACGGCGCGGTGCTGGCCTCCAACACCTCGGCCATCCCGATCACCCGGATCGCCGCCGCGACCTCGCGTCCGGAGAGCGTGGTCGGCGTGCACTTCTTCTCGCCGGTGCCGCTGATGAAGCTGGTCGAGCTGGTTCGCGGCTACAAGACCAGCGACCAGACGCTGGCCACCGCCCGCGCCTACGCCGAGGGCGTCGGCAAGGAGGTCGTGGTGGTCAACCGCGACGTGGCCGGCTTCGTCACCACCCGCCTGATCACCGCCCTGGTCGTCGAGGCCGCCAAGCTGTACGAGTCGGGCGTGGCGACCGCCGAGGACATCGACACCGCCTGCCGCCTCGGCTTCGGTCACCCGATGGGCCCGCTGCAGACGGCCGACCTGACCGGTGTCGACATCCTGCTGCACGCCGCGCAGAACATCTACGCCGAGACCAAGGACGAGAAGTTCGCCGCTCCCGAGGTGATGGCCCGCATGGTGACCGCCGGGGATCTCGGCCGGAAGAGTGGCCGCGGTTTCTACGGGTACGAGAAGTAGGACGGGAAGCAAGCGGGAAACAGGCCGGAGAACAGGCTGATCGGCCGTCCTGCGGCAGGGGCACTGGGTGAGTTTGCTCACGCCTCTGCCGCAGACGGGTGATTTGGGCGGTAATCGAGCGTGGGCGTGGGGTCCGACTGCGTATATTCCCTCGGACGAGTGAAGTTGCTTCAGATCTGACAGTGACCAGCAACCTGCACAGCGGCTTCACCGTCAGATGAGGGGGAGTGCAGGCGTGGCCCCCGGAGCACGGCGCGACCGAGGCGTCGGTCCGGGACGGAGCCCCGGCAGCCCTCACCGGCAGAGCGGAGGATGAGAGCGTGCGCATCACCGGCGACCACGGCGGTCTGGCCATTGAGGGCCGCCTCGACGTCCGCAGCGCCGCCGATGCCCGGGTCCGGCTGCACCAGGCGGTGGACGGCGGACAGGGCGACCTGGTGCTCGACCTGTCCGGCCTGGAGTCCTGGGACGCCACCGGTCTGGGCGTGATCATGGGCACGCACCGGCGGGCCGGGCGGCTGGGGCGCAGGCTGGTCCTGCGGGCCGTACCGGCGCAGCTGCAGCGGCTGCTGGTGGCCACCCGCCTGCACCGCATCCTGGCCGTCGAGGGCACCGTCGCCGACGCGTACGGAACCAGCCTCCCCGCGCTCGGCGTCACCCAGCCGAACCCGCTGGTCGCGCCCTACCTCTGAGGGCGTTTCGCGGACGGTGCCGGGCCAGGCGGTGCCAACCTTCCTGGGCGCGCCCAGGAAGGCTCGCCCTGGGCTGCGATCGGGCGGACGAGTGTGGAAAAGTCTGCTCAGGAGTTGACGGCAGAGCAGGGGCGGAGCGGAACACGTGGTACAGCCATCCGGAGACCTCCGGCAGGACGGACTGCGGCCCAGGACCGGTGAGGTGGTCTCCGGCAGTCTGCTGCTGACCATCGGCGGGCCGGACGGCTCGGAGGCCCGGCCGTGCCCGGAGGACTGGCGTCCCTCCCCGCGCCGCCGGGGTGGCGCGGGGGCACCGGCCGGCGCGCAGAGGTTCGGCCGCGCTTCGGCCGAGGCGCCGCTGCTGGACCGGGAGACCGAGGTCGCGGAGCTGCTGCGGCTGCTCTCCGAGGGACGGTCGGTGCGCCTGGTCGGCCAGCCGGGTTCCGGCCGGAGCGCCCTGCTGGCGGCCGTCGGCGACGCGGCCGCCGACATCGCGCCGGACGGTGTGGTCCGGCTGAGCGGCTACCGCAGGACGGCTCAGGACCTGCTCCAGGACCTCTTCGCCGCCACCCACCACAACCCCGGCTACCGACCGGACCGCCACCAGCTGCCCGCGCTGCTGGCACCGGTCGGCGCGATCGTCGTGATCGACGACGTGGAGCCGTCCGGCGAGGAGCTGGAGGAGCTGCTCGCCACCGCGCCCGACTGCGCCTTCCTGATCACCGTCGCCCCGGACAGCCCGCCACCGGTGCCCGGTTCCCGGCTGGAGGACCGCCCGGTGGCCGGGCTCTCGCGGCCCGCCTGCCTGGGGCTGGTGGCCCGGCTCGCGGGGCGGCCGCTGGAGGAGCACGAGCGGTCCTGGGTGGTCGACCTCTGGTTCGAGTCGGAGGGCCTGCCGCTGCGCTTCGTCCAGGCGGCCGCGCTGCTGCGCCGGCGCGACGCGGAGGTCGACGGGCTGGTCGCGGCCCGGCAGGAGCGGCACAGCGTCTTCGGGCTGGTGAACGAGCTACCCGAACCGGAGGACCCGGCCGAACTGGAGAGCGAGCTGCGCCGTACCGTCCGGCTGCCCTCGGTCGCGGAGAGCGCCTCGCCCGCGGTACGGCTGGCGGAGGGGCTGAGCGAGTCCGCGCAGGCGGTGCTGCGGCTGGCGGTGGCGTTCGGCGGCGAGCTGCCGACGGCGCCGCACCTGCCCGCGCTGATCGACGAGGACCTGGGCGAGAGCGTCCTGCGGGAGCTGGCCGACTGCGGTCTCTCGGTCCCGATCGGCGGGCACCACCGGCTCTCCTCCGGCGTACTCGACCTGCTGGCGCCGCACTGGGCGCCCGGGACGGTCGCGCACGGTGCGGCCCGGCACTTCTCCTGGTGGGTCGGGCACGGCTCGGTGGACCTCGGACAGATCGCCGCCGAGGCCGAGGTGGTGATCGGCGCACTGCTCGCCGACCGGGCCGCGGGCCGGTGGCAGGAGGTGCTGCAGCTCGCCAGGGCGGCGGCCCCGGCCCTCGCCCTGGCGCTGCGCTGGGGAGCGTGGGAGCGGGTCCTGGAGCTCGGTCTGGAGGCCGCGCAGTCGCTCGGCTCGACCGTGGACCAGGCCCACTTCCGCCAGGAGCTGGGTGTGCTGGCGTTCTGCGAGGGGGCGCCGGAGCGGGCGCGGGCCGAGCTGGAGACGGCCGTGACGCTGCGGGCGGCCTCCGGCGAGGCGCGCGGGAGCGCGGCGGCCCGGCGGATGCTCGACCTGATGCGGGCGCAGACCGTACAGCTGCCGGTGGTCGAGAGCGCGCCCGAGGCCGATGGCCGGCGCCCCGGGATCCGGGTGATCGCGGTCCCGCGGCGGTTCCGGAACGCCCGGGTGCCCGAGCGCACCCGGCGGGCCGTCCTGGCCGTCGGTACGGCGGTGCTGGCGCTCTCCGTCCTCGGTACGGCGGTCGGGCTCAGCCTGGCCGGCTCCCACTCGGACCGGACCAGGACGGTGCAGCCGGGCGGCTCGCTGGAGGAGACCCCGCTCACCGACAACCTGCCCACGGCCGGGAGCACCACGGCCGGTCCCCACCCGTCGGCTCCGGCCGGAGGCCGGGCCCCGGCGGGCGGTACGGCGGTTCCCGGGCCGGGTGGGACCGGGGCGGCCGGGACGAAGGGCGGCGCTACGGGCCACGGCGGCAGCCACCGGCCCACGGGCGGGGACGGGCCAGGCACGTCGGCCACGGACCCGTCCTCGGGGGAGACCTGGGGACCCTCGCCCACCCACCGGCCGGGCGGCGGTGGCACGCCGTCGCCGACCGGCGGCCCGTCGACGGGCCCCTCGCCGGACCACTCGCCGGACCCGGGGCCGTCCAAGAGCACGTCCGCGCCGCCGACGACTGATCCCTCTCCCACGAAGTCGCAGACCGATCCGCCGAGTTCGGCTCCGTCGACGCCGAAGACCAGCGGCTCGGCCTCCGGGACCCCCTGAGCCAACCGCACCCGGGGCGGCGCGTGATGGGCCCGCCCCGGGTGCAGGGCCTTTTGGACACCTCCAGGGGCCGGGCGGGCCCGGGCTCACCGGGCGCGCGCCCTGCCCTGCTCTCCTCGGCGCCGCCTCGGAGGGCGCGGGCCGAGAGCGACCGGCGACAGGGCGCGCGACGCCGCTCCCTGTCGCCGGCCGGTCTCAGAAGAGCTTGAGCTTGTCGTCGTCGATGCCGCGCAGCTCGTCGTAGTCCAGGACGACGCAGCCGATGCCGCGGTCGGTGGCCAGGACGCGGGCCTGGGGCTTGATCTCCTGGGCGGCGAAGATCCCCTTCACCGGGGCGAGCAGCGGGTCGCGGTTGAGCAGCTCCAGGTAGCGGGTCAGCTGCTCGACACCGTCGATCTCTCCGCGCCGCTTGATCTCGATGGCGACCGTGGTGCCGTCGGCGTCGCGGCAGAGGATGTCGACCGGGCCGATGGCGGTCGGGTACTCGCGGCGGATCAGCGACCAGCCGGCGCCGAGCACCTCCATCCGGTCGGCCAACAGCTCCTGGAGGTGGGCCTCGACGCCGTCCTTGACCAGACCGGGGTCGACCCCGAGCTCGTGCGAGGAGTCGTGCAGCACCTCCTCCAGGCTGATGATCAGCTTCTCGCCGGCCTTGTTGGTGACCGTCCAGGTACCGTCGGCCTCCTTGAGGCTGCAGGGCGGCGACATCCAGTTGAGCGGCTTGTAGGCGCGGTCGTCGGCGTGGACGCTGACGCTGCCGTCGGCCTTGACCAGGATCAGCCGGGTGGCGGACGGGAGATGGGCGGAGAGCCGACCGGCATAGTCGACTGAGCAACGGGCAATTACGAGACGCACGGTCCACCACGCTAGCCCACCGGGGCCAGTTGAAGCGATTCCGCGACGGCAGGGTGAAGAAACCCCGGACACGGCGAACCATGGAGTCCGGCACCCGCGCGCCGGCGCACACCGCACACGCCCTCCGCTGCCAGGGGCCACTCGACGGGGACGGAGACGTGAGATGAACGGTCCGACGGAATCCGGCCAATCTGGTCTTCCGGGCGGTTAATCCGGTGCAATGCGCCGGATTCGCCAGCCGCGCTGACAATCGCCTGTCACTCTGTGGTGAGCGGTCGTCGCTCGACCCGGTGGCCGCCGGACCGTCCGCCGTCCCGGGGGCCGTCCGGCCCGTCGGGGCGCGGCGCACACCGTCGCGGGCCCGGCCGTGTGCCGGTTCGCACGTCACTCAAGCGTCACCCCAGCGTCAAAGCCCCAAGCGTCACAGCAGCGTTCATGCGTAAGCCCGTCCGAGGACCGGGCAGGGCACAAGGCACCGTGCGCGATCCTGCGCCATCGGGCATCAGCCGAGCACGGCACGGCACCATCCGCACCAACCGCACGACCACCGCGGCGGCCGCGTCGCGGTGGACCGCGAGAGGAGAACCCATGTCGCTCGACGTCTCACCGGCCCTGCTGGAGAAGGCCGAGAGAGGAGAGGTCGACGAGCGGGAGTTCGTGGACTGCGTCCGCGTCTCCCTGCCGTACGCCTGGGAGCTGATCAGCTCCCTGGTCGCCCAGGTCCAGGTCGACGGCACCGACTTCGCCGACAACCAGGTACCGCCGCCCAGCGAGCGGGAGCGGGGCCAGCTGCTGCGGGCGATGGCCAGTGACGCGATCCGGGGCTCGCTGGAGCGCCACTTCGGTGTCCGGCTGGCGTTCCAGAACTGCCACCGGGTCGCGGTCTTCACCTCGTCCGAGGCGAACGAGGAGCGCCACCGGCGCTTCACCTCGATCCGGGCCCAGCTGCTCAACCAGTCGCCGGAGCTGCGGGACTGCTGAACGGAGCCTCCGGGGGCGCGGGGAGCCGTACGGCAGACCCCGTGCGCAGGTGCGGGGCCGACCGCGCGGCTGCCGCGCCCCCGGTGCTGCAGTGCCGGGCAACCCGGCTCTCCCGCAAGGGAGCTGCCGGGTGCCGGGCTCAACTCAGCTGCGGCAGTACCTCGGCGCCGAGGCGGGCGATGTTGTTCAGGGTCGCCGCACGGTCGCCCGAGCCCTCGGCGAGCAGGGCGAAGCGCCGGATACCGGTGCGTTCGGCAGTGGCCAGCAGCCGGTCCGCGCAGTGCCCGGGCGTGCCCACCGCGTGCAGGTCGCAGAGGAGTTCGGTGTACGCGTGCGGATCGCGCATCCGCCGTTCGCGGCCGTCCACCGTGCGGTGCGCGCCGAGCCCGTACTCGAACCAGCCGGGCATCGACCTCAGCAGGCCGTCGCGGGCGGTCGCGATGCGGTCCTCGATCTGCACCACGCCGACCGCGACATGCTCCCGCTCGACCCGGGCCAGCTGCTCCTCGCCGCGGCCGCAGGCCCGCCAGGCGGTCCGGTAGGCGGCCAGCATCTGCTGCTTGTCCTCGTCGCCGGAGTGCATGCCGAGCAGAATCGGCAGGCCCCGTTCGGCGGCCGTCCGCACGCCGGTGGGGGAGGTGCAGGCGGCGATCACCGGTGGGCCGCCCTGCGGCTGGTCACCGGGCTGGGAGCCGCCGGTCATGCCGTCCCGGCGCTGGCGGGGGAAGCGCAGCAGCGTGCCCGTCCCCGGGTCCACGCCGAGCCAGTCGGCGAGGTCGGGCACCCGGGCGGCCGTGCCCGGTGCGGGCTCGGCGGCCCTGGGCACCACGGCCACCTCGGGGAAGCGGAACTGCGGTCCGTCCGCGCCCACCCGGGCGCCGCGCAGCCAGCGCAGCAACAGGTCGAGCCGCTCGGGGAAGCCCTCCTCGTAGGCGGCCAGCCCGGTGCCGAAGACGTCCAGGTCGATCCAGGGGCCGCCGCGGCCGACCCCAAGGGTGAACCGGCCGTCCGAGACCAGGTGCAGCAGTGCGGCCCGCTCGCCCAGTGCCACCGGGTGCGTGGTGGAGAGCACGCTGACCGCCGTCCCGACGCCGATCCGGCGGGTACGGCCGAGCAGCATCGCCGCGAGCGTCGCCGCGTCGGGGCAGACGCCGTACGGCACGAAGTGGTGCTCCGCCAGCCAGACGCTGTCCAGGCCCGCGCGTTCGGCGGCGACCGCGCTGTGCACGGTGCGTTCCAGCGCCTCGGCGTGGCTCTGTCCGGGGAACTGGGCCGAGAGCTGGAAGGTGCCGACCCGGATCGCGTCGACGGCCGCCGGGTGCCCGTCGGAGGGCTCGGGGAGCGGACTGCGGGACGAGCCGGCCGCCGGGTGGGGGTCAGCCGGCGGGTGCGTGCCGGGGAGCGGGCTGGTCATGGTCATCGGGTGCCTCCTCGGGGGCCGCAGGGTGTGCGAGCCCCGCGTTGTCCCCCTGTGAGTAACCGATGTCATGTGCCAATGGCACGCCGGTCTCCGAATTTCGCCAGGGAACGGGTGGATCTCGAGGGAAACGCCGAAGTGCCCGTCCCCGCCGTGATAGTGGCGTAACCGACGGTATTCGGAGGCTGCGGCCGCGCCGTACCCTGGAAGACCGCAGAAAGCCCCGAAGACCCCGCGCCGCCGAGAGGTAGTTGACGTGTCGCCTCGCCGTAACCGGATCCCCAGCAGCCGGAGCAGGAGTGCCGCCGAGGAACTGCCGCCGTCCGCGCCGCTCGGGGGTTCGCTGCGGCGGACGGAGACCTTCCAGGGTGAGGAGTGGGTGGTGCAGGTGGTCGCCGGGACGGCGGGGCGGTACTACCGCTGCCCGGGGTGCGACCAGGAGATCCCGCCGGGCGTCGGCCATGTCGTCGCCTGGCCGGGCCACGGTGCCGGGGTGGACGACCGGAGGCACTGGCACCGGGCCTGCTGGAACGCCCGTGAACGGCGGACCGCCAACCTCCAGCGGGGGCGGGGGGCTCCGCGGTACTGAGGCGGTGCGGCCCCGAAGGCTTCAGTGTGTCGCGGCTCTTGGACGGGCCACCCGGCGCCACGGTCCGGTCCTGCGGCATCGCGGCGACCTCGGCCGCGAACAGGTGGAGCACCGGGTTCCTTTCGCGGTCACCCCGGGCTTCACCCGCAGCGGCCCGGCCGCGAGGCCGAGGGGCCCCTCGGCACCAGGGGAGGAAGTCACAAGGGTGCGTTGGTCGCGGCTACTCGGCGCGCCGCTCTACGGTGGCGGTATGACGTTCCCCAGCACACCGGCGTTCCGCGAGAACGGCACCGGCACCCCGCTCGTCCTGCTGCACGCCTTCCCGCTCTCGGCCCGGATGTGGGAGGCCCAACTGGAACTGCTCCCCGGCCCGAGCGGGGACCGGGCCAGGGTGCTGACGATGGACCAGCGGGGCTTCGGCGGGGCGGAGTTGGGCGATCAGGAGCCGTCGATCGACCTGATCGCCGACGACGTCGCCCGGCTGCTGGACGCCGTGGGGACCGACCGGGCTGTGATCGGGGGCCTGTCCATGGGCGGGTACGTGGCGATGGCCTTCGCCCGCCGCCACGGCGACCGCCTGTCCGGGCTGCTGCTCGCCGACACCAAGGCCACCGTCGACACCGAGCAGGCCCGGGCCAACCGGGAGCGGATCGCGCAGGCCGTACTGGCCCGCGACAGCGTGCGGCTGCTCGCCGAGGAGAAGATCGAGGAGGGGCTGCTCGGGCCCGGAGCCGATCCCGAACTGGTCGCCCGGGTAAGGCAGATGGTCGCCGAGTCGGCGCCGCGGGCGGTGGCCTGGGCGCAGCGCGCGATGGCCGCGAGGGAGGACTCGCTCGACATCCTCGCCTCGGTCACCGTTCCGGCGGCCGTCATCGTCGGCGAGTTCGACGCCCTCGCGCCGCTGTCCGAGGCGCGGCTGATGGCCGACACGCTCCCGGACGCCCAGCTCACGGTCATCCCGAGCGTCGGGCACCTCAGCTCGCTGGAGGCGCCGGAGACCTTCAACGCGGCGGTACGGGGGCTGCTCCGGCGCGTGGGCCACTGACGTCCGCCGGGCGTCCGGGAGCCGTGGCAGTGGCCCCTGGGGGTGCTGTGCGGCGCCCGGCGCGGAGCCGGATCCTCCGGCCGGGGGCTCCTTCGGTTGGAGGGCCCGGCCACCACGGCGAAGCGGCCCCGGCCGGATCGGCGGGGCCGCTTGCGGGACCTGAGGTCAGCGGGACTGCTGGGCCGGGACGCCGAGGGTGTCGTCACCCGGGACGCCGGCGGCCGCGACGGCGGCACCGGTGAGGGTGGCGAGCATCTCGCGGACATTGGTGAGCTGGGCGTTGATGGAGTCACGGCGGTTGGTCAGGGCCGCCAGCTCGCGCTCGGATTCGCTGCGGATCCGGTCGGCCTTGGCATTGGCGTCGGCCACGATGTCCTCGGACTGGCGCTGCGCCGTCTCGACGGTCTGGCGGGCCCTGCGCTCGGCGTCGGTACGGAGCTTCTCGGCCTCCAGGCGGAGCTGCTCGGCCCGGTGCTCGATCTCGGCGAGTCGCTTCTCGGCCTTGGCCTGCCGGGCGGCGAGGTCGCGCTCGGACTGCTCACGCCGCTTGGCCAGGTTGGTCTCGAACTCCAGCGCGGCCTGGGCGGCCTTGGTGCGGGTCTCCTCGAAGAGGGCGTCCGCCTCCTCGCGCTTGTTCTGGGCGTCCTTGTTGGCCTCGGCGCGCAGCTGGGCGGCGTCGCCCTTGGCCTTGTCGACGATCCGCATGCCCTCGTCCTCGGCCTTGGCCCTGCGGTCCTTCGCGTAGTTCTCCGCCTCGGTGCGGACCTGCTGGGCGGCGGCCTCGGCCAGCTCACGGTGCTGCTCGGCGGCGCGGTGCGCCTCCTCGCGCAGGTCCTTGGCCTCCTCCTCGGCGAGCCGGAGGATCTTCTCCACCCGGGCGCCGAGACCGGCGTACGAGGGCTCGGCCTCCGCCACCGCGGCCTGGGCGGTCTGGGTCTCCAGGTGCAGTTCCTCGATCCGCTTCTCGAGGGCGCTGATCCGGGCCAATGCACTGTCACGGTCGGCCACCAGCTTGGTGATCCGCTCGTCGACCTGGGCACGCTCGTACCCACGACGCACCAGGTCGAAGCCGTGAGGGGAGTGACTGTCGCTCATGGGACTTAGGACTTCCTGTCGTCGGACCGCTGAGGTGTTCCGGGGAATCCTGACACGTTACCGGAGTGTCATCCGCGGAATGCCGAACCTTCGCGGACAATGTCCGCTCAATCGGGTGGTGCGCTTCCGGAGCGATTGCCACCCGATCGGGGAGCACCCACTCCTGCCCTCGTCTTCGAGCCGCCCTCGCGGCCGGAGGACCCGGACTTCTTGCTGTTCGATCCCCCGTTGGCCTTCTCCTGCGGCGCAGGTGTCGGTGCCTCAAACGCCTCCAGGGCCGACAGCACGTCCTGCACCCTGGAGATCTCGGTGTTGATGTCCTTGCGGCGGCGGACCAGTTCCTCCAACTCCCGCCGGCCCTGGTCGGTCACGCGCGTGGCCTCGGCCTTGGCCTCGGCGAGCAGCCGCTCGGCCTCCTCCTTGGCCAGCCGCAGCTGCTCGTCGGCGCTCTCGTCGGCACGGCGCAGCCGCTTCTCGGCCTCGTCGGCCGCCGCCTCGATCTGCTCCTCCGCCTCGTCCTGGGCGGCCTTGAGCCTGGTCTCCGCCTCGGTGCGCAGCTCCTCGGCCTTGGCGGTGGAGTCGGCGAGCTTCTGCTCCGCCTCCTTGAGCAGGCCCTCCGCCTTGCGTACGGCGGAGATCCGGACCTTGCTGGCCTCCGCGGACGCCTCCGAGGTGAGCTCGGTCGCGCGCTCCTGGGCCGCCGTGACCAGCGCGGTCGCACGCTCCTCGGCCTCGGCCACGGTGGCGACGGCCTGCTCCTCGGCCTCGGTCAGCTGCTCCTGGGCCGCCGTCACCAGCGCGTCGACCCGCTCGCCGGCCGACTTCATGGCCTGCGCGTTCTCCTTGCGGGCCCGCTCGTGCAGCGCCTCGATCTCGGCGTCGGTGCGCTCGCGCAGCTCCTCCGCACGCTCGCGGATCGCGGTGGAGTCCCGGCGGGCCTCGGACAGCAGCGCGTCGGCGTCCGAGCGCGCCCGCTCCACCTCGGCCTGCCCGGCCGCCTCACCGGCCGCGACCAGCCGGTCGGCCTCCTTGCGGGCGGCGGCGACCATCGCGTCCGCCTGCTCCTCGGCGGCGGCGGTGGTGGCCAGGGCGGTCGTCTGGGCGTCCTCGGCCAGCGCCTCGGCGTCCGCGAAGGCCTTCTCCAGCACCGACGTGGCCTTCTCGCGGGTCGTCCTGTCGTAGGACTCGGCGGCCTCGCGGGTCTCCGCGTCGTAGGCGTCCGCCCGGCCCCGGGTCGCCGCCTCGTACTCCTCGGCGAGGGTGCGGGTGGCGAGTGCGTACTCCTCGGCCTCGGTACGCAGCGCGGCGGTGAACTCCTCGGCCTCCGCCAGGGTGGCCGCCGCCTGCTCCTCGGCCTCGGCGACGGTCTGCCGGGCCTGGGCCTCGGCCTCCGCCCGGTGCTGCTCGGCCCAGTCGTGGGCGCTCTGCCGCTCGGCCTCCGCCTCGGCGCGCAGCTGCTCCTCATAGGCATGCGCCTCGGCCCGCTGCTGCGAGATCTCGGCGGCCGCGACCTCGCGGAGGTCGGCCAGCTCGGCGGCGGTCCGCGCACGCAGTTCGGCGGTCTCGGCGTCGGTCTGCTCGCGCAGTTCGGTGGTGTCGTGCTCCGCGGCGGCACGCTGCTCGGCGGTCTCGCGGTCGGCGGTGGCACGCAGTTCACGGTCGTAGGCCTCGGCCTGCTCGCGCTGCTCGGCGGTCTCGCGGTCGGCGGTGGCACGCAGTTCGCGGTCGTAGGCCTCGGCCTGCTCGCGCTGCTCGGCGGTCTCGCGGTCGGCGGTGGCGCGCAGTTCTGCGATCTGCTGGGCGGCGGCCTCGTGCAGTCCGGCGACGGACCGGCGGACCTCGGATGCCTCGTCCTCGGCCGCGCCGACCAGTTCGGCGGCCCGGCGCTCGGCGGCGGTGATCGCCTGCTCGGCCTCGGCGGCGGCCTTGGCGGCCGTCTCCTCGGCCTCGGTGGCGGCCAGTTCGCGCAGTTCGGCGGTCTCGCGGTCGGCGGTGGCACGCAGTTCGCGGTCGTAGGCCTCGGCCTGCTCGCGCTGCTCGGAGGTCTCCCGCTCCGCGGTGGCGCGCAGTTCGGCGAGCTCGGCCTCGGCCTGCTCGCGCAGTTCCCCCGCCTCGCGGCGGAGTTCGGCGGCGTGCTGCCGGGCACCGGCCAGTTCCTCGGCGCCCTCGGCGCGCAGCGCCTCGGCAGCGGTCTCGGCCTCCGTGCGGATGGTCCGGGCGGCGGTCTCGGCCTCGGCCAGCCGCTCGCCGGCCTCGGTACGGGCGGCGGCCAACGCCTGCTCGGCCTCCGTGCGCAGTTCGGCGGCGGCCTGCTCGGCGGTCTCCCGTGCACTGCGGGCGGCGGCGAGCTGTTCGGCGGTCTCCTCGCGCTCGCGCTCCAGCCCGTCGGCGGCCTCCTCGTAGGCCCGGCGGCTCTCCTCGCGCAGGGTGTTCGCGGCGGTCTCGGCCTCGCCGCGTTCCCGCTTGGCCCACTCCTCGGCCGTGGTGCGGTGTGCCTGCGCCCACCCCTCGGCGGCGGTGCGGTGGGCCTGGACCCAGTTCTCGGCCTCGGAGCGCTGAGCCTGCGCCCAGTCCTCGGCCTCCGCGCGCATCGCCTCGGCGGCGTGCGCGGCCTCGGCCCGGACGGCCTTGGCGGCACGGGCGCTGTCGGCGCGCAGTTCGGCGGCGGCCCGCTCGGTCTCGACCCGTACCGTCTCGGCGTGGTGCGCGGCGTCGGTGCGCAGCGCCTCGGCGGCGGCGACGGCCTCGGTCCGGAGCTTCTCGGCCGCGCTGGTGGCCTCGGCGCGGACCCGCTGGTCGTACTCGGCGGCCTCGCGGCGCAGTTCCGCGGTCTCCCGCTCGGCGGCGGCGCGGTTCTCGGCGGCAGCGGCCTTCGCGGCGGCGACGGCCTCCTGGTGGTGCTGTTCGGCGGCGGCGGCCAGCTTGGCGGCCTCGGTACGGGCCCGGGCGAGGGTCTGCTCGGCGCGGCCCTGCATCTCGACGGCCTGGGCCTTGGCCTGCTCGCGGATCTTCTCGACCTCGCCGGCGGCTCCGCCGCGCAGCTCGTCGGCGTCGGCCTTGGCCTTGGTGAGGAGCTCCTCGGCCTGCCTGGCGGACTCCTCGATCTGCACCACCGCCTGGCGGCGGGCGTCATTGCGGACCCGCTCGGCCTCGGCGGCGGCCTGGGCGCGCAACTCCTCGGCCCCGGCCCGCAGGCGGGCGGCCTCGTCGTGCATCCGCTCCATCTCGCGGCGGATTCCGGCGGCGTCGTCCAGGGCGGCGTTCTGGGCCTGCTCGACGGCGGCCTTGGCCTGCTCGCGGAGCAGCTCGACCTCGGCGGCGGCCTCGGTCCGGATCCGCTCGGCCTCGGCGGCGGCCTTCTCGACCGTGGTACTGGCGTCCGAGGAGGCGCCGGAGAGCATCTCCTCGGCCTGCTTGGCGGCCCTGGCCAGCTGGGTGGTGGCGTCCTTGGCGGCCTCGGCGCGGCCCTGCTCCACGGCCTCGGCCCGCAGCGCCTCGGCGGCGGTCTCGGCCTGGGCCCGCAGGTCGGCGAGCTCGCGTTCGGTCTCGGCGCGCAGTTCGGCGATGGCGGCCTCGGCCTCGGCCCGCAGCTGGGTCGCGACGGACTCGGCGGCGCCGCGCAGGCGCTCGCTCTCCTCGGCGGCGGCGGCCTTGGCGGCCTCGGCCTGGGCGGTGGCGTTGGCGGCCTCGGCCTTGATCAGCTCGGCCTCGCGGGTGGCGGCGGCCACCATGCGGGAGATCTCGGCCTTGGCGGTCTGGGCGCGCTGCTCGCTGGCGGCCTCGCCGTCGGCCACCTTCTGCTCGACGGCGGCGGCCGCCTCCGCCTGCAGCCGGCTGGCGGCGGCCTCGGCCTGGGCGTGCAGCTCGACGGCCTCCTTGCGGGCCCGCTCGGCCTCGGCCAGCGCCTCGGCGCGCAGCCGCTCTATCTCCGCCTGGGCCTGGGTGAGGGCGGCCTCGGCCCGCTCCTGGTCGGCGGTGGCGCGCCGCTTGAGCTCGTCGATCTCGGCGCGGGCGGTGGCCAGCTGCTTCTCAGCCTGGCTGGCGGCGCTGTCGCGCAGCTCCTCGGCCTGGGCGCTGGCCTGCTGGGCCTGCTCGGAGGCGGCGCGCAGCAGGCGCTCGGCGTCGCTCTGGGCGCGCAGCAGTGCGGCCTCGGCGGCGGCCTTGGCCTCGCCCCGGGCGGCGTCGACGTCGGCGGCGGTCCGGGCGCGGGCCTGGTCGGCGAGGGCGGTGGCCTCGGCGCGGGCGGCGGCGATCAGCCGGTCGGCCTCGCCGCGGGCCTCCTGGAGCAGGCGCTTGGCCTCCTGCTCGGTGCCGGCCCGGGTCTGCTCGGCCCAGTTGACGTTCTCGCTGACGTGCCGTTCGGCGCTGCGGCGGAGCTCCGCGAGCTCCTCGTCGAGCTGGCGGCGGCGGGCCGCGAGCTCGGCTTCGAGCCGGGCGGTGCGCTCGGCGGCCTCGGCCATCAGGCGCTGGGTGGCCGCCTGCGACTCGCGCAGCTGGCGCTCCGCGTCCGCGCGCAGCGCTTGTGCCTGCATCTCCGCGTTCTGCAGGATCTGCTCGGCCTGTCCCGAGACGGCGTCGAAGGCGCGCGGCTGGGCGAGCTGCCGCCGGCACTCGTGCAGCTTGGCCCGGAGCACCTCCACCTGGTAGGCGAGATCCTCGGCATGCTGGATGGACTTGTCCCGCTCCTTGCGAGTCCGCTCCATCTCGGCCTCGAACTGGGAGAGGTGATCGTCACCCTCGTAGCGGTCGTTGCCCCGCACTCCGCGGTCCATCCGTCCCCTGGTCGCGTCCTCGACCCGGCCGGCCCCGGCCCCTCTGTTGTCGGGGCCGGACCAACTGGTCCTTGCAGCCGCGGCGGGTGCCGCGGTCGGAGTCTCTCGGCAGGTGGGTACGCGGATCTCCGCGCTCCGCCGTCCGGGTGGACTCCTGAGCGAACTCTTGCCTAGTGGAGAATGGTGACAGATCCGGACTGCGACTGTTCAGCCCGTGCCCGCGTAGTGGACTCCCCGACAACAGGACCAGCCGTCAGCTGCTCGGCTTCTCCCGCCTTTGGCCGTGCTCTGCGGACCGGTCCTCCCCGGAGCCTCAGTGCACCTGGGCATTGTAGTGTGCGCGGCTCCGGGGGGAACGGGTGCATGGGTCCTTTCCGAGGTTACTGACGAGTCGTTCAGTGTTCGGTGTGCTCCGAGGGCTGTGCGGAGGTGACCAGCTCGGTCAGGACGCCGTGGCAGTCCTTGGGGTGCAGGAAGGTGATCCGGGAGTCCATCGAGCCCCGGCGCGGCTCCTGGTACAGCACCCGGACGCCCTTCTCCCTGATCGCGGCCGCGTCGCCGTCCACGTCGGCGGTGCCGAAGGCGATGTGGTGCACGCCCTCGCCGTTCTTGGCAAGCCACTTGGCGACCGTGGAGTCCTCCCGGGTGGGCTCCAGCAGCTGGAGGTAGGAGGCGCCGCCGTCGTCCGTCTCGTTGATCTTGAGCATGGCCTCGCGCACCCCCTGCTCCTCGTTGACCTCGCTGTGGAACACCTCGAAGCCGTAGGTGTTGCGGTAGAACTCGACGGTCTTGTCCAGGTCGAAGCAGGCGATGCCGATGTGGTCGATACGGGTCAGCACGGCGGGTCCTCCAGGGCGGTCGCGGTCAGGTGGGCACCAGTGCAGCGCATCGGGGTTCGGCGGCGCCAGAGCCGCCCGTGCGAGTCTGCTCACACTGTGTTGCGCTGCGGGGCCCACCGCGCCGCGCCCGAGGTCGCACCGAGTCACGCGCCGGGCGCGCACCGGAAAAACTTCACCCCGGCGCGTGCTGACACGGTGTTGACTGGGTAGTGCCAGTGCTGCTGATCACACCTTCGCTGCGGTGACGCACGGGTTACGGGTCAGTACATTGAGCGGCATCCCCACACGCCCCCAGCCTCCGGCCGGGGGGATCCCACCTGGCCTTGACGCGCGAAGGGGCTCGTCTCATGACTACTTCAGTGATCGTCGCCGGTGCTCGGACCCCGATGGGCCGCCTGCTCGGCTCGCTCAAGGGCTTCTCCGGAGCGGACCTCGGCGGCTTCGCCATCAAGGCGGCCGTGGAGCGGGCGGGCATCGCCGCCGAGCAGGTGCAGTACGTCATCATGGGCCAGGTGCTGCAGGCCGGGGCGGGCCAGATCCCGGCCCGGCAGGCGGCGGTCAAGGCCGGTATCCCGATGAACGTGCCGGCCTTGACGATCAACAAGGTCTGCCTCTCCGGCCTGGACGCCATCGCGCTGGCCGACCAGCTGATCCGCGCCGGCGAGTTCGACATCGTGGTGGCCGGCGGACAGGAGTCGATGACCAACGCCCCGCACCTGCTGCCGAAGTCCCGCGAGGGCTACAAGTACGGCTCGATCGAGATGCTCGACGCGATGGCCTACGACGGCCTCACCGACGCGTACGAGAACATCCCGATGGGCGAGTCGACCGAGAAGCACAACACCCGGCTGGGGATCGGCCGCGAGGTCCAGGACCGGATCGCCGCGCTCTCCCACCAGCGGGCCGCCGCCGCCCAGAAGAACGGAGTCTTCGAGGCCGAGATCGTCCCGGTCGAGATCCCGCAGCGCAAGGGTGAGCCGGTCCTCTTCAGCCAGGACGAGGGCATCCGCGCCGACACCACCGTGGAGAGCCTGGCCAAGCTGCGCCCGGCGTTCCCGGGTGGTGCCCCCGACGGGGCCGGCACCATCACCGCCGGCACCTCCTCGCAGATCTCCGACGGTGCCGCCGCGGTGGTCGTGATGAGCAAGGCCAAGGCCGAGGAGCTCGGCCTGACCTGGCTGGCCGAGATCGGTGCGCACGGCAACGTGGCCGGCCCGGACAACTCGCTGCAGTCGCAGCCGTCCAACGCCATCGAGCACGCGGTGGCCAAGGAGGGCATCACGGTCGAGGACCTCGACCTGATCGAGATCAACGAGGCGTTCGCGGCCGTCGCCCACCAGTCGATGAAGGACCTCGGCGTCACCGAGGAGAAGGTCAACGTCAACGGCGGTGCGATCGCGCTGGGCCACCCGATCGGGATGTCCGGTGCCCGGATCGTGCTGCACCTGGCGCTCGAGCTGCAGCGCCGCGGTGGCGGCGTGGGCGCGGCGGCGCTCTGCGGCGGCGGCGGGCAGGGCGACGCCCTGATCGTCCGGGTCCCGCAGGCCTGACCGGACGGCACAACGTCTGACACGGCGTCGGGGCTGTCGGCCGCCACCAGCGGCCGGCGGCCCCTCCCGTCTGCGGTCCGCCCGCCGGGGCGGAGCCGCGGCCGGGCTCTTGAGCGAGGAGCGGACTGAACATGGTCGATGTGCCGACGTTGGTCGAGCAGGCGCGGCAGGGCCGGCCGCGCGCCGTCGCCCGGCTGATCACGCTGGTGGAGAACGCTGCTCCCCAGCTGCGCGAGGCGATGGCCGCGCTTGCCCCGTACACCGGGCGGGCGTACACGGTCGGGCTGACCGGCTCGCCCGGGGTGGGCAAGTCCACCTCCACCTCCGCGCTGGTCACCGCCTACCGGCGGCTCGGCAAGCGGGTCGGGGTGCTCGCCGTCGACCCCTCCTCGCCGTTCTCCGGCGGGGCGCTGCTCGGCGACCGGGTACGGATGCAGGAGCACGCCACCGACCCCGAGGTGTTCATCCGCTCGATGGCCACCAGGGGCCACCTCGGCGGGCTCTCCTGGGCCGCGCCGCAGGCCCTGCGGGTGCTGGACGGCGCCGGGTGCGAGGTCATCCTGGTGGAGACCGTCGGCGTCGGGCAGTCCGAGGTGGAGATCGCCGCGCAGGCGGACACCTCGGTGGTACTGCTGGCCCCCGGCATGGGCGACGGGATCCAGGCCGCCAAGGCCGGGATCCTGGAGATCGGCGACGTCTTCGTGGTCAACAAGGCCGACCGGGACGGTGCGGACGCCACCGCGCGCGAGCTCAACCACATGCTCGGCCTCGGCGAGGCACGCGAGCCCGGTGACTGGCGGCCGCCGATCGTCAAGACCGTCGCGGCGCGCGGCGAGGGCATGGACGAGGTCGTCGAGGCACTGGAGAAGCATCGGGCCTGGCTGGCCGAGACCGGCGAGCTCGCCGTCCGGCGGCGCCGCCGGGCTGCGGACGAGATCGAGGCCATCGCGCTCGCCGCCCTCCGGTCCCGGATCGGCGATCTGCACGGCGACCGGCACCTGGGGGCGCTCGCGGAACGCGTCGCCGCGGGCGAGCTCGATCCGTACGGCGCGGCGGACCAGCTCGTCGCGGACCTGACGGGGGCGTAGGGCCGGCGGGGCGAGCCTCCTGGGGAGGAACCCCGCCCAGGGCCTTCAGCGGTGTGAATCCTCACCGAGAGGTGTGAACCCTTTCGGCTTTCCCGAGGAGGAGTTCACCGCGCCCCCGGAGCGTGCCCGAGTGCGTCGGGGCGGGTTGGCGCCGGTCCGGAGCGCTGACGGGACGGCGCGGGCCCGCCCCGCGAGCGGGCGCCGGGCTCAGGCGCGGCCGCGGAGGTTGCGCAGGTGCTCGGCGACGGGGGCGAGGGCGGCGTACATCGCGTCGATCTGCTCGGGGGTGAGCCGGTCGATGAAGTGGCGGCGCACGCTGCGCACGTGGTCGGGGGCGACCTTCTGCATGGTCTCCCAGCCCAGTTCGGTCAGGTGGGCGTAGAGGCCACGGCGGTCGCCGGGGCACTCCTGGCGGAGGACCAGGCCGGCGTTCTCCATCCGGGTGATCTGGTGCGAGAGCCGGCTCTTGGACTGGAGGGTGGCGGTGGCCAGGTCGGTCATCCGCATCCGGCGGTCGGGGGACTCGGACAGGGCGACCAGGATCTCGTAGTCGTTGCCGGCCAGGTTGTGCGGCTGGAGCTCACGGCCCAGTTGGTAGTCCAGCAGTTTGGCCACCTCGAGATGGGCACGCCAGAACTGCTGCTCCTTGGCCGTGAGCCAGGGAGTCTCCTCCTCCTGGCGGGGGTGGGAGGAGGAGGCCTCGGTGTCGGTGCTGTGCATGTCCATGGGAGAAGCATAGCCGAGGTTGTTAAATGTTGTACAAACTTATAAGTGGTCCAAGTCGGACTGTGGTCACAGCCCGAAGCGCCGCCCCAGCTCACCGAGGTTGCCCAGGCCGGGGAGGCCCGGCAACTGCTGCCCGCCGTGCCCCGGCTGCTGCGGCACTCCGCCCCCGGGCACCCCGGGCTCGCTCTCCACGACGCCCACCGAGCGCTCCGCCATCAGCTTCTCGCTGGACTGCACCAGCACCTGGCCGGCCCCGATGAACTCGAACTGGTGCTCCTCGCCGGAGGCCCCGCCGAGCCCGGTCAGGTGCCGGATCCCGCCGATCACGCCGTGCAGGTAGCTGTGGTCGTAGTGGTGGCAGGGGGCCGGGCAGTCCGCCCAGCCGACCAGCGCCTGCGGGTCGACCCGGATCGGCGGCTCCACGAAGTGCACCGGGCCGTTGGAGGCGGCGACGAACTTTCCGGTGCCGATCAGGGTGAGGAACCCCGGGATGATCGACTGCTTGAGGGCCAGCGAGGGCTCGAAGGCCAGCAGGTTGCCCGAACGGACCGTCAGGTTGCCGTTCTCCAGGTCGTAGGAGTTCAGGTCGAACGCCCGGTCCGCGAGCAGCAGCTTCCCCCGTCCCTCGGCCACCACCCAGTCCGAGGCGTGCAGCGGGGAGTTGAAGTTCCGCTCCAGTACCTGGTCGAGCACGCCCCGGCCGATGCCGGAGAAGCGGACGTCGCCGTAGTAGGCGATCATCTTGCCCTTCTGCAGGTAGTACGGGCCGTTGAGGTCCACCGAGAAGGCGTACGGGTTGACGTTGTCGTTGACCGGAAGGGTGTGCGGGTCGTACACCACCGGGCCACCGCCCTGCTGCTGCGGCGGCTGCGCCGGGGGTGCCGCGGGCGGCATCGGCGGCATCCGCATCCCGGGCTGGGTCGGCTGGTAGGACTGCTCGTACTGCTGCTGGGAGTAGGGCTGCCCGGGCTGCTGGGGGTACGGCTGCCCGTACGGCGGCTGCTGCGGAGGGTAGGACATCAGAGCTTCTCCTCGCTCGCCTGCACGAACACCACGCCCTGGCCGGACAGTTCCAGCTGGAACGCCTCGCCGGAGCCCCGTCCGATCATCTCGCGCCAACCCAGCGCGGTGGACAGTTTGTTGCGTACGTCGCCGCGGTGCGCCACGTACGCCTGCGGGTCCACGTGCACCGGCTGGCCCTGGACGATGGGCAGTTCGATCACTCCGCCGTGGGCCAGTACCGCGACCGAGCCGTGGCCGGTCAGCTGGGTGGTGAACAGGCCCTGGCCGGTGACCTGGCCGCGGACGATGCCCATCACGCCGCCCTGGGAGCCCATGAACATGGTGGACTGCTGGAGCGAACCCTCGAAGGCGAGCAGCCGGTCGGCCTCCACGCAGAGGGTGTCGCCGGCCAGCTCGATCACGTGGACGTGGTGGCCGCCGTGGCCGAACAGCACGCTGCCCCGGCCCTCGACGGTCATCAGCGGGGTGTCCTCGTTCGCCACCCGGCGGCCGATCATCGACATCACCCCGCCCTGGCCGCCCATCAGGTTGGGCCTGAAGGTGACCTCGCCGGTGTACGCGACCATCGCGCCGCGCTGGCTGAACAGCTGCCGTCCGGGGACCACCTGGGCCTCGACCAGCTTGCTGTTGATCTTCGTGAAGGGCATCAGACGTCGCCTCCGAAGGTGGTCTTCTCGGACGGCTGGACGTAGACCAGGCCCTCGCCGGTGAACTCGACCTGCATCGCCTCGCCGCCGCCCTCGCCGATCAGCGTGGTCCAGCCGGCGCCCGACTTCAGATGCCGGCTGAGGGTGCCGGTGTGAGCGACGTACGCGCCCGGGTCCACCCGCAGCGGGGTGCCCTTGGTGACCCGCAGGATGATCGCCGGGCCGTTGGAGGTGAGCGCTGCCCAGCCGTTGCCCTCGACCTTGGTGGTGAACAGGCCGTTGCCCGAGGCCATCCCGTTGAGTCCGGTGAAGCTGGTGCCGGTGTGCAGGCCGGCCTCGGTGCAGAGCAGGTTGTCCGCCTCGACGTACAGCGCCTCGCCGTTCAGCCGGACCAGGTTGATCTCGGTCGCCTTGTCGGCGAAGTAGCAGGTGCCCTGCCCCTTCACCTCCATGACCGCCATCTGCTCGCCGGTCAGGCGGCGGGCGACCATGCCGCGCAGGCCGTCGCCGCCGCCGGTGAGCTTCTTGAAGGACATCTGGCCGGTGTACGCGACCATCGAACCGTTGCGGGCCTTGACCGCGTCGCCCGCCATGTCGACGGCGAGCACCTTGGAGCCCTGGAGACGAAACTGTGCCACCGGCCGAATGTAGCTGGCGCGGTGGCACAGTGACAGCAAGCAGCGCCCGACTGGTACGAGGCTGCGACAGAGCGGGTGCGGATCAGACCGCCGCGCGGACGGTCCCGGCCGCCTGCTCGACCTCCATCAGTGAGGCGGAGTGCCGCTCGGCCTCGAAGGCCACCACACCGCCGCGCAGGCCGAACAGCCGCTTGGAGAGCAGGATCCACACCACCGCGGCGGTGTTCAGCAGCAGCGTGCAGATCTTGAACACGGTGACGTGGTGCGACAGCTCGTACCCCTCCAGCGGGAGGAACGCGGCGGTGGCGACCACGGTCAGGTACTCGGCCCAGCGGCGGGCCAGCCAGAGCCCGAACGCCTCGACGATCTCGATCAGCGCGTACGCCACCAGCGCGCCCGCCACGCCCAGCAGGGTGCTGCGCTTGTAGTCGAAGGTCTTGCGGATGGTCTCCACGATGGGAGAGTTCTCCAGGTCCCAGTGGAAGTGGTCGGTGACCGGCTTGAAGACGCTCAGGTTCTGGTTGAAGAGGTCCTTGACCGCGTCCTGGCTGTTGGAGAACTTCCACACCGCCCAGGCGACCAGGATGATCAGCACACCGCGCAGCAGCCGCTCGATCGCCAGGAAGCGCAGGATGAAGATGTCGCGCAGGGCCTTGCCGCGGGGCACCAGCGGGGCGTTCTCGGCCGGGCCCGAGCCGTGCGGTGCCCCCAGGGCGAAGTCACCGCAGCGCAGGCAGCGCCAGGCGTCGCCGAGCGCGGTCTGCGCGTGCAGCCGCGACCGCAGCTCGGGCTCGCTGGGCGCGTAGGTGGTGTGGCCGCGCCGGGAGCAGGTCCGGCGGTTCCAGTCGATGGTGAACAACGGTGATTTCCCCCGCGGTCTTCGCCGACCTGACCGTCAGGTCGTGCGGCAGCAATATAGGACCTCCGGACGACTCCGGGCTTCGCGCGGTCCGACCGGGGCCGGCGGTCCGGCGGTCGTGCGCGCAGAGCTCCGCGCCCCCGCGGAGCAGCCCACGCCCCCGGAGCTCGCGCCGGTGTCGGGTCGGTGATAATGGGCTGGCGGCTTGTGCGTCCGTTCACAAACCTGCCCGCCGACCCCCGACCCACGAGGTATCCACCGTGAAGAGCAGCGCCGTCCACCGCCTGCGCCTTGTCTCCGGCCCCGAGGGCCTCTCCTTCCTGCTGCTGCTGGTCTGCTCGGTGCTGAAGCGGACCACCAGCTTCAACGCCGTGCCGGTGATGGGCATGGTCCACGGCGTGCTCTTCATCCTGTACGTGGTCTTCCTGGCGCTCGCCGCGCAGCAGCAGCGCTGGCCGGCCAAGCGCAGTGCGCTGCTGTTCGTGCTGTCGGTGCTGCCGACCGGCGGCTTCTTCGCCGAGCGGATGCTGGCCAAGGAGGAGCGCGGCGAGAGCGCCGTGCCCGCCACCGCCTGATCCCGGGATCGCGCCGCAGCCGGGCCCCTCGCTCTCCCGACGGAGCGAGGGGCCCGGCTGCTGTCGCCGGTCGTGGAGCGTCAGTTGACGTTCACGGCGGACCAGGCCGCGGCGACCTGCTTGTACTCGGTGGAGGTGGCGCCGTACAGGTCGGCGGCGGCCTTCAGGGTGCCGGTGCGGGCCGCCTTGTAGTCGGTGGTGGAGGTGAAGTAGGTGGTCAGCGCGCGGTACCAGACCTTGAGGGCCTTGTCGCGGCCGATGCCGGCCACGGACTGGCCGCCCACGGTCGGCGAGTCGTAGCTGTAGCCGTTGATGGTCTTCTGCCCGCTGCCCTCGGACAGCAGGTAGAAGAAGTGGTTGGCGACGCCGGACGAGTAGTGCACGTCCAGGTTGCCGAGCGAGGAGGACCAGGAGTCGGGTGAGGTGCCGTCCTTGGAGGGCTTGTCCATGTAGCGCAGCGGCTTGCCGTCGCCGTTGATGTCGATCAGCTCGCCGAGCCAGTAGTTCGGCTTGTTGGCGGGCAGGTTGGCGTACCACTCGACGCCGGTGCCGAAGATGTCCGAGGTGGCCTCGTTCAGACCGCCGGACTCACCGAAGTAGTCCAGGTTCGCGGTGGCCGCGGTGACGCCGTGGCTCATCTCGTGGCCGGCCACGTCGAGTTCGGTCAGCGGGTGGGTGTTGCTGACACCGTCGCCGTAGGTCATGCAGAAGCAGCTGTCGTCCCAGAAGGCGTTGACGTAGTTCTTGCCGTAGTGGACCCGGCTGTAGGCGCCGACGCCGTCGTTGCGGATGCCGTTGCGGCCGAAGGTGGCCTTGTAGAAGTCCCAGGTGACGGCGGCGCCGTACTGGGCGTCCACGGCGGCGGACTGGGCGTTGGAGGCCAGGCCGTTGCCCCAGGTGTTGGTCGAGTTGGTGTAGAGGGTGCCGTTGCCCGAGGTGCGGCCGCTCAGGTTGGTGGTGTACTGGTTGCCGCGGGTGGCGTCCTTCAACTGGTACTTGCCACTGGTGGAGTTGGTGGTCAGCGGCACGGTGCCGACGAAGACGCCCTTGCCGCTGCCGGTGGCGTTGGCGGTCTGGATCTCCTCGTGGGTGGAGAGCACCTCGCCGGTGGCGGCGTCGGTGACCAGGCGCTGGCGGCTCGGGGTGCCGTCGGCGCGCATGCCCTCGACGGTGGTCTGGTAGGCCAGGCGAGGGGTGCCGGTGGAGGCCCAGACGACCAGCCTGGCCGGGCTGGTCCGGTCGACCGAGGTGAGTGCGGCGTCGTCGGAGTCCCTGGCGCCGATGGCGGCCTTGACCGTGCCGGCCGCCTTGGTGGCGGCCTGGTCGGCGGAGAGCTTCGGGGTCAGGCTGGCGAGGGCCAGCTTGCTCTCCACCGCGCGGTCCACCGACTTGACGGCGCCCTTGGCGTCCTGGTGCACGATCAGGTCGCCGCCGAGCACCGGCAGTCCGCCGAAGGTCCGCTCGTAGCGCAGGTGCCTGGTCCCGTCGGCGTCCACCACGACGTCCTTGGCCACCAGCTTCTCCTGGCTGCCCAGGCCCAGGGCCTTGGCTGCGGTGGTGGCCTGGGAGTCGGCGAGGGTGATCAGCTCGGCCTGCTGCCGGCCGGCGAGCGTCCCGGCGGCCGGAGAGCTGGCCTGCGCCGTCCCGACGCCGACCTGTACCACCCCGGCGATGATCGCCGAGGCGGAGAGAACGGCTCCGACTGTCAGCTTTCGCTTCACGTACGGTTCCTTCCGGTTCAACCGCGTCTGCGCGGTCGCGCCGCGTTCCGGGGCACCGGGGTAGTGCCTGCTGGGGCGGAATGGGCGCTGACGTGCTGCTCCGTGCGGTCAGACGGCATCGGCCGGAGAGGTGGGGCGGCCGGCGCCAGTACGGGGCTGGCCAGAAGCATGACAATCGAACTGATGAAATGACAGGTCTCGGGCAATGATTGGCAAACTTCCGCCAACTCCCGTCCATACATCTGTGGTGAGAATGTGTCAGGCAGATGTCCTCGGGCGGACGGCCCGGGCGGCCGGCGGATGGGTTCCGGCCCGAACCGAGTCCGGACGGTGGCTGGATTCAGCCAAGATCCGTTCGTGGGGTGCGCATTGCCGCAACATTGTGAAAGTTTGATGTCCCGGTGGGCGCGGTCAGGCGGATGGCGGGACTCCGCCATCGGACCCTCTTGTCCGGCCCGTTCCACCCCTGCTAGCCGCCCCAGGACGCATCGCAGCCGGGCCCCGTCGGACGGGGACCCGGCTGCGGTGAACAGGCTGCGGTGAACGGGCCGAGCGGAGGCCTTACTTGACGTTCACGGCCTCCCAGCAGGCCGCGACCCGCTTGTACGCCAGGGAGCCGGTGCCGCCGTACAGGTCGGCCGCCGCCTTCAGGGTCGCGGCGCGCGCGCCCTGGTAGTCGGTGGTCGAGGTCATGTAGACGGTCAGCGCGCGGTACCAGACCTGGAGGGCCCTGGCCCGGCCGATGCCGGCCACCGGCTTGCCGTCGAAGGTCGGCGAGTTGTACGTGTAGCCGTTGATGGTCTTCTGCCCGCTGCCCTCGGACAGCAGGTAGAAGAAGTGGTTGGCGACGCCGGACGAGTAGTGCACGTCCAGGTTGCCGAGCGAGGAGGACCAGAAGTCGGGCGAGGTGCCGTCCTTGGAGGGCTGGTCCATGTAGCGCAGCGGCTTGCCGTTGCCGAAGTAGTCGATGGCCTCGCCGATCAGGTAGTTCGGCTTGTTGGCGGGCAGGTTGGCGCTCCACTCGACGCCGGTGCCCATGATGTCCGAGGTGGCCTCGTTCAGACCGCCGGACTCACCGAAGTAGTTGAGCTTGGCGGTGGCCGCGGTGACGCCGTGGCTCATCTCGTGGCCGGCCACGTCGATCGAGGTCAGCGGGTGGGTGTTGCCCTGGCCGTCGCCGTAGGTCATGCAGAAGCAGCTGTCGTCCCAGAACGCGTTCATGTAGTTCTGGCCGAAGTGGACGCGGCTGTAGGCGCCGACGCCGTCGTTGCGGATGCCGTTGCGGCCGAAGGCCTTCTTGTAGAAGTCCCAGGTGGCCGCCGCGCCGAACTGGGCGTCCACGGCGGCGGACTGGGTGTTGGAGACGTTCCCGGTGCCCCAGCGGTTGTCGGTGTCTATGTACAGCGTGCCCTTGCCGGAGGTGCCGCCCTTCAGCGTGGTGGTGTACTGGTTGCCGCGGGTCGGGTCCTTCAGCTGGAACCAGGTCCGGTACGGCGTGGTGGTCAGCCGCACCGCGCCGTCGTGGACGCCCCGGCCGATGCCGGCCGCACCGGCGGTCTGGATCTCCTCGTGGGAGGAGAGCACCTCGCCGCTGGCGGCGTCGGTGACCAGCCGCTGACGGCTCGGGGTGCCGTCGGCGCGCATGCCCTCGACCACCGTCTCGTACGCCAGGCGCGGGGTGCCCGAGGCGGCCCAGACGACCAGCTTGGCCTGGCCGGTGCTGCCGACCTCCTTGAGCGCGGGCTCGTCGGCGTCCTTGGCGATGCCCATGGTCGACTTCACCGCGCCGGCGGCCTTGGCCGCGGCCTTGTCGGCGGAGAGCTGCGGGGTCAGGCTCGGCAGGGCGAGCTTGCCGTCGAGCGCGCGGTCCACGGACTTGACGGCGCCCTTGGCGTCCTGGTGCACGATCACGTCGCCGCCGAGCACCGGCAGGCCGCTGAAGGTGCGCTCGTAGCGCAGGTGGCGGGCGCCGTCCGGATCCACCACGGCGTCCTTGGCCACCAGCTTCTCCTGGCCGCCCAGGCCCAGGGCCTTGGTGGCGGCCGGGATCTGCGAGTCGGCGAGGGCGATCATGTCGGCCTCGGCGGGCTGCGGAGCGGCCGCGGCCACCTCGCCGTCGGCGGTGAAGGACAGCGCCTGCGCCGTCCCGGAGCTGACCTGGATCGCGGCGGCGAGGACCACCGAGGCGGAGAGAACAGCGCTGAGCTTGCGCTTCAAGTGGGATTCCTTCCATGTCAACCGCGTGCCCGCGGTCGTGCCGCGTTCCGGGGCACCAGGAATTGGCGCCGACCAGGGCGGAACAGGGCGGATGGCATGACCGAACATGCTGATGGAGTGACAAATATTTAGCAGCAGTTGGCAGAAAGGTGCCATGCGGTTATCGTCCCCAGGGGACTGATAGAGCATCAGAATGCTGGATAAATCGGGCAAATCACCGGTCTGGTATGGCGCCTTTTGAACAAACCGAGACCTTGCGGCCGGTGAATTCGGACAGTCGGAAACACCCGCAAAGGAAAGCCGGGACTTTATGTCCTGATTTGCGGCGATGATGGCCAGCCATCCCGCCCCGGGCCGAAGGGCCCGCCGCCCGCGGCGAAGCCGCTGGTGTGCGGCGTGAAAGGGTGGGGCGACGAGCGACCGAGGCGCGAGGGAGTGCCGGAGGGGCGAACGTCGGCACCGGGTGCGAGGGTCCGGAGGCGAGTGGGCGGGCAATGGAGCGGCGTCCAGCATCCTGGACAGCCGGCACCCGCCATCAGGCGCGCCGGTACGGTGGGGAGGTGGCCAAGCCCCTAGCTCTCGACTTCGACCCGATCGCCCGCGCCGACGAACTCTGGACCCGGCGCTGGGGGAGCGTCCCCGCGATGGCGGCGATCACCTCGGTGATGCGCGCGCACCAGATCCTGCTCTCCCGGGTGGACGCGGTGGTCAGACCGTTCGGGCTGACCTTCGCCCGGTACGAGGCACTGGTGCTGCTCACCTTCAGCCGGAAGGGCGAGCTCTCCCTCTCCAAGATCGGCGAGCGGCTGATGGTCCACCCGACCAGCGTCACCAACACCATCGTCCGACTGGAGGGTGCCGGCCTGGTCTCCCGCCGCCCCAACCCGTTGGACGGCCGGGGCGTGCTCGCCGCCATCACCGAGCGCGGCCGGGCGGTGGTCGAGGAGGCCACCCGGGCGCTGATGGCGATGGACTTCGGCCTGGAGGGCTACGACGAGAAGCAGTGCGAGCAGGTGTTCGAGCTGCTCCGGCCGCTGCGGGTGGCGGCGGGCGACTTCACCCCGCCCGCCGAGTAGGGGTGCCGCAAATGCACCCTAAGCGGGCGGTTACCCTCGATGGCATGAAGCAGAGTGTGCTGACCCGCTACCGGACGATGGCCTACGTCACGGGTGTCCTCCTGATCCTGCTGACCCTGGGTGTGATCGCCAAGTACGCGCTCGGCATCTCGGGTGCGGCCGGCTTCACCACCGCCGTCGGTATCGCGCACGGCTGGCTCTACGTGGTCTACCTGGTGCTCGCCTTCGACCTGGGCACCAAGGCGAAGTGGCCGATCGGCAGGCTGGCCTGGGTGCTGCTGGCCGGCACGATCCCGACCGCGGTCTTCTTCGTCGAGCGCAGGGTCTCCCGCGAGGTGGCGCCGCTGGTCGCCGCCCCGGAGCCGGCGAGCGCCTGACCCCGCCGCCCGAAGGGCGCCCTCTCCCGTGTCGGAGAGGGCGCCCTTTCGCATGCTCCGACGCCGCATGCTCCGACGCGGCGTACCCCGATGCCGTGTGCCCCGAGGTCCCGGTCGGTGGGCGGCCATCGACAGATACTAGGACGTCCGAGTAAATTGGTAGGACGTCCTAGTAGCTGTGCCGTCCCCAAGCGGTGGCGGCCGTACGGAGTGGGAGTTCGGAGTCGATGGACGCCGACGAGATCGAGGCCGGCCGCCGGCGCTGGCAGCAGCGGTACGACAAGGCGCGCAAGCGCGACGCGGACTTCACCACCCTGAGCGGCGACGAGGTCGAGCCGGTCTACGGCCCGCCCGCCGCTCAGCCCTACGAGGGCTTCGAGCGGATCGGCTGGCCCGGGGAGTACCCCTTCACCCGCGGCCTGCACCCCACCGGGTACCGGGGGCGGACCTGGACGATAAGGCAGTTCGCCGGCTTCGGTAACGCCCAGCAGACCAACGAGCGCTACCGGATGATCCTGGAGGCCGGCGGCGGTGGCCTCTCGGTCGCCTTCGACATGCCGACCCTGATGGGGTACGACTCCGACGACGCCAAGTCGCTCGGCGAGGTCGGCCACTGCGGTGTCGCCATCGACTCCGCCGCCGACATGGACGTGCTGTTCAACGGCATCCCGCTCGGCGAGGTCACCACCTCGATGACGATCAGCGGCCCGGCCGTCCCGATCTTCTGCATGTACCTGGTCGCCGCCGAGCGCCAGGGCGTCGACCAGGGAGTGCTCAACGGCACCCTGCAGACCGACATCTTCAAGGAGTACATCGCGCAGAAGGAGTGGCTCTTCGCCCCCGAGCCGCACCTGCGCCTGATCGGCGACCTGATGGAGTACTGCGCCGCCAACATCCCGGCGTACAAGCCGCTCTCGGTCTCCGGCTACCACATCCGCGAGGCCGGGGCGACCGCCGCCCAGGAGCTCGCGTACACGCTGGCCGACGGTTTCGCCTACGTCGAGCTCGGGCTGTCGCGCGGTCTGGACGTGGACGTCTTCGCGCCCGGGCTGTCCTTCTTCTTCGACGCCCACCTGGACTTCTTCGAGGAGATCGCCAAGTTCCGCGCCGCCCGCCGGATCTGGGCCCGCTGGATGCGCGACCGCTTCGGCGCCAAGACCGACAAGGCCCAGTGGCTGCGCTTCCACACCCAGACCGCCGGCGTCTCGCTCACCGCCCAGCAGCCGTACAACAACGTGGTGCGCACCGCCGTCGAGGCGCTCTCTGCGGTGCTCGGCGGTACCAACTCGCTGCACACCAACGCGCTGGACGAGACCCTGGCGCTGCCCTCGGAGCAGGCGGCGGAGATCGCGCTGCGCACCCAGCAGGTGCTGATGGAGGAGACCGGGGTCGCCAACGTGGCTGACCCGCTGGGTGGTTCCTGGTACGTCGAGGCGCTCACCGACCGGATCGAGGCCCAGGCCGAGGCGATCTTCCAGCGCATCCTGGACAAGGCGGTGGCCGACCACCCGATCGGCCCGATGACCTCCGGCATCCTGCGCGGCATCGAGGAGGGCTGGTTCACCGGCGAGATCGCCGAGGCCGCCTTCCAGTACCAGCAGGCCCTGGAGAAGGGCGAGAAGCGCGTGGTCGGCGTCAACTGCCACCCGCGCAGCGTCACTCCGGAGCTGGAGATCCTCCGGGTCAGCCACGAGGTCGAGCGCGAGCAGGTGCGGGTGCTCGGGGCGCGCAAGACCGCCCGCGACGAGGCCGCAGTCCGGGCCGGGCTCGACGCCATGCTGGCCGCTGCCCGCTCGGGGGAGAACATGATTCCGCCGATGCTCACCGCGATCCGCGCGGAGGCCACCCTCGGGGAGATCTGCAACACCCTCCGCACCGAGTGGGGCATCTACCGGGAGGCTGCCGCCTTCTAGCCGCCGGGCAGCTCACGATGGGCACCCGGGCAAGCCCCCAGGGGGGTTTGCCCGGGTGCACTCAGAAGGTGAGGCGGAAGAGTGCGCCGCCGCCCGGCGCGGCCTCGGCGGTGAGCTCGGCACTGTGGGCGCGGGCGATCTGGCGGGCCATGGCGAGGCCCAGGCCGGAGCCCGGGAGGGCGCGGGCGGCGGAGGCCCGGTAGAACCGGTCGAAGACGTACGGGAGGTCCTCCGGCGCGATTCCGGGGCCGTGGTCGCGGACCGTCAGCCGTTCCTCGGTGAGCGTCACCTCCACCGGTCCGCCCGGCGGGCTGAACTTGGCGGCGTTGTCCAGCAGATTGCCCACCAGCCGGACCAGCCGCGCGGGCACCGCGGGCAGTGTCGGACCGCCCTGCGCCGCGTACTCGAAGACGACCGCGGGCCAGTGGTCCCGGGCGGTCTCCACGCAGTGCGCCACCAGCGGTTCGAGCCGGACCAGTTCGACCAGCGCCTGCGGCTCCTCGTCCCTGGCGAGTTCGATCAGGTCGTTGACCAGCCCGGTCACCTCGCGCAGCTGCCGCTGCAGCCCGGCCGTCGCGCGCTCCCGCTGCCCGGGCGTCAACCGCTCGGCCTTGGCCAGCAGCTCGGCGTTGGTGCGCAGCGCGGTGAGCGGGGTGCGCAGCTCGTGCGAGGCGTCCGCGACCAGCCGCCGCTGGGCGGCCACCGACTGCTCCAGCTCGCCCAGCATCGCGTTGAACGCCCCGGCCAGCCGGGTCACCTCGTCCGCGCCGGCCGGAGCCCCCGGCGGCAGGTCGATCCGTACGGCCGCGTCCCGGGTGGCCGCGATCCGCTCGGCGGTGGCGGTCAGCCGGGCGAGCGGCGCCAGACCGGTACGGGCGACCGTGTGGCCCAGCACCCCGGCGAGCAGCACGCCCGCACCGGCGACCGCGGCCATCAGCTCCCCGGCCTGCCGCACGCCCTGCTGGACGGCGTCGGAGCGCAGCGCCACCTGCACCGCCTTGCCGGTGCCCGAGCCGAACGGGGTGCTGAGCATGCGCGCCGGGTGCCCGCTCACCGTGACGGTGCTGAAGTAGCCGCCGCGCTGCCCGGCCGCGACCGCCCGGGTGGCGGGGGTGACCGGGAGCAGGTAGGGCGGGGCGGGGTCCTTGGCCGGGTCGGCCGGCACGATCTGGGTGCAGGCGGGCGCGGCCAGGTAGCCGCACTCGGCGTAGAGCACCTGCGGGCCCTGTCCCCGGTTCTGCTGCTGGACCAGGGTGGCGTGCTGGGTCAGCTGGAGGTCGAGCTGGTGCACCAACTCGTAGCGCATGACGGTGAATCCGGCCACGCCCACGCCGAGGGCGACCAGCGCGACCGCGGCCGAGGCGGCCAGCGCCAGCCGGGTGCGCAGCGGTCTGCGGCGGCGCCAGCGGGCGTGCCGGGAGCGCTCGTCGCCGGGCGCGGCGGTCCGGTCGCTCACGGGGCGTCCAGCCGGTAGCCGACGCCGTGCACGGTGTGCACCAGCCGGGGCTCACCGGCCGCCTCCAGCTTGCGGCGCAGGTAACCGATGTACACCGCGAGGGAGTTGGAATCGGGACCGAAGTCCGAGCCCCAGACCCGCTCCATGATCAGCTCACGCGGCAGCACCTGCCCCGGGTTCTGCAGCAGCACTTCGAGGAGGGCGAACTCGGTCCGGGAGAACTCCAGCGCCCGGCCCGCCCGGCTGCCGGTGCGGCTGACCGGATCGACCGTCAGATCGCCCAGCACGTAGCCGTGGTCGGGCACGGCTGGTGCGGCCCGGCGCAGCAGGGCACGCAGCCGGGCGGTCAGTTCGTCCAGCGCGAAGGGCTTCACCAGGTAGTCGTCGGCGCCCGCGTCCAGACCGTCCACCCGGTCGCTGACCGAGTCCCGGGCGGTGAGCACCAGGATCGGGGTGCGGTCGCCGAGCGCCCGCAGCCGGCGGCAGACCGCCAGGCCGTCCAGCACCGGCATCATCAGGTCCAGCACCAGCGCGTCCGGCTGCCAGGCGGCCACCTCGCTCAGCGCGGCCAGGCCGTCGTCCGCGCCGCGGACCGTGTATCCGGCGACCGCGAGGCCGTCCTCGACGGCGGCCCGCACCTCGGGGTCGTCGTCCACCACCAGGATCCGGGGCGTCCTGTTGCTCTCGGGCACGCTGCTCATGGGAACAAGCTTCTCAAACGCGGCTATTAGAACTCTCTTAGACCGGGTCGCGACCGTCGAGGCCATGCGGGCAACACACCTGTCGGTGGTCATCGGCGCGGGCGGCACCGGAGGTCGCAGCCACCCCGGCGCAGCGCCTCCTTCGCCCCCGACCGTTACGCGCTCTGGCCCCGGTCGGTTGTCGGGGGCCGCTCAGGGGTCACTCAGGGACGTTCCCTGATGATCGGTCATGCCAGGGCCGGACAGACTCGTGGTCGGGCCGGTCGATCGCCGGTCCGACCACGACCACCTCGGAGAGCTTTACCGTGAACTCCTCTGTCCGCCGCACCCGTTGGTCCACCGTGGCTGCCTCCGGCGCTCTGCTGGTCGCCCTTGCCGCGGGTATGGCCGCTCCTGCCTCCGCTGCCACCCCGGCCCCGGCGCCGGCCGCCGCCGCTGCCGCCGCCGCGCCGCTGCCGGGGCTCGACCCGGCCGAGCTCAAGGCGGCGATCGGCGGCCTGCCGAACGCGGACGTCACCGGTGCGCTGGTCCGGATCACCGGTAGCGCGGGCCACTGGTCGGGTACCTCGGGCGTGGGCGACCTGGAGACCGGTCAGGGCGTCCCGCAGAACGCGCACATCCGGATCGGCAGCATCTCCAAGGTCTTCACCGCCACGATCGTGCTCCAGCTCGCCGCCGAGCACCGGATCGACCTGGACAAGCCCGTCCAGCAGTACCTGCCGGGCGTCCTGCCCGCCGACATCCCACCGGTCAAGGTCGGCCAGCTGCTCGACCACACCAGCGGTCTGCCGCGCGGCGTCGCCACCCCGGACTTCGGCGACGGCAGCGCCGAGTGGTTCGCCGCCAACCGCCTCAAGAGCTTCACCCCGCAGCAGACGATCGATCTGATGGCCGGTCAGCCGATGGAGTTCGCGCCGGGCACCGCGCAGCAGTACAACGGGATGAACTACTACGTCGCCGGCATGCTGGTCGAGAAGATCACCGGGCACACCTTCGCCCATGAGGTGCAGTCCAGGATCACCCGTCCGCTCGGCCTGCACGACACCTACGTCCCGAACGCCGACGACCCGCGCCTGCCCGGCCCGCACTCCCACGGCTACCTGACCGTCAAGTCCGCGGACGGGACCACCCACCCCGTCGACGTCTCCGAGCAGAGCCCCTGGCCCTGGGCCGAGGGCGGCATGATCTCCACCCCCGCCGACCTCGACCGGTTCATCACCGAGCTCTTCCGCGGCCGCTTCCTCCCGCCCGCCCAGCAGGCCAAGCTCTTCACCGTCCCCGACGTCCCCAGCCACCACAGCAGCCAGTGCCGCACCGAGGCCGACGCCGGCCGGGCCTGCATGAGCATGGGCCTGATGCGGGTCAAGGCCTCCAACGGCGTCGTGGTCTGGGGCAAGACCGGCTCCCGCCCCGGCTACACCAGCGGCGTGTTCGCCACCCGCGACCTCGCCCGCAAGATCGTCTACTCCGTCAACCCCACCAACCTCAACGGCACCGAGGCTCCCTTCACCCTGAAGATCGCCGCGGCCTCCTTCGGCACCTTGGTCCCGGCGAAGAACTGACCCTCCGAAAGGGCTGGTTGACGATTCGCCCGCCTGAAGACCCGGCCGGCTGAAGAGTCGGCCACCTGAAGACCTGGCCGTCCACCGCGGGCCGGGCTCCGGAAGAACCCCCGGAGCCCGGCCCGCACGGTTGCCGGGGTCCGGCCGGCCCGCGTACGAGCCCGCGGGTGTCCGTCGCCCCGGCCGTCGCCGGGGTGTGTTCAGCCCGCTTCCTGCGGATGTCCCAGCGGGCTGAGCAACAGGGTGGTGAAGCGGTGGATCCAGGCGGGGGTGATGGGGCGGCCGCTCACCAGCAGGCGGTGTTCGACGGTGCCCGCGATGGTGTCGAAGATGATGTCGATCTCCTCGGCGGCGGTGACCTCGTCGAGGTCGGGGCCGAGTTCGCCACGGGACTGGGCCTGGGCGCGGCCCTGCTGGACCAGGTACTTCTGCGGCTCGACGATGCGTTCGCGGATCCGGCGGCGCAGCTGGGGGTCGCGGGATCCCTCGGCGAACAGGGCGAGCAGCGCGGCCTGGGTCTCCGGGCGGGCCAGCAGGGTGGCGAACTGGGCGACCACGGCCTCGATGTCGGCACGCAGGCTGCCGAGGTCGACCATCTCCAGTTCGTCGAAGAGACTGGCGACCGCGTCGACCACCAGTTCGTTCTTGGACGGCCAGCGCCGGTAGAGGGTGGTCTTGGCGACGCCGGCCCGGGTGGCGACATCACCCATGGTCAGTCCGCCCCAGCCGAGTTCGGCGAGGGCCTCCCTGGTGGCATCGAGGATCGCCAGGTCGGCGGCTGCGCTGCGGGGGCGTCCCTTGCCTCGTGGGGGCGTGGCCGGGGGTACGGCCTGGTCCGGGGCAACGGGCTGCTGGGTGGTGGGGGCCACCGAGCCTCCTTGCTAGGGCCGGTCGATGCGCGTCCTTGCGATCTACCGGTGAGTAACGTGGGTGGGTCCGGTAACCGTAGCGATTTGTCCACCCCCTGGCAGCGGCGCGTGCGGGAAAGTGGGACAGCTCACGTCCCGAGTTCCCGAGGGGGTCTTGCGGCACCGGGTCGGGATGCAGATACGCTACGACTCGTAGCGAAAGAGCGGCAACCACGCGCCATGACCCAGGGATCGGGCGGGCGCGCGGCGCGGGTGGGGATCCGCGCCGGCTCTTCGGCACGGCTGCGGTACGGGAGGGGGGAACTCCCGAGGGGTGGGAAGCCGGTCCGGTGCGACCTTCTTCCGCCGGTTGGTGCACGTCACTCGCGCGGACGGGGGAGGATGGATCCATGCAGCCACGGAATTCGCGTCTCAACAGCTCCGCCCTGCGTGGTGCGGTCGACCTCGCCGCAGTGAAGGCGGCCGGTGAGGCCGCGCAGAAGGCCGAGCAGGCCAGGGCGGAGCGGGCCCGCCAGAACGCCGCCGCCGAGGCGGCCGGGATCGCCCCGCAGGGTGCGGCGTACCAGCTCGTCATCGATGTCACCGAGGAGACCTTCGAGACCGAGGTCGTGCAGCGCTCGACCGAGGTGCCGGTGGTCATCGACTTCTGGGCCGAGTGGTGCGGCCCGTGCAAGCAGCTCAGCCCGATCCTGGAGCGCCTCGCCGAGGAGTACGCCGGCCGGATCGTGCTCGCCAAGATCGATGTGGACGCCAACCAGCTGATCGCCCAGCAGTTCGGCATCCAGGGCATCCCGGCCGTGATGGCCGTGGTCGCCGGCCAGCTCGTCCCGCTCTTCCAGGGCGCCGAGAACGAGGCCAACGTCCGCAAGGTCCTGGACCAGCTGATCGCCGTCGCCGAGCAGCGCTTCGGCATCGTCGGCACCGCCGCCGCCCCCGACGAGGAGGCCCCCGCGGCTCCCCACCGGCCGGAGGACCCGGCGCTGGCCGCCGCACACGACGCGCTCGACCGCGGTGACCTGGGCGGCGCCGTCCAGGCCTACCAGAACGTGCTGGTCGACCAGCCCGGCAACATCGAGGCCAAGCTGGGCCTGGCCCAGGCGCAGCTGCTGCAGCGGGTCGAGTCGCTGGACCCGCAGCAGGTCCGCGCGGCGGCCGCCGCCGATCCGAAGGACGTCGCCGCCCAGCTGGACGCTGCCGACCTGGACCTGGTCGGCGGGCACGTCGAGGACGCCTTCGGCCGCCTGGTCGACACCGTCGGCAGGACCTTCGGCGAGGACCGGGACACCGCCCGGCTGCGACTGCTGGAGCTGTTCGAGGTGATCGGCACGGACGACCCGCGGGTGACGAAGGCGCGCAGTGCGCTCGCCCGGGTACTGTTCTGACGCTCGGTCAGGCAGTCGCCCGCGGCGGTCCGGTGGCACGGCGGGTGACCTGCGGTGCCGCCGGAGATTTGGCGACAAGCAGGCAGAAGCTGTGAGCTTTATCAAATCTTGACAATGTCCTACGGCGGTCACCACAGGTGACCGCCGTAGGTGTTTCGTCCGTGTTTCCAGCGAATTTCACTGACGTACACATGCTCGATTGTCACTCTGCGTGACATTTTTCTCGATCTCATGATCGACGTCGAGCGCTGTTGGATTACCCGTCAGTAATGAACCCCTTGTGCTTCGCCCTGGTTTCAAGCACGATCAGCCACGCCCGGTCCCCTGCAAGGGGATCCCCATCGGGCAGCCGAAGGCCCGGTCCGGAGGCTTGAGGACAGGGGGGTGTCCGCGGATCCCACACGCGGTTCCTGTCCTTCTCGCGGTCGCGCATCCCCGCGCGGTCGCTGGTTGTCGCTCGGGGGTGATCGCCGGTGTCGTCGGTCGTACCTGCTGTCGCGAAGACAGCCGGTGCCTGGAACGGGTGTGCCGTGAATGCGGCCGGACCCGGGTCCGCCGATGCCCACGGCCTTCTCCGCTACCGAGGACGTAGCTCTCTCCCATCCCAGGCCCAGGCCGGTGCGCCAAGTGCCGGACGCGGTCGGAGATGTACGTCCTAGAAGGAGGACACGCATGTCCCAGACTTACGGCAAGACCCGCTGGAAGCGCTTCGCGCTGGTGATGGTGCCGAGCATCGCGGCCACCGCGGCGATCGGTGTCGGCCTGGCGAACAACGCGCTCGCGGCGTCGTTCAGCGTCTCCGGCCAGCAGTTCAAGGTCACCGCGGGCGACCTGGACGGCAAGAACTTCGCCCAGTACGGCAGCGTCGACTTCCAGGACAACAGCAACCACAAGGGCGCGCACCCGGTTGCTGTCTCGGCCTTCGATTCGGCCACCATCCACCACCTGTGCCAGTCCGTGAAGACCGACCTCCCGTTCGGCCTGGGTACCTGGGTCCTCAGGCTCCAGGCGGGCGACGGGCAGACGCCGGTCGAGGCCACGAACCTGATGATCGGCCTCGACTCCCTGAACGCGGACGCCACGTTCGACAACGGCTCCCCCGACACGGACCACGTCACGCCCGGTATCAACATCGGTCAGGACGCCTCGACCCTGCCGGGTAACGCCAAGGGTCAGGCAGGAGCCTTCGGCCAGGCGGCTCCGCACGCCCATCTGACCAACGTGCAGCAGACCGCCTGGTCCACGTCGGCCGGCACTTTCAAGCTCGCCGGTCTGCAGCTCCACGTCCACCAGCTTGACGGCAGCCAAAACGGCAGCGAGTGCTTCTAGGCCGCTGAGGAGGCCGACGGCGTGAGCCGCCGGCCTCCCGTGCTCCGCGACCGGGAGAGCCAGGCGGGCTGCTCCCGGCTGTATCACTAGTTCGTCCCCTCGTACCCATCATCGAGGAGCTGCACCATGTCCAGCGCAACTGCCAACGAGTGGTCCGCCGAAGCGGGCACCTTCAGCCGGGTGCGGCTGAGGTTTCGCACCTGGCGGCGCACCCGCCCGTTCTGGGCTGGCCTGCTGGCCGTGTTCGCCAGCTTCCCGATCCTCTACTTCCCTTACGCGCAGCTTCACTTGGGTCAGTTGACGATGTCGATGTCGACGACCGGTGGTGCCGGGTCGCTGCTCATCGGCGGGTTGCTGATCACGCTGGGCCTGACCGCGTGGTTCCAGCCGATGGTGCGGATCTTCTGCGGTGTGGCCGTCACGATCCTGTCCCTGGTCTCCGTGCCGGTTTCCAATCTGGGCGGCTTCGGCATGGGCCTGATCCTCGGACTGATCGCCGGCGGCCTGCTCTGCTCCTGGGCGCCGCTGAAGGAGCAGCCCGTTCCGGCGGGTGAGCCGATCGCGAACGCGGACGGCGCCACCGCGGAGTACGCTGCCGAGCCCGGTCCGGTGGCCGTCTCCGCACCGGCTGCGCCGCCGGTCGAGGCCGATCCGGTGGTGTCCGTCGAGAAGGCCGACCCCGAGGAGCAGCAGTGACCGCGGGGGAGCAGAGGCCCCTTGTCCGGGTGGTGGGCCCCCGGCATGCCGCACCTCGGGCCGGTCTGCGCGGCCATCTGTACGGCAAGGCGCTGGCCATCGCGGCGGTGCCGACCGCCCTGTTGATGGGCACGGTTCCGACCATCGCGATGGCCGACGTTCAGAAGGACAAGGCCTGTGCCACGGCTCCCGATACGGTGATCGACGAGACGCCGGTGCCGAAGAGCGAGATCACCCCGATCCCGGATCCCACGTCGACGTCCACGAAGGCAGCGACGCCGAGCGAACAACCCAACGCGCCCACCCGGCAGCCGACTTCGGCGGCCACGCCGACCACGACGCCGACGGCGACGCCCACGCCGACCGCGAGCATCGCCACCACGCACCCCAGACCCCAGCAGGCGGTGACTGCCAACTCTCCCGCTCCCAAGGCCGATTCGGTCCGCCCGGCCGGGATCCTGGACCCCATCCTCGACCCGATCCTGCACCTGGGCGGCCATCGGAGCCCGACTCCGACCCCCACCCCGTCGCCGAGGTCCACGCCGACCCCGACCGGCTCGGCTGCGCCCGCCCCGACCGTCACCGAGCCCCCCGCGCCCCGGGTTCCCGAGGCTCAGCCCCGGTCCGAGTCCCCGGCTGCCTCACAGACGCCCGCACAGGTCCCGAGCGGAAGCCCGTCGTCCGGCAGTCCCGAGCCCACCGCGACCCCCTCGCAGTCCACCTCGCCCAGCAAGAACCCCAACTGCCAGGTGGACAGCCGGGGCCTGGCCGCCGCCGCGGCGGAACCGGGCCACGTCGTCCCGGAGCAGAACTGGACGCTGCACTCGTCCACCCTCGGTCTGTACGGGTCCAAGTTCTACGGCGTGGTGGACGTCCACACCGCGACCGGTACCAAGCGGGTGCTGAAGTTCAAGGTGGACCGGGTCGACATCGGCGATCTCGACATGTCGACACTGGAGGGCAACGGGATGACCTTCCACGTCAAGGGAGCCCCGGGCTCCACGTCCACCATGCGCGGCGATGAAGTGACCATGTACGTGGAGCGGCTCTCCGGTCACCTCAGCAAGATTCTCGGACTGCCCATCCCGATCGATCTGGGTGAGATCACGCTGACTCCGGACACCTTGCCGCAGTGGCTGTACGACCTGATCGGCAGCATCCCGATCCCGCTCGACCTGGAGCTGAAGAACGTCACCGCCGTCCAGGCCGGCCAGTTCGGCGGTGCACTGCACATCCCGGGCATGCGGATGTACAACGACAACCTGCCCTACGGCCAGTAGCACGCCGGAAACGTCCGTGGGGCGCCCCGTCGGAGACCGGAGGGGCGCCCCACGGGCGTTACAGGGCTACCGGGCCATTACTGCCCGGAGCGCGCACCCAGGTGGTGCACCTGGACCATGTTGGTGTTGCCGGGGATGCCGGGCGGCGAGCCGGCGGTGACGATGACCGTGTCGCCCTCCTTGAGCAGCTGCTTGCTCAGCAGCTCCTGGTCGACCTGGACCACCATCTCGTCGGTGGTGGCGACCTGCTCGGTCACGTGCGCCTCGACGCCCCAGCTCAGCGAGAGCTGGTTGCGGGTGGCGGCGTCCGGGGTGAAGGCGATCACCGGGATCGGCGAACGGTAGCGGGAGAGCCGACGGGCGGTGTCACCGGACTTGGTGAAGGCGACCAGCGACTTGGCGTGCAGGAAGTCGCCCAGCTCGCACGCGGCGCGGGCGATCGAACCGCCCTGGGTGCGCGGCTTGCGGCCCGGGTTCAGCGGCTGGAGGCCCTGCTCCAGCAGCTCCTGCTCGGCCTGCTCGGCGATCCGGCTCATGGTCTTGACCGTCTCGACCGGGTACTTGCCGACGCTGGACTCGGCGGAGAGCATGACCGCGTCCGTGCCGTCCAGGATGGCGTTGGCGACGTCCGAGACCTCGGCGCGGGTCGGCCGGGAGGCGTGGATCATCGACTCCATCATCTGGGTGGCGACGATGACCGGCTTGGCGTTCCGGCGGCAGAGCGTGATCAGCTTCTTCTGTACCAGCGGGACCTTCTCCAGCGGGTACTCGACGGCGAGGTCGCCACGGGCCACCATGACCGCGTCGAAGGCGAGGACGATCTCCTCCATGGCCTCGACGGCCTGCGGCTTCTCGATCTTGGCGATGACCGGGACGCGGATGCCGACCTCGTCCATCACCTTGTGGACGTCCTCGATGTCCGCGGCGTTGCGGACGAAGGACAGCGCGACCATGTCGACGCCCAGGCGGAGCGCGAAGCGCAGGTCGTCCTTGTCCTTCTCGGACAGGGCCGGCACGTTCACGGCCGCGCCGGGGAGGTTGATCCCCTTGTTGTTCGAGAGCACGCCGCCCTCGACCACCACGGTCTTCACCCGCGGGCCGTCGACGCTGACGACCTCCAGGGCGATGACGCCGTCGTTGATCAGGATGGGGTCGCCGGGCTTCACATCGCCCGGGAGGCCCTTGTAGGTGGTGCCGCAGATGTGCTGGTCGCCCGGCACGTCCTCGGTGGTGATGGTGAACTCGTCGCCGTTGTCGACGGTGACCGGGCCGTTGGCGAAGGTCGCAAGTCGGATCTTCGGGCCCTGGAGGTCGGCCAGCACACCGATGGTGCGGCCGGTGTCCTCGGACACCTGGCGGACCTTGCGGTACCGCTCCTCGTGCTCGGCGTGCGAGCCGTGGCTCATGTTGAGTCGGGCGACGTTCATGCCCGCTTCGACGATGGCCTTCAGCTGTTCGTAGGAGTCCGTCGCCGGACCCAGGGTGCAGACAATTTTCGCTCGGCGCATATCGGTCAGTCTATCCGTTCGTGTTATAGGCGCATTTAGTGCGATTGCTGAGGTATCGCCAACGAACCATCTCGACGGGCGGGACGCCGGGCTGATACGCGCTCAGCTCGCAGCGCCCACCAGGGCGAAGGTCTGCTGTGCGATCTCCAGCTCCTCGTCCGTCGGCACCACGGCGACGGTGACCCGGGAGCATTCCGGGGAGATCACCCGGGCCTCGCCGGAGCGGACCGCGTTCAGCTCGGCGTCCACCGCGATGCCCAGTTCCTCCAGGCCCGCCATGGCCGCGGCCCGCACCGGCGCCGCGTTCTCGCCGACACCCGCGGTGAAGGCGATCGCGTCCACCCGGCCGAGTACCGCGTAGTAACCGCCGATGTACTTGCGCAGCCGGTGTATGTACGTGTCGAAGGCGAGCCCGGCGTCCGCGTCGCCGTCCTCGGCCCGGCGCATGATCTCGCGCATGTCGTTGTCCCCGCACAGGCCGAGCAGGCCGCTGCGGCGGTTCAGCAGGTCATCGATCTCGTCGATGCTCAGCCCGCCGACCCGGTGCAGGTGGAAGACCACGCCCGGGTCCACATCACCGGAACGGGTGCCCATGACCAGGCCCTCCAGCGGGGTCAGCCCCATCGAGGTGTCCACGCAGACACCGCCGGCGACGGCCGAGGCCGAGCCGCCGTTGCCCAGGTGCAGCACGATCACGTTGACCTCGGCCGGGTCCTTGCCGAGCAGTGCGGCGGTGGCCCGGGAGACGTACTGGTGCGAGGTGCCGTGGAAGCCGTAGCGGCGGACCTGGTGTTCGTCGGCCACCGCCTTGTCGATCGCGTACCTGGCCGCGTACTCGGGCATGTTCGCGTGGAAGGCGGTGTCGAAGACCGCCACCTGCGGCAGGTCGGGGCGCAGCTCGCGGGCCACCTCGATGCCGGTGATGTTGGCCGGGTTGTGCAGCGGGGCGAGCGGGATCAGCCGGCGGATCTCGGTGAGCACCTCGTCGGTGATCAGCGTCGGGGCGGTGAACCGCTTGCCGCCGTGCACCACCCGGTGGCCGATCGCGGCCAGCTCCGGCGAGTCCAGGCCGATCCCGTCGGCGGTCAGCTCCTCGGCGACCGCCTTGAGCGCGGCACCGTGGTCCGGGTAGACCTGCTCGGCCTCCCGCTTCACCCCGCCGCGCGGGGTGTGCACCAGCCGCCCGCCGGCCTCGCCGATCCGCTCCACCAGGCCCGAGGCCAGCCGGGAGCCGTCGAGCATGTCGATCAGCTGGTACTTGACCGACGAGGAGCCGGCGTTGAGGACGAGGACGCGGGTGCCGTTGCTCACTGGATCGTTCCTTCGGCGGCAGTGGGCGACTGGGACTGGATGGCCGTGATCGCGACCGTGTTGACGATGTCCTGGACCAGGGCGCCGCGGGAGAGGTCGTTGACCGGCTTGCGCAGGCCCTGGAGCACCGGGCCGACCGCCACGGCGCCGGCCGAGCGCTGCACGGCCTTGTAGGTGTTGTTGCCGGTGTTGAGGTCCGGGAAGATCAGCACGGTCGCCCGGCCGGCCACCGCGGAGCCCGGCAGCTTGGTGGCCGCGACGCGGGCGTCCACCGCGGCGTCGTACTGGATCGGGCCCTCGACCAGGATGTCCGGGCGCAGCTCGCGGACCAGCTCGGTGGCCCTGCGGACCTTGTCCACGTCCGCGCCGGAGCCCGAGGTGCCGGTCGAGTACGAGAGCATCGCGACCCTCGGCTCGACCCCGAACTGGGCGGCGGTCTCGGCGGACTGGACGGCGATGTCGGCCAGCTGCTGGGCGTCCGGGTCCGGGTTCACCGCGCAGTCGCCGTAGACCAGCACCTTGTCGGCCAGGCACATGAAGAAGACCGAGGAGACGATCGAGGCGCCCGGCGAGGTCTTGATCACCTCGAAGGCGGGGCGGATGGTCGCGGCGGTGGAGTGCACCGCGCCGGAGACCATGCCGTCGGCGATGCCCTCCTGCACCATCAGGGTGCCGAAGTAGGAGACGTCCGTGACCACGTCCAGGGCCAGCTCGACCGTCATGCCCTTGTGTGCGCGCAGCTCGGCGTACAGCTCGGCGAACCGCTGGCGCAGCGGGCTGCTCGCCGGGTCGACGATCCGCACCTGGGCGCGGTCGGCGCCGTCGTCCTGCGGGAGGTCGATGCCCAGGCTCGCGGCTCTGCGGCGGATCGCCTCCGGCTCGCCGAGCAGGGTGAGGTCGCAGATGTTGCGGCGCAGCAGGATCTCGGCGGCCCGCAGCACCCGCTCCTCGGTGCCCTCGGGCAGCACCACGTGCCGGCGGTCGCCACGGGCGCGCTCCAGCAACTCGTGCTCGAACATCATCGGGGTGACCCGCTCGGACCGGCTCAGCTCGATCCGCTTGGTCAACTCTGCGGTGTCCACGTGGAGTTCGAACAGGCCGAGGGCGATATCGGCCTTCCGCGGGCTGGCCGGGCCGAGTCGGCCCTCAAGGTGGGTCAGCGTGGCGGCGGTGGGCCAGCTGCCCTCGGGGACCACCGCGACCGGGGTGCCGGGGGCGAGCCGGGCGGCCAGCGCCATCACGTTGGGGCCCGGGTGCTGGCCGAGGGTGAGCAGCACGCCCGCGATCGGCGGGGCGCCGGCGGCGTGCGCGGCCAGCGAGCCCACCACCAGGTCGGCGCGGTCCCCGGGGGTGACCACCAGGGCGCCCTCGGTCAGCGCGTCCAGGAAGGTCGGCAGCATCGCGCCGCCGAAGACGAAGGAGCGCACGTCCCGGGTGAGGCCGGCCGCGTCGCCGAGCAGCACCTCGGCGTCGGTCGCCTCCACCAGCTGCGCCACGGTCGGCGCGGCCAGCGCCGGCTCCTCGGGGATCACGTAGGAGGGGATCGGGAGCTTCTCCGAGAGCGCCCGCTGGACCTGCTGCTTGATGCCGGGCGCGACCCGGTTGGCGATCATCGCCAGGGTCGAGCAGCCCAGGTCCAGGTAGGCCCGGTGGGCGCCCAGGACCTCGGCGATCACGGCCTGCGGGTCCTCGTCGTGGCCGCCGACCACCGGGAGCACCCAGGCGCCGAACTCGTTCGCCAGCCGGGCGTTGAAGGCCAGCTCGTCCGGGATGTTGGTACCGGCGAAGTCCGTGCCGAGCACCAGCACCGCCTGGCACTTGCGCTCCACCGCGCGGAACCGGTCCACCAGGGCGGACACCAGCTCCTCCTGGCCCTGCGCGGCCTGCAGCGCGGCGGCCTCCTCGTAGGTCAGCCCGTACAGCTCGGCGGGCGACAGATCCAGGCGGTACCGGTCGCGGAGCAGTTCGACCACGTGGTCGGTGCCGTTCTCGCCGGGGGCCGCGGCGTGCACCAGCGGTCGGAAGACGCCGACCCGGTCCACCTGGCGGGTGAGCAGTTCCATGACCCCGAGTTCCACGGCCTGCCGGCCGTCCCCCCGGTCGATCCCGGTCACGTACACGCTGCGCGCCACGTGGCAATCTCCGTTTCGTCGGCATGGTCAGCAGGAAGAAGACATATCGACCATACCTTCGAGCCCGGCGTGCCCGCCGGGGTCTGCTCCAACCTCCGAACGCAAGGGACCAAAGTCCCGATCCCGGATCACGGTCGGGCGGGGTCGGGGGCGGACACCGCGTCCCGGGGGCGCCCGGCCGGAGGTTGAGCCGGGCCTAGAAGTTCAGCCAGACAAGGCAACCGAGCCCGGCGAGGGTGCAGTAGAGCGCGAACGGCGTCATGCTGCGGCTCTCGAAGTACTTGGTGAGGAAGCGGACCGAGACGTACCCGGCGGCGAAGGCGGCCACGCTGCCGGCCAGCAGCGGACCGCGCACGGCGGAGTTCTCCGGCTTGAGCAGCTCCGGCAGCTTGAGCGCGGACGCGGCCAGGATGACCGGAGTGGCGAGCAGGAAGGAGAAGCGGGCGGCGTCCTCGTGGCCCAGGCCGCGCAGCACGCCGGCGCTCATGGTGACGCCGGAGCGGCTGATTCCGGGGAGGAGGGCGAGGATCTGCGCGGCCCCGATCCAGGCGCCCTGGCGGTAGTTCAGCCGGGCGAGCCGGCGGTCGGACTCCAGCTCGGGATCGCTGTCCGGGGCGTGGCCGGCGGACTGCCCGGCCCGGCGGCGGCCGGTGCCGCCGCGCTTGAGCCGCTCGGCGCCGAGCAGTACCAGGCCGTTCAGTGCGAGGAAGATCGCCGCCGGCGTGGGCTTGCCGAGGGCGTCGCGCAGCAGGTGGTCCAACGCGAGCCCGGCGATGCCGACCGGGATGGTGGAGATCACCAGCAGCCAGGCCAGCTTCTGGTCCGGAGAGGCGACCTCGCGGTTGCGGATCGAGCTGAACAGGCCCTTGATGATCCTGATCCAGTCCCGCCGGAAGAACACCACCAGGGCCAGCGCGGTGGCCAGGTGCAGGCCGACCAGCACCGAGAGGTACGGCGAGCCGTCCGCGGTGACGTCCAGGTCGGTCTTGGTCTGCCCGCCGATCAGCGCGGGTATCAGGATGCTGTGGCCCAGGCTGGACACCGGGAAGAGCTCGGTGACGCCCTGCAGCAGGCCCACACCGACGGATTCCAGGTAGGTCAGGGACGACATCACACACTCTCGGCTCTGAGATACGGCTCTCGATGGGCGCGACCACGCACCTCGACGGGTGTTCAGGGGTCGGCTCCCGCGAACGTACTACAGCGCCGTAGACACCTGGACGTCGTTCCCTGACTGTTTACCGACTGCTCATCGCGGGGCCAATCAGACGGGCCGCAGCCAGACCGTGGCCAGCGGCGGCACGATCAGCTCGGCGCTGCGGGGCTGCCCGTTCCACGGGGTGGTCTCGGCCTTGATGGGCTGGGAGTTGGCGATGCCGCTGCCGCCGTAGACCTCGGCGTCGGTGTTGAGCACCTCCTGCCAGAGCTGGTCGGGGCCCGGCAGCGAGGGCAGGCCGACCCGGTGGCCGTGCCGGACGACGGGGGAGAAGTTGCTGATCGCGACCAGCGGAGAGCCGTCGGCTGCGTAGCGCACGAAGGCGAACAGGTTGTCGTCGGCCGCGCCGCCGTCCAGCCAGCGGAAGCCGCCGGGGGTGGTGTCCTGCTCCCAGAGGGCGGGGGTGTCGCGGTAGACCCGGTTGAGCTCGCGCACCAGCCGCTGGACGCCCAGGTGACCCCCGGCGGCCGGCCACTGCTCGTCCAGCACCCACCACTGCGGTCCGCTCTCGTGGTGCCACTCCGCGCCCTGGGCGAACTCCTGTCCCATGAAAAGGAGTTGCTTGCCGGGGTGGGACCACATGAAGCCGAGGTAGGCGCGGTGGTTGGCGCGCTGCTGCCACCAGTCGCCGGGCATCTTGGCGACCAGGGCCTGCTTCCCGTGCACCACCTCGTCGTGCGAGATCGGCAGGATGTAGTTCTCCGAGTACGCGTACACCATCGAGAAGGTCATCTCGTTGTGGTGGTACTTGCGGTGCACCGGGTCCTTGGACATGTAGACCAGCGAGTCGTGCATCCAGCCCATGTTCCACTTCAGCCCGAAGCCCAGGCCCCCGCTGTGGGTGGGCCGGGTGACGCCGTCCCAGGCGGTGGACTCCTCGGCGATGGTGATCACGCCTGGGCAGCGGCGGTAGACGGTCGCGTTCATCTCCTGGAGGAAGGAGGCGGCGTCCAGGTTCTCCCGCCCGCCGTACTGGTTGGGGTTCCAGTCGCCGCCCTCGCGGGAGTAGTCGAGGTAGAGCATCGAGGCGACCGCGTCCACCCGCAGGCCGTCGATGTGGAACTCCTCGCACCAGTACACGGCGTTGGCGACCAGGAAGTTGCGCACCTCGGTGCGGCCGTAGTCGAACTCCAGGGTGCCCCAGTCGGGGTGCTCGGCGCGCAGCGGGTCGGCGGGTTCGTACAGCGGCTCGCCGTCGAAGCGGGCGAGCGCGAAGTCGTCCTTGGGGAAGTGCGCGGGCACCCAGTCGACGATCACACCGATGCCGTGCCGGTGCAGGGTGTCGATCAGGTACCTGAAGTCGTCCGGGCTGCCGAGCCGGGCGGTGGGGGCGTAGAAGCCGGAGACCTGGTAGCCCCAGGAACCGCCGAAGGGGTGCTCCATCACCGGCATGAACTCCACGTGGGTGAAGCCCAGGTCCTCGAGGTAGCCGGGGAGCTCGGCGGCGATCTCGCGGTAGCCGGTGAGGTCGGGGCGCCAGGAGGGCAGGTGCAGCTCGTACACCGACATGGGCGCGCGGTGGTGTACGGAGTGCGCCCGGCGCGCCATCCACTCGGCGTCCTGCCACTCGTGCCGGGAGACGGTCACCACCGAGGCGGTGTCCGGCGGGCACTGGGCGGCCCGGGCCAGCGGGTCGGCCTTCTTAAGCACCCAGCCCTGCCGGGTGTGGATCTCGTACTTGTACCTGGCGCCCTCGCCCAGGTCCGGGACGAACAGTTCCCAGACGCCGGAGGAACCCAGCGAGCGCATCGGGTGCCCGGTGCCGTCCCAGTGGTTGAAGTCGCCGATCAGCCGGACCCCGACGGCGTTCGGTGCCCACACCGCGAAGGCGGTGCCGCGGACGCCGTCCACCTCCCGGACGTGCGAGCCGAGCGCCCGCCAGAGCTGCTCGTGCCGGCCCTCGGAGATCAGGTGCAGATCGAGCTCGCCGAGGGTGGGCCCGGTCCGGTAGCCGTCGTGCTGCGGCAGCGGCCCGCCGCCGGGGTAACTGACCTGCAGCCGGTACGGCGGGATGACGCGGCCCGGCAGCAGACCGGTGAACAGGCCGCCCTGCAGGTGGGTCAGCTCGGCCGGGCCGTGCTCGGTCTCCACCACCACCCGTTCGGCGAACGGGCGCAGCACCCGGATCGCGATCCCCTCGGCGGTGACGTGCGCGCCGAGCAGCGAGTGCGGGTCGTGGTGCTCGCCGCGCAGCAGCCGCTCGATCTCGGCCGGTGGCAGCGGCGCCTCCGGGAGGCGCAGCGCCGCCGGTGCCGCTTCGGGGCGCTCGGCCTGCTCGGGCCGCTCCGGGACGGTGGGGGCCGGAGCGGGCGACGGTGCCCGGTCCGGTGCCGTAGGCCGTGCCGTCGGCGCCGGGGCGGCGGCCTTGGACTGAGCACTGTCGCCGGACCTTCCGGTCCGCCCTGGCAGGAAGGTGGCGGGCACCGCGGGCTTGGAGCGGTCGGGCTTCGGGCCGAGCGGGGTCACGGCGGAGTCCTCCTGGGCATCGGATGTCGGGGGACCGGGCGGGCCGACCCCCGTGGTGTAGTGGGGGTGGTCAGACGGTCAGGGCCAGGCGGTTGATGGCGGCCAGCGGGATGGGCAGCCAGCTGGGCCGGTGCCGCGCCTCGTAGACCACCTCGTAGACCGCCTTGTCGATCTCCAGCGCGCGCATCAGCTCCGGCGAGGCGGACGGGTCGCTCCCGCCGCCCGCGGTGTAGCCCGCGCAGTACGCCGTCCGGTTGCGGCCCGCCCAGGCCGCCGCCAGGTGGGCGAGTTCGGGATCGGGTGGCGCACCGGCCAGCAGATGGGCGGCGGCGTAGTCGAAGGAGCGGAGCATCGCGGCGACGTCCCGCAGCGCGGGCTGCGGCAGCCGCCGCTCGGCGAGCGGCTTGGCGGGCTCGCCCTCGAAGTCCAGCAGGACCCAGCCGTGCGGGGTGCGCATGGCCTGGCCGAGGTGGAGGTCGCCGTGGATGCGCTGCACCGGCAGCCCGTCCAGGTGGTCGGCGGTCAGCTGACGGAAGGCGGTGCGCAGCGCGGCCCGGTAGCGCAGCAGGCCGGGGACGGCGGCCACGGCGCTGTCCAGCCGATCGGCCATCGCTCCGGCCATCAGGCTGATCTGGGCGCGGTCGAGCCGGGCCACCGGCATGGACCTGGCCAGCACCCGGTGCACCTCGGCGGTGGCCCGGCCGAGTCGGTGCGCCTCGATCGCGAAGTTGCCCGGGGACGGGTCGCCCTTGAGCCTGGCGACCTGGTCCAGGGCGAGCTCCCAGCCGTCCTCGGCGTCCGGGAGGTAGCGCTGGAGCAGGCCGAGGGTGGCCGGTTCCGATCGCTCCAGCCGGCACTCGAACCAGGCGGCGACCCGGGGGATCCGGGTGGAGCCGGCCCGGGAGAGGGCGAGCGAGAGCTCCAGGTCCGGGTTGGTACCGGGGCTGATCCGGCGGAAGAGCTTGAGGATGAAGGCGGTGCCGTAGATCACCGAGGTGTTGGACTGCTCGGCGGTGGAGGCCCGTCCCGGCAGGTTGCCCGGCAGTCCGGGGCCCGGGGTGCGGCGGAAGGAGAGCGAGCCGAACCGGTCACCGGTGGCCATGTGTTCGAGCAGACGGCCGGTCAGCTCGGGGTCGTGCACCGCGTCGTAGACCAGCGCGCCGTCGTGCTGGCCGCCGCTGAGCCGTCCCAGCACCGCGGAGGGGGCGATCGAGTTCGGCGGCTGCGAGCGGATGCCCAGCAGCAGCTGGTAGATGTCGCCGTACGCGGCGGAGCCGTCGCCGGCGTGCTCGACCCTGAGTAGTAGGTGCAGCAGGGTCGGGTCGCCGACTTGGAGCGGCGTGCCCACCACCGGGGTGAGGCCGGTGATGGCGCGCCCCTTGCCCGCGTACCACCGCTGGCCGGGCAGCCAGGCGGCGATCAGCGGCAGCGCGGCCTGGACCAGTTCGCTGACCCCGGGGCTGGTCCTCCGCACCCCGGTGCTGCGCGTCCCGACGGGCCCGGTGGCCGGCTGTGCGGGATCGCTTTGCACATGGGCTTGAGAACGGGAGGTTTCGGACATGACTCCCTTTCCCCGGAAGCGGGCCGACTGCCCGACGGGTCTGGCCGGGTCCGTCAGTCTTCCGGATTTCGGCGGCGCGGCGGCGACGGCACGCGAGGTGGGCTCGGGTGTCACGCCATAGTGTGGGTGGCCGTTGGGCTGTTAGCCGTACGCGGTGGTGCAGAGAGAACCCGGGGGCGCGGGTGGTGGTTCGCGCGCCCCCGGGGGGTGGAACCTGATGGATCGTTACTTCGCGGCCGTCTCCCGGCGGCCGCCGCTCCCGCCGGCCTTACCTGGCACGGGGGTTGCGCAGTTGGAACCAGTAGAAGCCGTGTCCCGCCAGGGTGAGCAGGTAGGGCCATTCGCCGATGGACGGGAAGCGCACGCCCCCGATCAGCTCGACCGGGTACCGCCCCCCGTAACGCCGCAGGTCCAGTTCGGTCGGCTGCGCGAACCGCGAGAAGTTGTTCACGCACATGACCAGGTCGCCCTCGTGCTCGCGCACGAAGGCCAGCACCGCGGGATTGCTGGAGGGCAGCTCGGTGTAGCTGCCGAGGCCGAACGCGGGGTTGAGCTTGCGGATCTCGATCATGCGACGCGTCCAGTGCAGCAGGGAGGACGAACTGCTCTGCTGCGCCTCGACGTTGGTCACCTGGTAGCCGTACACCGGATCCATGATGGGCGGCAGACTGAGCCTGCCCGGGTCGGCGGAGGAGAAACCCGCGTTGCGGTCGGGCGTCCACTGCATGGGGGTGCGGACGCCGTCCCGGTCGCCCAGCCAGATGTTGTCGCCCATCCCGATCTCGTCGCCGTAGTAGAGCACCGGCGAGCCCGGCAGTGACAGCAGCAGGGCGGTGAAGAGTTCGATCTGGTTGCGGTCGTTCTCCAGCAAGGGGGCGAGCCGGCGGCGGATGCCCACGTTGGCCCGCATCCGCGGGTCCTTGGCGTACTCCGCGTACATGTAGTCGCGCTCCTCGTCGGTGACCATCTCCAGGGTCAACTCGTCGTGGTTGCGCAGGAAGATCCCCCACTGGCAGCCGGAGGGGATGGTCGGCGTCTTGGCGAGGATCTCGGAGACCGGGTAGCGCGACTCCCGGCGCACGGCCATGAAGATCCGCGGCATCACCGGGAAGTGGAACGCCATGTGGCACTCGTCGCCGCCGGAGCCGAAGTCGCCGAAGTAGTCGACCACGTCCTCGGGCCACTGGTTGGCCTCGGCCAGCAGCACGGTGTCCGGGTAGTCGGCGTCGATCTCCTTGCGGACCCGCTTCAGGAAGTCGTGGGTCTCCGGCAGGTTCTCGCAGTTGGTGCCCTCGCGCGCGAACAGGTACGGCACCGCGTCGAGCCGGAAGCCGTCGATGCCGAGGTCCAGCCAGAACCGCAGGGCCGCGATCACCTCCTCCTGCACCCGCGGGTTGTCGTAGTTGAGGTCGGGCTGGTGCGAGAAGAACCGGTGCCAGAAGTACTGCTTGCGGACCGGGTCGTAGGTCCAGTTGCTGGTCTCGGTGTCGACGAAGATGATCCGGGCGTCGGGGTACTGCTTGTCGTCGTCAGCCCAGACGTAGAAGTCACCGTACGGTCCGTCAGGATCGTTGCGGGAGGCCTGGAACCACGGGTGCTGGTCGCTGGTGTGGTTCATCACGAAGTCGATGATCACGCGCATGCCGCGCTTGTGGGCGGCGTCGACGAACTCCACGAAGTCGGCCAGGTCGCCGAACTCCGGCAGCACCGACTTGTAGTCGGCCACGTCGTAGCCGCCGTCGCGCAGCGGGGAGGCGAAGAAGGGTGGCAGCCAGAGGCAGTCCACGCCGAGCCACTGGAGGTAGTCCAGCTTGGAGGTGAGCCCCTTGAGGTCGCCGATCCCGTCGCCGTTGCTGTCCTGGAAGGAGCGGACCAGGACCTCGTAGAAGACCGCGCGTTTGAACCACTCGGGGTCCAGGTTCCTGGGGGAGGTTTCGGCGAAGGTGTCGGCGACGGGCTCGTTGACTGTCACTGAGGGTTCCTCCGAACCGTGAGGATGTGGGCCGGGCCCGTGGCGGGGTCGAGTCGGACGTAGTTGTGCCTGGCCCAGGTGTAGGCGGCGCCGGTGAGTTCGTCGTGCACGCTCAAGCTGTGGTCGCTGTCGAGGGTCACGGTCGCTTCCTGGGCGTGGTGGGGGTCGAGGTTGACCACGGTGATGACGTGGTCGGTCAGGCCGTCCGGGGTGGTGGCCTTCTTCGAGTAGGCGAGGATGCGGTCGTTGTCGGTCCCGTGGAAGGTGATGTTCCGTAGTTGCTGGAGGGCGGGGTGGCGGCGGCGGAGCCGGTTGAGGGTGGTGATCAGGGGGGTGAGGGTGTCGGGGCCGCTC